>PSRM01000093.1 GCA_003176045.1 Verrucomicrobiota bacterium | reverse complement strand
ACTAGTAACTAGTCACATTTCAAGATAAAAAATGAGCAAAACTGGGTTTTCTCACAATTTTGTCCTGCACCCCAAAGACCAAACACCAGAGAAACTTCAAACATCAAACTCCAAACTTCAAAAAAGCTTCAACCCTCAAGCGGAGGAAGTTTCCAGAAGAGAAAATTTCGCTTCTTGGAGGCGGGTAAATGTGCAATGTTACCACTATGAAAGACAGCGAGCTTTTGCCTGCACCCCAGATTAATTTGCCTGGGTCAACGCCGGATAAGTGGGAGCGCGAGCGGAGTGCGTTTTCACGACTTCTTCCTTCCTTGATGCGTACTCACAAAGGCAAATATGTCGCAATCCATGAAGAGAGGGTGGTGGATTTTGGTGACGACAAAATTGCTCTGGCGCTTCGTGTTTACGCGAAATTCGGATATGTTCCGATTTACGTTAGCGAAGTGACAGAGCAGCCCAGGATCGTGCGCATACCCAGCCCCCGCCGTGTCCAATAGTGCGCTACCGATACAACCAGCAGGTTAGTCCTCCTGCGCCGTTTATCCATGTAAGCCTCGGTTTAGCCGAGAACGGTGTCACATTGGAGAATCTCCCGGCGCAACTGGACACTGCGGCCGATCTTACGGCAGTGCCTGCAAACGTACTTCAGGATTTGGGCGCTGTAGCATTGGATTCCATGAAGGTTGCGGGTTTTGACGGAATCCTTAGAACTGCGCCGACATACGTCGTGAGGTTAGCGATACGAGGATGCGAACCCGTCACCGTGGAGGTGATCAAGACTCCCGATGAATCGTTCATCCTGCTCGGTCGCGATGTGCTGAACCAGTATCGGATCATCCTGGACGGTCCGCAGCAGACTCTGGAGATCGAGTAAGCGCGGCCCGCACCAGCTTAATTCGCCCGTAATCATATCTGCCACCCAGCGCCTCGAAGACGGGAGCCAGTCTTTCGAGTCCCTTCTGATCGAAAACAGCAGCGATTTCCCGTTGTTCTTCCATGGTGAGCAGTTGGCTGAGGTCAACCTGCTCACCGGCGGTGATGGCCTCGGCCAAGTGACCGTAGATCGTGCTCGCTACCAGCTTGCGTTGCGCTGCAATCTGCTCAACCGAAGCGCCGGCTCGGAACTGGCGGAGGCTTTCGTGGGCAGTAGCGCCCAGGCGGACATGGGCGGGCAGGGGAGCGGGTGCAGTGAAAGAGTCATCCGCAAAAATCTGGCGTGGGTTTGTGCGCAAATGATCGGCGATCTCGGCGAGGAAAACTGTGCCGTATTCCTGCAATTTCTTTTCACCCACGCCGCTAATTCGGGCGAACTCGTGTGAATTGGAGGGATAAAGCCGGGCCATCTGGCGCAAGGCGACGTCGGAGAAAACGATGTAGGGCGGGACGGCGCGCTCGTCAGCCAGCCGTTTGCGCAATTGGCGCAAACGCTCGAAAAGAACTTCGTCGCAAGCGATTTCGCCTGCGCGGTGGGCCTGTGGTTGCGGGGCGGCCACCGGTTTGGTCAGCATCACGCTTTTGCGCTGTTTAAGTAGGTCGAGCCCCTCGGGCGTGAGGCTGAGCACGTTGAATTTCTCCGGTGCCTGATTTACGAAGCCCAGGCGCACGAGCTGCCGGGCGATCGCTTTCCATTCGGGGCGGCTGTGTTCGTTGCCGATGCCGTAGGTTGAGGCCTTCGCGTGGTTCCATTTGCGCACATTCTCGGTGTCCGCGCCCGTGAGCACCTCAACGATGTGATTCAGGCCGAAGTCGAACCCGCTGAGCTGCCGCACGCGATAGATGCAGGAGAGAAACTTGTGGGCGGCCACCGTGCCATCGTAGGTGTCGCGCGGGCTAAGGCAATTATCACAGCCGCCGCAGTTGTCCTCCTCGAAAGTTTCGCTGAAGTAGCGCAACAGTTCGTGCCGCCTGCAATTGGCGCTTTCGGCGTAGTGGACCATCTGGTCCAGTTGGTCGCGCGCGATCTGGCGTTCTTTAGGCGGCTTTTCGTCGAGAAACTTGAGCTGTTTGACGACATCTCCGGCGCTGAAAAGGAGCAGGCAATCGCTGGGCAAACCGTCGCGGCCTGCGCGGCCTGTTTCCTGGTAGTAGCCTTCAATGTTTTTTGGCAGATCGTAATGCACAACGAAGCGCACATTCGGTTTGTTAATACCCATGCCGAACGCAATTGTGGCGCAGATCACCCGGAGTTCATCTCGAATGAACAGTTCCTGATTCCGGCTGCGTTCTTCGGAGGTCAGACCCGCGTGATACGGTTTGGCTTTGATGCCTGAGTCGCTGAGCCGTTCCGCAAGGCTCTCGGCAGTTTTGCGCGCCTGGCAATAAACGATGCCGCTGTCCCTCGGACGCGCGTGGACGAACTCGAAGAGTTGCTGAAAAGGGTTCTGCTTGGCGATGACCCGGTAAGTCAGGTTAGGCCGATTGAAGCTGGCGATGTAACATCCCGGATTGCGCAGTTTGAGTTGAGTGATGATGTCGCCGCGTACGCGCTCGGTGGCGGTGGCGGTGAGGGCCATCATCGGCACGGTGGGAAAGAGTTCACGCAGGGCGGCGAGTTGCCGGTATTCGGGCCGGAAATCGTGGCCCCATTCACTGATGCAATGCGCCTCGTCAATGGCCAGCAGTTTGACCGGCCAATGGCGCAAGCTCTCCAGGAAGAGGGGTAACATCAGGCGCTCGGGCGCAACGTAGAGAAGGCGGTATTGACCGGTGCGCAGACCATGCAGGCGGGCGCGCGATTCTCCTGGGGTGAGAGAGGAATTGAGGAAGGTTGCGGGCACGCCACCGGCTTGCAAGCCGTCCACCTGGTCTTTCATCAGGGCGATGAGTGGGGAAACTACCACAGTCAGGCCGGGTTGCGCCATGGCGGGCAGTTGGAAGCAGAGGGATTTTCCGCCGCCGGTGGGCAGGAGGGCGAAGGTATCTTTGGCGGTCAGCGCGTCGCGGATGATTTCCTCCTGCAAGGGGCGAAAGGATGAAAAGCCGAAGTATTGCTTGAGCAGGGGCAGGAGTTGAAGTGCGGTTGGTTGCACGGAAAGGATTTTAACCGCTAATCAACGCTAATAAACGCTAATTTAAAAACCGCGGATGACGCGGATGACGCGGATAGAGCGTGATCAGGGCGCCAGCACGCAATCATCTGCTGAACCGGATGCGCCGTGCTTCGACCGAGTTTGAAAACACCATTTCGTGGTCGGTGATTCGGTCCACGCGGAAGACCATAAGTGAGTCAGGGGGCATGGTGCCTGGCTCGACGGTGAACGTGATCGCGTTCGTGTGGCTGATTCGCCAGTAACCGCTGGGCATCGCGCCGATGGGGCCATTGGTGCTGCATCTGGTGAATCGTCCGTTAGCAGAAAAGGTGACGAACGAGAATGGCTCGGTAAGCCAACGGTCCCCGCTCCACCAGGTGCCAATAAGATGATTCGCTAACCGGACCTCACTCTCGGCCGCGCCGGGCTGAGGATGTCGGCACCCGACAACCAACGCGATTATCGCTGTTAATAACAAGGTAGTCCTCATGCAGGCAGTTTTCGCTTTAAGACTTCAGAATATCGAACCGGGGGAAATTGTGACGACGGCAGGATAGAGATGGAATGAATTTGTGGCTTTGGCGTAGAGTTTTCAAGGTTCGAGCCCTCGCCGCTGCATAACGCGAACGGTGAATCCTCCAATCGTGCGACCTCCCTGGCGATAAACCCAATCCGAGATGGCTTCGGGTGAAACCGTGACGCATTCGCCTTTTGATAACTCAGGAATATTTTGCGGATCACTTGCGAGAGTGCCGACAATCTCCTCTCCCTCGAACCCCACGTCGTCGATCCACATGTGTTCGATTGCGCCAGTTATTGGACTCTCGAAACGCGCCTTTACCAGTGCTCCGACCATCGCCGGGATTAATCGCCGCGCGTCTTCGTCGAGCGCACGTCGAAATTCCGGCAGTTTCCGTTGCGCTTCCTCCACGGCCGCATTCATTTCCGGATCGTCGCCGTAAAACTTGTAGGTCTCGCTCATAATGTGTCGAACCGTACTCCACAGCCAACCCAATCCTCTCCGATGCTTGGGCCACAGACAACAGGCATTCAACGTCTTGGTTGCACGGTCATAGGATCTCCTGGGCGCAGGGAGAAGGTTTTAGCGGCGTTCCCGCCATTGATTGCGATTTCGAGAAAGGCGCTCGAGCCGAGAACCGCGATGGGTTTGCCCGAAGGCACGGCCTGGTAGAAATCGCATACCGGGCAGCGGGGCTTGCGCCCCAGATAGACGCAGAGCGAGCGCCCGCCCAGAGATTCCAGAGCAGCCGAATCAATGTTCGTGATTGCGTTGCCAAAGTGGTCGAGATAGAGGATTTCGCCTTCGATTCCGTTCTTTCTACGACGCGGCTCGGGCCAGGGGAGGTGGACAAAATCCTTCAGTGGTGGGCCGAGCTTTGAGATGGGAAGGCCGAGGCTGAGATGCGCGGCGGCGGGGGCGAAGATGTCGCGTCCGTGAAAGGTATTGCTGATGGGATGAAGGAAATACTTTTCGTTTTCGAGCGCGTGAATGGCTTTGATTTTTTCCTTCATTAACGCCCAGGACAGCAGACCGTTGTCTGGTCCGACAAAGAAAAACCTGGAAGTCTGCACGGCAATTGGCTTGCGCGCGCTGCCGACGCCGGGGTCAACGACGGCGAGATGGACTGTGCCTTTTGGAAAGAACCGATATGCGGCGGCCAGCGCGAAGGCGCCGCTGCGGATATCGCCGGGGGCAATCTGATGAGTGATTGAGAGGACGGTGGCGCGTTTGTTTAGGCCCGCGATGACGCCCTGCATCACGCTGGCGAACCAATCGTGAAGGCCGAAGTCGGTTGTGAGGGTGATGAGCATTGTAGGAGCCGAGGTAACGAGGCTCTGGTCAATTTCGGATTTCGGATTTCGGATTTCGGATTTTGATCAGAGCCTCGTTACCTCGGCTGCTACTTGGAGTCGGGAGGCCGAGTGGGTGTGGTTCGAATGCGAGGGGGCGGGAATTGGACGTTTGCGAAAACCTCAGCGAGCGAAATCGTGATATCGAGCGAAGGGATTGCCAAGGAAGCCTCCAAACTAGCGGCCTCGCGTAGCTGCCAGGGGGTGTTCTCGCTGCGGATGTAAGCCTCAATTCGAGGTTCCTTTTGGCTGACCATCAGGTATTCGCGCAGGGTAGGAATCTGGCGGTAATGCTCGAATTTCTTGCCTCGATCATAAGCTTCCGTGGAGTCGGAAAGCACCTCCACCAGCAGGGTGGGGTTCATGATTGTGTCGCGCGCGCTTGGATCCACAAAACGCAGAGGACCACAAACGACCGATAGATCGGGGTAAGTGAGCAGTCCGGTGGCTTCGATCTTTACGCGCAGATCCGCATTATACGGAACACAAGGGCGGCCTTTGAGGCGATTGCCAAACTCGATCGCCACATTTGTGGAAATGAGGCTGTGCAGGGCAGTGCCTCCCGCCATAGCAAACATCTCGCCGTCGAAAAACTCGCTTTTGAAGTCAGCGGCGCGTTCGATTTCGAAATACTCCGCTTCGGTTAGCCGTTTGGTGGATTGGTCGAGCGCTACAGACATTGTTTGTATAATGTGGAGGGTAGCGGCGCGGCGTCAAGAGGCGGCAACATGAAACAGGCGATTGAATATAGGCGCCTGATGGGTAAGCGAAAGCGGTCCGCGATGCAATCGGGACCGGAGTCCAAGACGCTTCGCGCTTTCGAGGCCGCGTCGGATTGGCGAAGCTTTTGGAGTGCGGCAGTCCTCTGCCGCTTTTGCCTGGGAAGACCGATAAGATTCGAATTTTTAAGCGCACCGTAAGATGAACCAGCCGCGGAAAGCGACACAACACGTGGCAAACCAGTCATACGAGAAAAACGCGGGCAAGATGCCCGCGCTCCCAGGGATGCGCGGACGAGGCCGTCCGCTCTCCTATGCGCGACCGCGGAGCTTGAGGCGGGTGAAATCTGCCAGTAGGGCCGCGCGGTCGGCGTTGGCGTAGTGGTCCGGGAGGTAGCGTTTGTCTGAGCAGGAAAGGACGGCGGCCAGTTCTTGTAAGGCCAGGAGGTCAGGATCAAGCGGATCAATGAAACTACTGACGGCTTCTTCGAGGTCGGCGCGCTGCACGTCGTTGTCGCGCTTTGCGAGGACGGCGCGCTCTTTGGCGCGGATGAGGATGGATTCGATGTCGCTGCCCGTGAGCGGCCGCGGGCCGAGGGTCTCGCGAATGTATGCGAGTGACGGTTCTGTGAGGGCAATTTTCTTTCCACGAGCGACTGTGGTAAACAGCTCGACAACATCATCCGTGCCTTGTGCGGGGAAGAGCGGGATGCAGAGGCCGAAGCGGCCCTGGCGTTTCATGTCAATCGAGAGCAAATCGGGCCGCGAGGTCATCGCTACCCACAGTTCGCGGCCACGCAAGGTGGAATCGCCGATGTGCGCGGCGAAGGCGGCGAATACACGGCCCGAGACGCCGCTGTCGCCATCGGCTTCGCGAGTGCCGAACACGGCATCGGCTTCGTCCACGACGACAATTACAGGGCCAAGGGCGCGGATGGTCATGAGGATGCGGGCTTGCTGGCGTTCGGTGTCGCCGACCCATTTCGATCGGAACTCGCCCATTTCCATGACCGGCAGGCCACATTCGCTGGCGAAGCAATCAATGAGAAAGGACTTGCCGACGCCCACGCGGCCGGGGACCAGGACGCCCCGTTCAAGCACATCCGTTTTGCCATTTTTTATGAGCCACGCCAGTTCGCGGAGGCGTTTCTTGGCGGCTGTGTGGGTGGCGACGAGATCGAGGCTGATGCCGGGCTTGGGATCTTTGAAACGGACCAGACCCTGGCAATACTCTTCGATGAGGCGCTTTTTGCTGGCGGTGAGATGGTCTTGAGTGACACGGATGTTATTTCGGATGGCCTCGGCGAGAAAGTGGCGGATGCGAAGGAGGTTCAGGCCGGAGGTGCGGGCGGCGAGGTCTTCGGCGGAGAGGTCGGACCAGGAGGCAAAGAGGGGCGAGGGTCGAGGGGCGAGGGTCGAGGGGTGTGCGGCTGGATCGTTGGTCGGTGCTGAAGGTTTTTGGTCGCGGCTCTTGTCGGATGGCGTCGTGGACGCTCCCTCACGGTCGCGGCTCTGTACGAGGTCGTCGAGGCCGTTCTTGAGGAATTGGAGGCGGTCGTCGGCGTCGGGCAGTTCGATGCGGATTTGGGCGACGTAGGGATTTTGGAGAAGGCGCGCGCTCAGTTCATCGGCCGATTCGGTGACCAGGACTAGTCCGATGTCCAGGCGAGCCAACTCCGGGGCCGCGGCCCATTTCAGAAATGTGACCAGATTCATCCGCTCTTCCATGCTCGCGCTGGCCTCTTCGCAGGCGGGGATGAGTTTTTCGGGGAAATCTATGATGAGTGTGATGCCGCGCCATTTCTCCTTTTCTTCGGCCACGCGGAGAAAGAATCGGCGGAGCAGGGGGGCCAGGCGGACGAGGTCCTTCGGAAGACCCGCCTCATGAAAGTTCGTGTTCTCGACGCTGTCATAGATTTCGAGCCACTCGAAAAACCGCTTCTGCATGTCGCTCGATCCGAATGTCAGGCCGTCGCTGATGTCGTAGAAGAGCAGGCAGGCGCGTTCAGGGAAAAGGCGGCGGACGAGGAACGTCTTCAGAGGAACGTAGCTGACAGACGAATCCTCCTGGATGGGAAAGAGATCGAAGATGTTCCCGTAGAGAACGAAGAGGGAATACGTGCCGCCGTTCCAGCGGCGGGCCATTTCGAGGGACCAACCACGAAGTGGCAATCGGGTCTGGGGTGTGGCGGGAGAACGCGCGGGCGCAGCAGGAGGTGGAGGAGACTCAGTTTTCATGCGACTCAACAAAGGCCGACAGGGAAGCGATGGCAAACGAATGGCGGGCAAACGAATGAGGAAAAGAGGATGAGACAAACGAATGGGGGACAAACGAATAAGAGTGAAACTCAAAGCGCATTCGTTTTTCCCCATTCGTTTGTCCAAGAATCGAAGTCACGGCATGCTAAGATCCGCTTGTTTGCTTTTGCCGCGCCGCGCCTGATTTTCGAAATGGTACGCCCTCGATGATCGGTGGCGGAGAGGTCGCCGGTCTGGCGGCTTCGTAGCCGACTCGCAACTCAGTATTCGGCATGTCACCGACGAGGTCCTTGAATTCGTCCAATTCAGAGAGCCATTTATTGGTTTGATCGAGATGTTCCACCGTTGCGTCAATGCGGGCAGTGAGCGTCTCAGCATTCTTGGTGGCCACGGCGTCCGCTCGGATGAGCTTGATTTGCTGGTCGAGGCGGTCCTGCTCCGCGACCACGAGAGCGAGATTGGACTGGGCCTGCTGGATGCGTTGCTGGCGCTTGCGCAACACCTCCAACCGTTCGAGGCGCGAGCCGAGAAACCGCTGCTTTGTGTCAAGGGTCGCACGGTCGCCTTTGGCTTTGAGTGCTTCAACTTCGTCGTTCAGGCGGGCGGCTTCCGCATCAGCATCCTTGAGTAGAGATGGCACATTTTCTCCGCGTTCGTTTTCAAGGAATTGTTCGACCGACCCTTCGATGCCCAATAGGCGCAGGTAGGTCCACATCAGTTCATCGAGTTTGCGCAAGCGCGGATCAGTGGCGGGCTCTGTGCTGGCCAGCATGCTGTCGGCGCTGGCCGCTTCGATATCGCGACAAACGGCAGCCAGGCGGTAATAACGTTCGCGGCGATCTGGCGAGAGGGAAGCGACGAGCGCATCGCGTCGGCGGACGAAATCGGCGACTTTTGCTTGTTCCTCACCCAGCGTTGCCGCCTGGTGACGCCGGTCCACCCAATGGCGGAAGAAAGGCAGGTCGGGCAGGTAAATCCAGCCCAGCGCATAGACGGTCGCGCCTGCGACGAGAGGCAACAGCATGCCGCTCATAAAGCCGAGGCCCAGCGTGCACAGGCCGAGCGCGGCATGGTGCGGGCTGGCGAGGAACTCGCGGTGGTAGTTTGGGGGGCGGTTGTCCACGGTGATTACGAGAAGAATTTAACAACGGATCAACCCAGCGCGGCTGAGCCGCAACCAAAGGGTTAAATAGGTTAAATGAGTTAAATGGTTAAATTAAATGGGTTACAAGGTTACATTAGGAAGATTTGCGCGGCTTGTGAGAACTCTTATGCATTGTAGTACGGATGAACACGGATAAAAACTTCAAAACTCAAACTCCAAACTTCAAAGAAGCACCAAGCTCCAAGCTCCGAATTAACCAATTGCGTGGGACGACGGAAGTTGAGGCTTGAAGTTTGCATATCGTTCGAAGTTTGAAGTTTGGAGTTTGGTGTTTACATCGTGTGGCAGGTTCATAGCTTCACGCCGGGCGGGGCCGGTGATTCTTCTTCCAGGCGGCGGAGCAGGGTTTGGCAGAACGAAATGAACCAGGGTTTGCGGCGGCTTTCCTCGGGCGGCTCGGCAGGCCGCGGGACCTTTAAAATTTCAACCAGCCGGCCCGGGTTCGGCGCCATAAGAAAGACGCGATCTCCCAGATACACAGCTTCCTCGACCGAATGCGTAACCAGAAAAACGGTCTCTTCCTTTTCGCTCCAGAGTTGCAGAAGCAGTTCCTGCATGCGGAAGCGAATGCCCGGGTCCAATGCCCCAAAAGGCTCATCCATCAAGAGAATGCGCGGCTGCAGGATCAGTGTGGCGGCGATGGCCACGCGCTGTTGCATACCGCCGGAGAGTTCGGAGGGAAATTTCTTTTCGGAGCCTTCCAGCCCGACTTTCTTTACCCATTCCTGCGCATGGTCGTCGCGTTCCGAGCGGCCGACGCCGCGCAGCTTGAGTCCGAACGCCACGTTCTGGATTACATTGAGGTGAGGCAACAGCGAGTATTTCTGGTCCACCAACCCGCGGTCTGGTCCGGGGTCCTGCACCGGCTTGCCAAAAACTTGCACTTCTCCGCTGGTGGGCGGAAAGTGCGGTTTCAGGCCGGCGATCAGGCGGAGCAGAGTGGATTTCCCGCAACCTGACGGGCCGACAATGGTCACCATTTCGCCGATGTTTGGCAGGTCCTCGACAGTAAAGCTGACCTCATGCAGCGCCAATTTGGCCTGAGGTCCAACACCGAAAGTTTTGGTGACCTTGTTAAATGTTACGACGTCGGGAGCGGGCAAGCGCTTGCGTTCTGGAGGGGCTGGCAGCAGCTTTTCGGGCTGCTCAGTACGGGCAGAAGGCGTCGAGGGATTCATTTCACTCAATCATCTTTGCGATAAGGGAAGAGCAGTTGCCCTCCCAACTTCCACAATTGATCGCAGACGATCGCGATGATCACGATGACAATGATAACAGCGTAGATGGCCCCCGGGAGGCTGCGCCGATCCGAAACGCCGATCAGTTTACCCAGGCCATACTGAGGTTGCGCGACGACTTCGGCCATGATGATCCAACCCCAACCAACCCCATACACCCCTCGAAGATGGTCCCAAATATTGGCTTTCGCCACGGGGAACAAAACGTGGCGGACCAATTGCCACTGCGACGCGCCTTTTGTCACGGCCACGTCCAGGAAAGCCGAGGGCACATCTGCGATGTCCTTGATCACCAGAGGCAGCAGCGCGACGAAACAGGCGATGAACAAGAA
>PSRM01000049.1 GCA_003176045.1 Verrucomicrobiota bacterium | reverse complement strand
AGTTCGGGAAAGGGAAAGACTTCTTCGGGCGCTTGACGCAGCACTGGCGCGTTTCGAAGGATCGCCGGCGTAGTGGCCCAGATCCCCAACAAGATAAGATGCGGTCTTCAAAAGCAGGAGGCAGCCTTGATCTAAGGTCGCCGTGAATGTGTGAGGTAGAGAGGCGTGTGTCCACACCGCCTCCCGCGCCGTCGCCGGGGCGCGCCTAGGCCGGGGCAACGCGAAGACGCGCGCCAGCCAGATACAAAAGATGACTTACGAAACAACAGGAAGAATCACTGCGCTCCTTCGACTTTGGACTTCTTGTCGCGCCGTACCTTTAGCGACGGAGGATGGACTTTGGACTTCTACCCCCGGCACCTGACACCTGGCCCATGACACTTGACACAACATGTTTTGACCGACCGCTGAACAGCCAAATCACGGCCATGACCGGCCATCGACGGACATCGAAATCGTTAAAATGGCCCAAAAGGCAGCTTTGTCCCATGTACCCCACCCCCCCCCACCAAATTGGCTCTTTTGGCCGTTGGTCTTTTGGTTTAAGCAACGGTCACAGGCACTCACAAGCACTTTCATCACACTCACAGGCGGAAAACGACGGGGGGAGGGAAACTTTGTCGTTAACTTTGTCTTTAACTTAGTCGTGAACTTGATCGAAAACTTAGTCGAAACCCAGATCCAGCATCCAGCATTCAGTATCCAGCGACCGATTTCACCTGACGCCTGTCGAATAGCACCCAAATAGTTGGCTTGACTGGCACAGACGGCCATGCTTTGATGGCTCGTTCCTTTTGTCGTATGAAGTCTTCCGGGAAAATCCATTTCCTATTCATCTTCTCTATCCTTTCGACAGCAATTTTGTGGGCTCAGCGAACGCCGGCCCAGGTTGAGGGCAAATCGCGAGCGCCTCGATCAGCTCCCAAGCATCATCAGGAGCAGCACGCTTGGGAGATGGACCAGCGGACCTATCCGCTCGGCCACATCCCTCATGGCGCCCGCGCGCGTGCACTGACACAAATTCAGTCCACTACCAGGACTCCACCGCCTGCGCCGCAATGGGTGAACATCGGCCCCGCGCCCTTCCTGAACACGCAGATCACGCCCATGGAGCCGACGTCGGGCCGGGTAACTGCGATCGCTGTGGATCCGACCAATAACGCGCATTGGCTCATCGGCGCGGCGATGGGCGGAGTTTGGGAGAGTCGCGATACCGGAGTTACCTGGACACCAAAGACGGACAGCCAGGCTTCACTTGCGATGGGCGCGCTGGCCTTCGCGCCGGGCAATCCGGCCATCATCTATGCAGGCACAGGCGAGCCCAACTTTAAAGCCGGAGACGATTACTACGGAGCGGGGCTGCTCAAATCGGTGGATGGGGGCGCAACCTGGCAGCTCCTTGGAACGGCCAACTTTACCGGATTGTCCTTCGCGCAGATTGTTGTCAATCCCGCGAACGCGAACATCCTCGTTGCGGCGGTCACGGGTGGCGGAGCTGGCCGCGGCGATGAAGGGCCGCCTTTCCCGCTGACCGGGGGCATCTTTACATCCTCCAACGGCGGCACGAACTGGACACAGATGCTCAACAAATACTCGACCGATGTGAAAGCGGATCCGAGCAATTTTAACCATCTGCTGGCGACGATAAGTCAGGATGGAGTGACTGGCTTCGAGATCGCACAGTCCACCAATGGGGGCGCGGGGTGGACAACCTACAGCTTTGGTCCCTGGGTTTTGCTGGGTAGCCCTGGCCGGATGCAGTTGGCCATTTCACCGTCGAACCCAAACACTGCTTACGTCAGCATCACGGACGTGACCGGTGACCCGCAAAACAACACGAATTATTTTGGGTTGCTGGGCATCTGGCGAACCGACAATGCCTGGGGCTCGCCGCCGACGTGGACAAGGTTGCCACAGCCACAGGGGGGAATCGAGGCTCCTCCTCAGCTCTGGTACGCCCATGTGATTAGCGTGGACCCGGCAAACCCGAACGTCGTGTATTTTGGCGAGAACGAGCTCTGGAAATATAACGGCACGACCTGGACTGTTTTGGGTGCGATGTACCTCACCAACAATGGGCTTTATACCAACTTCCATCCCGACCAGCACGCCATGGCCTGGGCCGGCAACCGCTTGATTTTCGGGAACGACGGCGGGGTGTGGAGCACTACGAACGGAGGCGCGGCGATTTTCAATCACAACACAAATAACCTCGCCATCACTCAGTTTTATTATGGGGCAGCCCATCCGCAGGGCCGCAGTATGGTGCTGGCCGGGGCGCAGGACAACGGGACCGAGCTGTGGCAAGGCAGCAACACCTGGTCATATGTCTGGGGCGGAGACGGGGCCGAAGCCGCGTTTTCTCCGAGCAATCCAGACAATGATTGGGCAGTTTCGTTCGATAAACTGGCCACTGCCCGCGGAACCGGGGCCGGCCAATACGTCCCTCAGATCTTCGCCGGCGGTAACCTGCCCAATGTGCCATTCATTGGCAGGCTTGCTTTTTCGCCGGCAAACGAAAACATTCTTCTTACGGCCAACTCCGCGATCCAAAAATGCACCACTGTTTTCTCATGCACAAACGTATTCCCAGGGCCCTATCTTTGCTTTTTCCAGGACAGCAAGGATTTGGGCGCCAGGATCACGGCCATTGCCTTCGCCCCCTCCGATGTCACTGGAAACACCTACGCTTTTGCCACCGCCGACGGCCAAATCTGGCTCACGACCACCGGCACCGGCAATAACGCCGTGAGTCTGAACGCAGGCGGAGAGGTGCCGTTTCGCTATCTGACGCAGGTCGCCTTCCAGCCGAACAACGCCAATGTGCTCTATGTGACGCTCTCCGGGTTTGACGAGGCGACACCGTACCAGCCAGGGCACGTGTTTAAGACCAGCAACGCGCTATCGCCCACTCCTGCGTGGGTGAACGTGACGCCGGGTGGAGTGGACCTGCCGTGCAACGCGCTCGCGATTGACCCGGCCAGCGTCAACAATGTTTATGTCGGCACGGACATCGGGGTTTGGAAAAGCACCGACGGCGGCGGCACCTGGACGCACCAGGGACCGGAGATAGGAATGCCGAACGTGGCGGTGTTTGATCTCAAGGTGCAGCCCAACACGGGTCGCATTTTCGCGTTCACGCACGGGCGCAGCACCTTCATGTATGATCCAAACGCTGCGAACAATCTGCCCACGATCACGAGTTTCATTCCCACCAACGGGCCGCCGGGCGCGACGGTGACCATCGCCGGGACTGAGTTCAACAGTGCGTCGGCGGTAGCTTTTGGCGGCGTGAGCACGAGCACGTTCACCGTAAACTCGAGCACGCAGATTGTGGCCAGCGTGCCCGCGGCCGCCGTGACCGGGCCGATCAGCGTCACCACGCCCGGCGGCACGGCGACCAGCGCCGCCAGCTTTCTCGTCTCCAACTCTCCCGCCATCACCGGATTTTCTCCGGCCAGCGGAAACGTGGGAACAATTGTGACGATTTCTGGCGCCAATTTCACCGGCACAACCAACGTCAGTTTCAACAGCACCGCGGCGACTTCCTTTACGGTCAACTCAGCCACGCAAATCACCGCCACAGTCCCCGCCGGTGCTACAACCGGCAAGATTGCGGTCACTTCACCCACCGGCACCGGAAAGAGCGGCACGAATTTTACGGTAACGACACTCCCCGTAATCAGCGGGTTTAGTCCCACCACAGGCGCTATCGGCAGCAGCGTCGTCATCACGGGAGCGAATTTTGTAGGCGTCACGAACATTTCGTTTAACGGCACCGCTGCGAGCGCGACGGTCAACTCGTCGGCGCAAATTACTGCCACTGTGCCCCCTGCGGCAACCAGCGGCCCAATCAGCGTGGCCACTACCAACGGCACGGCGCAAAGCGCGGGCAGCTTTACGGTCATCCCTGCCCCAGTCATTACATCTTTCGCGCCCACCAACGGCAGCTACGGCACCGCCGTGACGATTTCGGGCAGCAATTTCGCCGGGGCCAGCGCCGTCACGTTCAACGGCGCCAATGCTCTGGCGTTTACCGCCCAGTCGGCCACGCTCATCAGCGCTACGGCTCCTGCCGGGGTGAGTACGGGACCCGTTGGCGTCACGACTCCTGGAGGCACGGCGGCGAGCGCGACGTCGTTTATCGCACTGGCCCCGCCGTCGAACGACATCTTTGTCAATGCGCAGCTGATCAGCGGGCCGTCCGGGACGGTCTTTGGAACGAATATTGCCGCGACTCAAGAGCCCGGGGAACCGGCCCATGCAGGCAACGATGGCGGGAAATCCATCTGGTATCGCTGGACTGCACCGAGCAGCGGCACATGGACGTTCAATACAGCGGGGAGCACGTTTGATACGCTTCTGGCGGTTTATACGGGCAGCGCCGTGAGCAATCTCACGCAGGTGGCGAGCAACGACAACGTCCCCGGCACCAACACCAGCAGCGTGTCATTCAACGCCTCGGGCGGCACCGTCTATCAAATCGCCGTGGACGGCTTCCTGGGCGATAATGGCGAAGGGGCGGCGCAGGCAGCGCCGGCATCAGGGACGGTGGAGTTAAACTGGAATTTGGCCGCCAATTTCGCACCTCAGATCGTTAGTTTTTCTCCAGCCGGAGGAAGTGTGGGGACTGTGGTGACCGTTTCCGGTGTAAACCTGCTGGGAACGACGGGAGTGACCTTCAGTGCGGCGAGTGCGAGTTTCAACGCCAGTTCCAATTTCCAAATCACCGCCACCGTTCCCTCCGGCGCGACCACTGGGCCGATCCAGGTATCCAGTCCGGCAGGCACAGCCGTGAGTGCGTCGAGTTTCATCGTTGGCACCGGTCCGCTCAACGACAACTTTGCCAATGCCCAGGCTATCACCGGCAATGCAGGCACTGTCATTGGCAGTAGTGCGGGCGCAACGAAAGAGCCGAATGAACCTAATCACGCCGGCAACACTGGCGGCGCATCGGTTTGGTACCAATGGACGGCGCCCTTAAGCGGACCCTGGGAGTTCGACACGTTCGGCAGCAGTTTCAACACGCTGTTAGGGATCTATACCGGCACCAGCGTCAGCGGCCTGACGCTGGTGGTCAGCAACGACAACGCCAATGGAACTGTGCAGAGCCAGGTCTATTTCAACGCCGCAGCCGGCACGAACTATTACATTGCGGTGGATGGCTACAACAGCGTGACGGGGAACGTGACCCTGAACTGGGCCAACACGAATCTGCTTCCCATGATCACAAGCTTCAATCCCACCAGTGGCGGCGTGGGCGCACTCGTCACCATCAACGGCACGAATTTGAATGGAACAACCAGCGTCAAGTTCGCCGGTGTCGGCACCGCCACGTTCACAAACATTTCGAACGTCCAACTCACTGCTACCGTGCCCGCCGGCGCGGGCACCGGGCCGATTAGCATTACCACCCCCAATGGGTCTGGCCAAAGCGCTGCTAATTTTACGGTAACGGCCAATCCGCCGCCTAACGATAACTTTAGCAACCGAATCGCAATCGTGGGCGCCGTCAGAACGGTCACTGGCTCAAATCTCGGCGCGACCAAAGAGGCGGGCGAACCCAACCACGCCGGCAATGCAGGCGGGGCTTCGGTGTGGTGGACCTGGACCGCGCCCAGCAACGGCACTTATGCGGTCACGACTCGAGACAGCAGTTTCGCCACGTTGCTGGGGGTTTATACCGGCACGAGCGTTTCGGCGCTGACCACCATTGCATCCAATGACGAGGGCCCGAACATGGGCACGGCCAGTCTGGTCGCCATCTCTGCGACCGGTGGCACAGCCTACCAGATCGCAGTGGACGGCTTTAACGCGGCCTCAGGGAGCGTTGTTTTGAGCGTCTATCCTACCGTGGTCGCGAGCAATATCTTCTACACCGGGTTTGAGGCTTCCGAAGGCTACACCAACGGTCTTTTGGTTCCCCAAAAAGGCTGGGTCAGCCAGGGCTATGGCCTCAACGGCATCCTGACTAACATCTTCAGTGATTACTCGCAGCAGGCTTACGTTGGTTATTATTCTCCTTCCAACGGCTCAACTCTCTATGTCTATCAGCCGTTCAGTTATTCCCCTAATACCAACACCCTGCCTATCGTGGTCTTTTCCACTTATATGGCTATCGCGGATTCGACAAATCTCCGTTTCGACGACTTTGGCTGGGCCATTTTCAACGAAGCCAATACCCTCCTGTTCTTCCTCGATTTCAACAATTCCAACCTGACTATCAATTACCTGCCGAACGACAACTCGGGCTACCATCCCACGGGTTTCTCGTTCAGAAATGACGCGGTTTACTACCTCCAGATCACGATGGATTTCGGCAGAAATCTTTGGAGCGCAACGTTGGGCAATAGCACCATCGTCCAGAACCAACCGCTCTCGGCCGCCAGCGGTGTGGCCCTTAACCTGAAGGCTATTGCCGCCACCTGGTTCCAAACCTCAGGAACTTACGGCAATAACTCCATGATTTTTGACAATTATTCCGTTTCAGCCCAGCCCAGCTATTTCCCGCGCTTCATCACGCAGCCCCAGAATACTTCAGTGCAAGTCGGCAATAACACCAACCTCCTCGTCGTGGCGGACAGTCCGCTCCCACTGAGCTATCAGTGGCTTTTTAATGGCGCCGCCTTGCCCGGCAGCACCGCGCCGGTTCTGGCCCTGAACAACGTGACCTTCAGCCAGGCCGGCAGTTACAGCGTCGTCGTCACGAATACCTCCGGGTCTATCACAAGTTCTCCCGCCGCGCTGACGGTCACCGCCTTGCCCAATCTGACGCCTTACAAGCCGACCGGCTGGTCGGACAAAATC
Organism: Verrucomicrobiota bacterium; assembly: GCA_003176045.1. Taxonomy (GTDB): domain Bacteria; phylum Verrucomicrobiota; class Verrucomicrobiia; order Limisphaerales; family UBA8199; genus PSRM01. The sequence goes on along the minus strand of PSRM01000049.1, from coordinate 1,641 downwards.
GTAACGGCAACCAATGCTCTATCCAGCGGCACTAACGCGCTGGATGCCTCAATTATTTACGCCTCGCAGGACATTTACGTGAACTGGGCCGTCGCCAACCTTTCCAGCAACGGCAACGTCACAGCTACCTTCTACAACGCGCTCTATGTAGATGGTGTTCTGAAAAACACCTGGAACATCTCTGGTCTCCCCGCGTTCTTCTTTGCCTATGTCCCCAATTACGATGTCGGCAAACTGTCCTACGGCCAGCACACGCTGCAGATTACTGCGGACACCACCGGCGTCGTCCCTGAGAGCAACGAGAATGACAACAGCTACATCAAAACCATCATCGTCAGTTCCACCAACAACATCCCGCCCTTGCTAAGCGCCCCCTCCCGCTCGCCCAATGGCTCGTTCCAATTTAACCTCACCGGCATCCCGCTGCGCTCCTATCAATTCCAGGCCTCGACCAACTTCACCAACTGGACGGTCCTTTCGACACTGGTTGATTCGAATGGCAACGGGCTGATTCAATTCAGCGACCCGACCGCGACCAACTTCAATCGGCGGTTCTATCGGAGTGAACTTTTGAGTCCGTGAGCGTCACTTTCCCAGTCCCAAACAAACCAGGTGATCTTCGTTGCGCAGATAGAGGCGTTTGTTCGACAAGGCCGGCGCGGCCCAGGATGGATAATGGAGTTGGGAGACTTGAAAGTGTGATATCTCTTCCGGCTCCTTCGTGTTCAGTCTAAAGAGCCCAAGCATGCCGCCCTCGCCCAGGACGATCAGTCTGCCGTCGGCCAGGATCGCCGAGCCGCGCCCATAAACTTTCGGCGTCTGCCGGTGCGCCATCCAGCTTTCGTCGCGGTCCCACATGATTTTTCCCGTTCTCATTTCGACACAACGAAAATGCGCGTCGGGTTCGTTGCGCCCGCTGAAAGCGTAGAGAAATCCGTCGTGATAGATCGGCGTCGTGAAATGAATCTCCAGCGATAAGCTGCGGCCCAATAAATCCACGCCTTTGCCGTCGGGATGAACGCGCAGCAAGGCGGAGCCGATTTTGTAATAGCAGGCGGAGAGGAAAATTAAATCGTCCACCACAACCGGATTCATGGCATTGACGGATTCGTTGACGGGCGAGCGAAACCAGAAACTGAAATTGACGGCGCCGTTCGCCGGGTCGAGAGACACCAGCCCTTGCCGCATGAGGCAGAGCAGATGTTTCCTGCCGTGAATTGTAGCGAGCACTGGAGATGAGTAGCTGGCTTGTTTGTCGTCGCGCTTCCATTGGCACGGCGGTTCACCCCGATATCCGGACATGATGACGCCCGACCAGTTCTTTTCGCCGACGCTTTCCCAAATTGTTTTGCCCGTTTTTGTATCGAGTGCTGCCATGCCGGAGTTGGGCTGGCCGCCAATCATCACGTAAAGCATGTTGCCCTCGAGCAACGGCGTGCTGCCGACGCCAAAGAAGGCCTCGGGAATCTCCCATTCCTGACTAGTGCTGCGTTGCCAGATCATTTTGCCTGTCTTGAGGTCGAGACAGGTCAACATTCCCTCCGCGCCGAACGTGTAACAGGCGGTCTCGCTCAATTGCGGTGTGCAACGCGGGCCGTTGTTGTAGCCAAAAGGATCTATGAATTTGCTCGGATAGGCATA
>PSRM01000020.1 GCA_003176045.1 Verrucomicrobiota bacterium | reverse complement strand
AGTTCGGGGAAGATGCGCAGCCAAAGCGGCAACCGGGCGGTTGGAGACGGATTCTTATCAATCAGAATTTTCCCTGAAGCCGAAGGTCCCAGCTCCTCTTTGAGGGCCTGAATGTAGAGCCGGCGCAAGGTGTTGACGCGCGGACTGGAAAGCTGGGCTGATTTGTAAAATTCAGGTTGAAGCACTTCGAGAAAGGCAGGCGGTTCATCCAGCGCGGCGACACCCGGATGCGCATCGAGGACCTGTTCCAACAAGGTCGTTCCGCTCCGGGGATGGCCGCCCAGAAAGGTCAGCGGCGGAATTGCCTCCCGCCTGCGCTCCGGGAAAAACTTCGCCCACTGGCGCAGGACATCTTTGGGCTGCGCCGCTGTGAACTGCCGGATGCTTTGTGCGCTCTGATCATAGCCGCGCATGAGCAGCTTTGCATCGGTCAACGCTCGCACCAGCTCTTTGGCTTCCCCAAGCAGCCGCATCGCTTCATCCGGCCGCTCGCTCTGGTCGAGTATCTGCGCCAGTTCGTAACGGCACGCATAGCGAACAAAAGGATGTTTCGGGTCGGACGCGATTAAATCGTGCAGGCTCTGCTCCGCGTTCTCCAGTCGGCCCTCGCGCCGATCGAGCACCGCCGAAAAATAGCGGGCCTGATCATCGGCGCTGTCTATTCTGAGGCATTCCTGCACCGCGGCGCGGGCTTCATCGAGGCGATGGTTCTTTTCCAGCAACACGGCCAGGCTGATTCGAGGATTGATGGCACGCCCGTCGGCAGCGGCGGCCTGCGTGAAGCACTCCAGGGCGCGCTGCGTCTGGCGGATCGCCTGGTACTGATGGCCGATCATCCCGATCAATTCGGCATTTTGCGGTTCTATCTCGATCGCCTTGCGCCAGGCCCGGTCCGCCAACCCGCTCTGGCGGGCTTTGGAGGCCGCGTTGCCGTATTCATACCATACCTCGGCAAGACGTGGGAAATGGCGAGTCAGCTTCTCGTAGAGCGGCAAAGCCCGGTGGTAATCACCGTTCAACAGGAGCCGCCGCGCTTCTTCAAGCAGATGTTGCACTTTTCAGAGAGTGCGCAACCAAGGACCAATTGACAAATTGAGATTGTTGGCGGAGGATGTTGGCGATTCTTTGTGCAAACGCCACCGTGAGCTCCACGGCGGCGATTGCTTGTTTGAGACCCGTTAAGCTGTACTTGCCTATGAAAAGACTTCGTCCCCAACGAAAAGACCGTTCTCCCAATAAAGTTGCCTGCACCGTTTCGGCCGCGGCGCTCATGCTGGGTGTGAGCCATGCCGCAACCGTCGGTATGCACTTCATGCAGAATTACTGCGGCTCGGCCAATTATTCGGGATACATCGTGACCCTCACCGCGTTTGGGATTGCGCCGAGCGGATGGCAGAACCTGACGCCGATGCAAACCGGCTATAGCACGAGTTCCCCATGCACCTTGCCCAACATGGCGGTTTACACTTTGAGCCAGATGGTCAGTACCAATACTTCTTCGGGCGGATTGAATCCATTGCCCAGCGGAACAGTGAGTCTGACTTGGACCGCAAACACGGCAAATTTTAGCGGTTTCGCAGGATACGGGGGCGGCCTGCCCGGTTACAGCGGCTATGCCGGGCCGCCCAGCTACGCCTATGACGGGCCTCCTCCGCCTTTTAGATCAGGGAACCTGCCATTCCCAAACGGTGAATGGCAGATTTACAACACCTTCCTGCGCGACGGCAAGAATTTCGGACCTATTGACAATAACGCCCACGGAGCGCCTTGCGGCGACAACAGCATGCCGCCGTACATCGTGGACATTACGGGCCTGAAAAGTCTCTTCACTAACTCGCCATTCGTGGTGCAGCTCATAGCGGCGTCCGATTCCATGCAGACGCTGACCAATGCCTTCATCATAGACGTCAGTGGCGCGATCACAAATTCGGTGACCTATCCCAACACGCCGCCGGTGACGCACGATGAAGGTGGTACATGCAGTTGGCTGCGGGGTCACGGTGGCGGGCTCAGCACGGTCAGCGGCACCTTAAATACCGATCATATCCAAATCACCAGCAACCGCCCCGACCACGGAGGCACGGGCGTGCCGCCCACGGGCTTTGACCGCGCCGGCACCATCTCGGGCTTCATCGTCACGGACAAGCCGGTGATCACGATGTCGCCGCGCTCGGTTCTGGCCGCCCCGGGCGACTCGCTCACTCTCAATCCATATGCCATCGGGGTTGGCCCGCTTTCGTATCAGTGGCGCAAGAATGGCGCGCCAATTTCCGGCGCCACATCAAGCGCCCTCCCGTTTGCGAGCCTCAACGCCACGAACGGCGGCAACTATGATCTGGTGGTCACCAATCTCTACGGTTCAGCCACCAGCGCGGTGGCCACGGTTACCATAGACAAGATTGCGCTGACGTTGGGGACAAAGTTTGTCGTGGATTCCAATCCAGCCAATCCCGAACGCGACGGCCTTAACAGTGGCGCGGCGTGGCTGGCCTCCAGTTCGGATGGGACCGTGACGCGCACCGGGGTCATGCAATTCACGGCTGCAAACACCAACGGGATCACGGTGCAAGGGACGACTAATTTCGACAGCGCCCAGGCCACCTACACCTTCTGGATGCGCTCGTCCGCCGGCGGTGGTGGTTTGAACGGCGCCGCGCTCTTTTGCCGGCCAGGCGATGTGAGCGCGAACGACCTGCTGATCCAGCAACAGACTTCGGGCGAGCTGGCCTTCAATGCGCCGAATGGAGGAAACCATTACTCGTCGATTACCGGCGTTTCCGATAACCATTGGCATTTTATTGCCCTGACTTATAGCCAGGCCGCCAACGGCGGAGTGGCGCTGTATGTGGACGGCGCTTTGGACTTCACCAACGCCAATGCCAGCGCGTGGTCGGCGCCCGCGGGCCAGGCTCTTCAGTTTGGCTATACGACTGATCCCACCTATGTCGCTTACAATGGGATGCTCAACGATGTGCGAATCTACAACCGCCAATTGACGAGCGCGGAAGTCACTTCTGTCCATAATACCGGCGCGCTCATTGACACCAGCGCGCTCCAGATGCGCTTTGCTTTCGCAACTCTGCCGTTGCCAGGGGCAATTTTGACCTGGCAGCTTCCAAATACGATTCTGCAGTCGGCTACAGATGTTACCGGGCCGTACTCTGATCTTAACGCCGTAACCTCGCCGTATTACATCGTGCCAATAGTTACTCACAAGTTCTATCGGTACCGCGCTCCTCTCCAGGTTTTGGTCAGCAATCCTTATTTGATGTAGGCTGTAGTAGTTTACAGAAACTACCTAATAGGGAGTGAACAGGAGGAAACAGAGATAACAGAGATCTTTTTTCTTCTCCGTTCTCTCTGGTTGCTCCTGTTCAATTTCCTCTCGTCGGAAAACAATTTGTTAAATTACGCTTGCGTTAAAGCCAGGTTGAGATAATATTTAACCATATGGTTAAATGTTCGTCGCGATTGTTGGACCGCACATTCGGCGCTCTGGCCGACCCGACGCGGCGGCGGATTCTTGAACAGCTCACAGGCGGAGCCCGCTGCGTGACGGATCTAGCACGGCCTTATCGGATGTCATTGCCGGCGGTTTCAAAGCATTTGCGGGTATTGGAGGGCGCCGGGCTGGTCCGCCGCAGGCGCGATGGGCGCGTGCATCGTTTGAGGCTGGACGCCAAGCCGATGCAGCAGGCGCAAGCGTGGATCGAGGAATACAGGAGATTCTGGGAACAAAGTTTCGACCGTTTGGACGAGTATTTGAAACAACTGCAAAACAAAGAACCAAAATAAAATGAGCACACAAACAACAATGGAAACGGAGAACATCAAACTTCAACTGATCCGCGTCTTCGACGCACCGCGCGAGCAGGTTTTCGAGGCCTGGACAGATGCGGACCAATTCGAGCAGTGGTTTGGGGCAGCGGCGTGCGAGGGATCGTCGTTGCAATCAGTGAAATTGGACGTGCGCGCCGGCGGCAGATATCGCATCCAGGTGCGGCGCGCAGACGGCGAATTCTACACGACTGTCGGCGTTTACCGTGAAGTGAAGCCGCCGGAGCGCCTGGTTTTCACGTGGCAATTTGAGAAGGATGGCAGCGGTGATGACTTCGGGGAAGTCGAACCGCCGGAAATGCTCGTCACGCTGGAATTCAAAGCGCGCGGCAAGCAGACGGAATTGATTTTGACGCATGAAAAATTTGCATCCAAGGAAAGCCGCGACCGTCACGGAGAAGGTTGGAATCGCTGTCTCGATTCACTTGGCAAGCGTGTTTATGGCTTCTTTACTTCTGGCTTTTCGAGGTGACCCCCGAAGCCAAAGCGCATGGCAGAGAGCAGTTTGTCTTGAAAGTCGGCTTCTCCTCGAGAGGCGAACCGTTCGTATAAGGCGGTCGTCAGCACAGGCACGGGCACGCCCTCATCAATGGCGGCTTTGATTGTCCAGCGCCCCTCGCCGGAATCTGAGACCCGGCCTGAAAACTTAGCAAGATTGGAATCTGCAGCCAGGGCGCTGGCGGTCAGATCCAGCAACCAGGATGCGATAACGCTGCCACGCCGCCAGACTTCGGCGACATCGGCCAGATTCAACTCGAACTGGTAATTCTCGGGATTGCGCAAAGGAGTAGTTTCGGCGTCCGACTCTGAGCGCGCTTTTCCGACGTTTGCGGCTTTCAACACACCCAGGCCTTCGGCGTAGGCTGCCATGATGCCGTATTCGATGCCATTGTGAACCATCTTAACAAAGTGCCCGGCGCCGTTGGGACCGCAGTGCAAGTAGCCTTGCTCGGCCGTACCGCCGAGCTTTTCGCGGTCCGGTGTGCGCGGGATGTTTCCCATGCCGGGGGCGAGCGTGGCGAAAATGGGGTCCAGACGCTCGACCACTTCGGTCTCACCGCCGATCATCATGCAGTAGCCACGCTCCAAACCCCACACACCGCCGCTGGTTCCTACATCCACATAATGGATGCCTTTCGCGGTCAGTTCCCTGGCGCGTCGGATGTCATCCACGTAATAGGAATTCCCTCCGTCAATCAGTATATCGCCAGTTTCCAGAACTGACATAAGGTCCGAGATCGCGCTGTCCACTACTCCGGCCGGGACCATCAGCCAGACGGCGCGCGGTTTGTTGAGCTTTTTCGCAAACTCCGCCAGTGAGGCGGCCCCGATTGCCTTCTCTTTGGCCAGGTCTTTTACGGCCTCGGGTGAGCGGTCAAAGACCACACATTCGTGCCCGCCTTTCATGAGGCGGCGTACCATATTGGCGCCCATGCGGCCCAGTCCGATCATTCCAAGTTGCATTGTTTTATTTTCGGTGATATGTGAAGCAAGGTTCGCTGGTTTTGCTGGTTCATGCAGCCGCTTTCGCTTCGGTATAGCCTTTCGTGGTTCGCGCCCCCGTTTCCTGTTTAACCATCGAGGCCTCAAAGATGCTCTGAATGGCCTCGTCCAGCAGGGCGTTGAACTCGGCATCGGATTGCTGGGCCGACAGTCCTTCAACGAGGGCCCGTGAAAAGCTGGCGACAACACCATGATTTGTGCGCAGTCGATCATCGCCTTCTTTCCGGGAATAACCGCCTGATAGCGCGAGCACCCTCACTACTTTTGGATGGCTGACGCAATCGGCGTAAAGATCAATTTTCTCCGGCAAGGTGAGCTTAAGAAAGACCAGTTGCCCGGCTGACAAGCCAGCGAGCTTCTCGAGTATGGCGGCGTTGAGCAACTCTTCGGCTTCGCCTTTCTCGGGGCAATGAATATCCACTTCCGGTTCAACGATTGGCACCAGACCCGCCGCGAGGATCTGTGATGCCAGTTCGAACTGCTGATTTACTATTTCCCGGATCCCTGCCGGGTCGGCCTGGTTGATGACCGAGCGCATTTTGG
>PSRM01000142.1 GCA_003176045.1 Verrucomicrobiota bacterium | reverse complement strand
GACATGTCCGCGCTTTGGAACACCGCGACATGTCGCGGTGTTTGAAAGCGGCGACATGTCGCCGCACTCCAAATCCGCCGCGGACGTTTATGGAGCCACTCGTTTATTCTCGACTCCGCACCGCTGCATAAATAACCTCCGTGTACATTCCATCCAATAGCCTGAACTATGACCATGCTCTCCCGCCGCCGTTTTCTTGCTCGCTCTGCCGTCTCTGCCGGACTGGCTCCAATCGCACTGGGTGCTTTGAGTTCTCCTTTTGTGCGGTCCGCTCGGGCAGGTGAGCCCGCCTCGAATGAAAAGGTCCGGCTTGGCCTGATCGGCTGCGGGACCATGGGGCAGGGGGACCTGAACTGCTTTTTCCTGAACCAAGAGGTCGAGTGCGCCGTTATCTGCGATGTGGATGATGCCAGGCTGGGCGAGGGCGTAAAGATCTGCGAGAAAGAGCGCGGCAAACGGCCCGACACAACCAAGGAATTCCGACGAGTCCTGGATCGAAAAGATGTGGACGTGGTGCTGGTGGCCACGCCCGACCATTGGCACGCGCTCCCCACCGTAATGGCCTGCCAGGCGGGAAAAGATGTCTATGTCGAGAAGCCACTGGCCAAGACCATTGACGAAGGCCGCGCGATGCTCGAAGCGGCGAAGAAACACAATCGCATCGTTCAGATGGGTTCCCAGTGGAGGAGTTGCCCGCACATGATCGAGGCTTCGGAATTCGTGAAATCCGGCAAACTCGGCAAGGTTAGCCTCGTGCGCGGCTGGGCTTATCTGGATTGGCTGCCGAGCATCGGGCATAAGCCCGATTGCGCGGCACCCGCGGGTGTAGATTACGATCGCTGGCTCGGGCCTGCGCCAAAGCATGCCTTCAATCCGAATCGCTTCCATTTTAATTTCCGTTGGTTCTGGGATTATGCGGGCGGTCTAATGACCGATTGGGGCGTGCATCTCATCAATATGATGCTCATGGGAATGGGGCCGGAGCCTCCGCGCTCAGCTTTTTCCAGTGGTGGCAAGTTCGTTCTGGATGATGATTCCGAGACGCCGGATTCACAGGTCACCGTCTATGAATTCCCCAATTACATGCTCGTCTGGGAACACAAAGCCGGCCTGAACAACGGTCTGCAGGGCCGGTCCTGGGGCGTGGAATGGAGCGGGACTGAGGGAACCATCATCATGAACGACAGCGGTTGGGAAATCATCACGGAAAAGAAGCAGGCCAACCTTGAATCAGCCCGCAAAAAAGGCAGCGGCGACCCGCGGCCCGCCCACGTGCGAAATTTTTTGGACTGCGTGAAATCCCGCCAGCAGCCTGTGCTCAACTTGGACCGAGGCCATCACGTCTCGACCGTGGCGCACCTTGGCAATATCGCCTATCGGACGGGCCGCAAAGTTTCCTGGGATTCAGCGAACGAAAAGGTCGCCGGCGATCATGAGGCGGACAAGTTGGTGGGCGTGAACTACCGGAAGCCTTGGAAGTTACCGTACACGCGGCGCGGATAGGATAACCAGAGAACCTGGACGTAGCGAATAGCGAAGGGAGCGCGGCATTTATGCCGCTTCAACGTTCGAACTCAACAGGGCATCGGTATTAACTGGAGCCGGCCGTGATTTGTGCGGTGAAGCGGCATAAATGCCGCGTTCCTGCCGCCGCTCGCCCCATTCCGGCCTCTTTGATTGGCGAACTTAATTAACCCAATTAACTGAGTTAACTCAGTTAACTACTTCTCAATCGTCCGCGCGCAACGATAGAGGTCGTCAGAAGTCGGATTCACACTGTCTTCCCACACCTTATTGGGCCCGGCTGAGCGGATCAGGACCTCATTATGGGAGAAGTAGAACGCCAGGGGCGTTCCCCACGGATCGAGGATCTCGCCTTTGTCGTTTATATCACTGTGGCGCACTGCCAGGATCAGGACTTTCTTGTCGGTGCGTCCGGTCAGCGCTCTGGTTATCTGAGAGTTATTGCCGGAGGGGTAGGTGCCGACAAATTCCTTGTATTGCTGCAACCCCAGGATGAGGTTGTCGCAATCGGTGTTGAACTTGGCGATCTTGTCGTCCACATGGCGCACTGTCCATGCTTTAGCCACCCACAGGACACCGGCGACGCCCGCCACGATTAAAATCAATGTTATGGTCTTTTTCATACTATCGCTTCTTTGCTTACCGTCGTCAGACGTTTGAGTGGAGGTGTAGCAGGAGCGATGCCGGTACTGGCGCGGGTAATCAGTTCGGTCGCCAGGCGGCGGGGTTCGGGCTTGGCGCCGCGCAGAATTTGCTGCATTACCTCCACCGCCGCCACCCCCAGCCGGTACTTTGGCTGTGCCACGGTCGTCAAGGGGACACGAAAATGCTCCCCAATCAGGTGGTTTGCAAAGCCAGCGACCGAGAAATCCTCCGGAATCCGGATTCCCTGCCGCAGCAGGACCTCCGCGCAGCCGATTGCCACATAATCGCCCACGGCCTGGACAGCCGTGGCGTCGGCTGATTCATTGATCATTTGGGTAGCCGCTTTAGCGCCGTCCTCGATTGTGCGGCCAGCCTGGAAAACCAGCTTGTCGTCAACATCCAGCCCTACTTCACGCAAGGCGCGCCTGTAACCCTCAAACCGTTCTTGGGTCCACGGCGTTCCAGGCGGTCCGGCGAAAAAGGCGATACGCTTGTGCCCCAATTTGAGCAAGTGCTGTGTCACCGCGTAACCAGCCAGCAGATCGTCGGTCTCCACTGCCGGGAACTGTGCGCAAAAAGGCGCCGGATGGCCGATCAGAACGGTCGGAATTTTGCCGGCAACCAATTCCTGAAAAATCGGCGCTTCCGAAGCGATCCGATAAACCGGGGCAATGAACAGGCCATCCACACGCCGGTAGATAAAGCGGCGAATCGCAGCTTCCTCACGCTCCGGGATATTTCGAGTGACTGCGAGCACGACGTCGTACCCCAATTCGGCGGCGCGCTCCTCGATCGCCAGAAGTGCTTCCGAATAAAGCGGGTTGGTGAGCGATGACACCGCGACACCGAAGAGCTTCGTCTTGCGCGTGCGAAGGCCCTGCGCCGCGGAGTCCGGCACATAGCCCAGTTGCTGAGCAATCTGCCGGACGCGCGCTTTGGTCGCGGCGGCCACATCGTGCGCATCCCGCAGAGCCTTTGAGACGGTCATCACAGACACCCCTGCGCGCAACGCGATGTCTTTGAGGCGGACCATTGGGTTTAGTACTGATTACATTTTTTGAAACCACGAATCAACACGAATGAACACAAATAAAAACATCAAACATCAAACTTCAAACTTCAAACTTCAAAAGACACAGGAAGCTCGGAGCATTAACGGCTCCAGTTCACCACTTGAAGTTTGAGGCTTGAGGCTTATTTGAAGTTTGAAGTTTGATCTTTGAAGTTTCCTCAAATTCAGTCGTGGTTATTCCGCTTTCTGGGTTAAAATGCCGTCCCTCTCCAATGCAGCTTGCGCCTTAAGGTCTCGCAAAAGGAAGTGCCGGCCAAATGCATCAATCGAATCGTGCTGCGACTGCGAGATATTGTGATCGTCGCGCCGGCGCTCAACTCACTGACGATTCTGCCGTCGGCGCTCAGGATAGTCTCAGGCTCGCGGCTAATCACCTGAACCTGCACCTTGGCCGAAAGCGGCAGGATAAGAGATCGGTTTGACAAAGTATGCGGACAGATAGGCGTAAGCGCCAGCGAGTCAGCAGTGGGAAAAATAACCGCGCCGCCTGCTGCCAATGAATAGGCTGTTGACCCGGTGGGTGAACTGAGTATCAAGCCATCGCAGCGGTAGCGCGTAAGCGCTTCGCCGTCCACGTGAACGTCCAATTCGATCAGGCGTGACGTAATGCCGCGGCTGATCACGATGTCATTAAGAGCGTTTTGGCTGATCTGTTTGCCTTGGGCTTCGCCGCCAGCGTGCAGAAGCACCCGTGGTTCGAACCGGAACTCACCCTTCCACACTCGCTTCAGGGCCGAGCCCAATTCCTCCGATGGCACGGCAGTGAGGAAGCCCAGCCCGCCGATGTTCACGCCCAGAATCGGCGTGCGCGAGCCGGCAATGCGGCGCGCTACTCGGAGCATCGTGCCATCCCCGCCGAAGACCAGCAGCATGTCCACGTTGCGCGCCAGCGCGGCCGCGTCGGGCCACATGGCGGCCTTAAATTTCCCGAGGTGGCTCGTGTCCGCGTCGGTGGCGACCTGGCGTCCGGCGGCGCGGATGAGGCGCGTGGCGCGACTCACCACCTCCGCGCTCGCTGTCTTATCAGCGGCTGCAATGATTCCAACCCGTTTGATTTTATCACCCGGATTTTTCAATCAGCACCAGAAACTCTTTGTTGCCGGCCGGCCCAAGCAGAGGCGACTCGGTCACGCCCCGCCAGACCAAACCAGGTAATTGCGTCACGAATGTTTCCAATTCAGATAACACGCGGCGATGGATCGCCGGGTCGCGAATCACACCCGCGCCGGCGTCGGCCTCCGCCTTGCCGGCCTCGAATTGCGGCTTGATTAGGGCAACGATTCTACCGCAGCCATTCAACAATGCAACGGCAGGCGGAAGAATTTTTCGCAGCGAAATGAAGGAGCAGTCCGCAACCACCAGATCAACGGGATGGAACTCAGGAGGAAAATCTGAGGACGTGAGATGGCGCGCGTTGAGCCCTTCCATGACCTCGACTCGCGGATCCTGCCGCAACTTCCATGCGAGTTGTCCGCGGCCCACGTCCACGGCATACACCTTTGCCGCCCCATGTTGAAGGAGGCAATCGGTAAAACCGCCCGTCGAAGCCCCTACATCAATCGCTGTGTGACCTGAAATATCAAGGTGAAAATGCTTTAAGGCATGTTCGAGCTTAAGGCCGCCGCGGCTAACGTATTTTTCCAGCGTGTCGAGCTCCAGCCGGTCGGTCAGCTTAACTGAATCACTTGGTTTGCGAGCCACCTGCTCATTAACCCGCACTTGGCCGGCAAGTATAGCCCGCTGGGCCTTCTCACGGCTGGGGCAAATCCCCCGGTTCACCAATTCCTGGTCCAGGCGCATTGAAAGTTCAAAGTTCAAGGTTCGAGGTTCAAAGTTCAAGGTTCAAAACCATCTTTTGTAGCAGCCGAGGTAACGAGGCTCTAATTTCTGTCCTCTGTCCTCTGTCTTCTGTCTTCTGTCCTCTGTCCTCTGGATCCTCATGACCCCGGCTGCTTGAGATCGCCCTATGAAAAACAAAATTAGGGTCAGAAGGATGGGAGGGAGGCTAACTACCCGGTTGAAGGAAACTCACGCGCGAGTAGATTGGCTACAGGTGAAGATGTTGGACCTGATGCCGGTTCTTCTGATGCTGTTGTTCAGCCTGGCTCTAAGTGTCGGCACGGCAACAATTGTTCTAGTGGCTCGCAGAGCGCGGCTGCGTCCAAGAGCGAGGCGACCCCGGCAACAGGAACCCCCTCCTGTCTGCACGCATACCTGCTTCCTGCGTCGGCCCGCTGCCTGGCTTGCAATCAAAAGCCGGAGCCTGCTGGCGGTTCAATCGGCCCTGGGGATGCGCCATACAAAGCCGTGCCCGCTTCTCCAAGGACTGGCAGGAGAGGAAAAGCTCTTCATATGCCCGCCCGTCAAGGGCTGGATCCTCGTGACCGGTTCCGGACTGCCGGATCCCAGCGACGATGTGGACGCCTGCTTCCGATTCTTGGTTGAACTGAGCCGCAAGCTGGGCCACGTGCAATACTTCAGCGCCAGCCATATGCTTTATCACCATGCCTGGGTGCGAGCTGATGCGGGGCGGATCGTCCGCGCATACGCCTGGGCCGGACGGACCTTATGGAGACAGGGCGAACGTACCCAGGCAGAGAATGAACTGGGAGTAAAATGTTTTGGCTATACCGAACCTTCTGAACGGTCGCTCTTCGGCCAGCCTGACTTAATCGCCATGAACGTGGACAAAGTGCCCCTTCTCGCCGCCCGCTGGAGTCTGGACCCCGCCCGCCTCGAAGAGCGTGCGCTGGACAGTGAACGCGGAATCGCGGGAGAGCCATCGTTGAGGTATTAGGCCAACAATCCTAATTCCCGGTTCTCGCCGAGATCGGACCACTCCTCGCCCATTGATTCCCTTACCCGCGTATTAGCGTCTATTAGCGGTTATTAGCGGTTTAAATCTTTCCTCCTCAGTTCCGGGACTTGCGTTTCGAATTTAGTTGCCTCAAAATCATTGGCGTCGCTATGTCACTCGAATTCGAACTTCAGCAGTACCCTAAAGAGATTCGTCTGAAAGATGACAGCAAATGCCGATTGCGGCCTTTGCGCAAGGAAGACGAGAAACCCTTTCATGAATTCTTTCTGGAAGTGCCCGAATCTGAGCGCATGTTCATCAAACACCGCGTCACCGAGCCGGATGTCATCAGAAACTGGTGTCAAAACATAGACCTGGGCCGCAACCTGCCGATCCTGGCCTTTATGGATGGCAAGATCGTCGGCGATGCCACACTGCATCAGCAGCTTGGAGGATGGAAACGGCACGTCGGGCGAGTGAGTGTTATGGTGCTGCCGCGCTACCGCGGACGCGGCCTGGCCCGGGCTCTCGTGACGGAAATCGTTTCGCTGGCCAGGTCCCTCGGATTGGAGCGCGTCGAGGCCGAGTTTATGGGCGAGCAGGATGCAGCAATCAAAATGTTCGCGATCATGGGTTTCAGCAACCTCGTCCGTTTGGAAGATTACGTGAAGGACATGCAGGCCATCACTCACGATTACATTTTGATGGGCATCAATTTGAAAGTGGATGAGGAGTATGCGGGGATGGGGTGAGGAAAAATCCGAAAGCCGAAGCCCGAAACTCGAAACGATCCCAGAACAAACCATCAGGTCATGACACTGACTTTCGCAAGGAATACCCAATTCGGATTTGTAATGCCTCAGTCATGGCGGGCGGAGCGCACGACTCTGTCGTGCGAGTTGGCTCGTTTGTCTGCGCCATAGGCACGACAGAGTCGTGCGCTCCACTCGATGAGCATGTGTCCGGCCATGACTGAGGCATTACTCGGATTTCGGACTTCGGATTTCGGATTTTAACTCGTGCGCCCTGACGTTTGTCCCAATTGTGGCGCGCAAGTGCCTCCCAACGCGCGAGCGTGCCCCGAATGTGGGTCTGATGAGCAGACGGGTTGGTCTGAGGAGGCCCACAGCAGCGGCTTGGATTTGCCCGACGAGAATTTTGATTACGCTGATTTCGTCAATCGTGAGTTTGGCAACAAGAGTCCCGCCCCACGTGGCGTGCATTGGTTCTGGTGGCTGGTAGGACTTGCGCTAGTCACGGCACTGTTGTGGTTCTGGTTAAGATGAACTCTGGTAAGAATCTCGGTAAGGAAAAAGCGCCAGAGGACTGGCGCAGTCCAAGACGCTTCGCGAATTCGCCGCCGCGCCTCGTTCTGGCGAAGCTTTTGGAGTGCGCCAGTCCTCTGGCGCTTTCTTACACCCAGTGCCACCCGTGAACACCGTTACATCGGATCCTCTCGTTGCCTCGGGCGCGAACCACCCGGAGCAAACCGAAGCTCCAGAAATCTCCCCTCCACGCCTCGTCTCCTTAGACGCACTACGCGGTTTCGACATGTTTTGGATCCTTGGCGGCGACTATCTGGTGCGTTCATTTCCCAAAATCCACGATAACAAGGTCACACGGGCCTTGGCTGCCCAAATGGATCATTGCGAGTGGGCAGGCTTTCATTTCTATGACCTTATATTCCCTTTATTCGTCTTTATAGTAGGAGTTTCTGCCGTCTTCTCGCTGAGGCGCACTATCGAAAAGAACGGCCGCGCCTCAGCAATCAAACGCATCGCAATCCGGTCAGTCGTGCTGTTTCTGCTCGGCATTGTGTACATGGGCGGAGTGAGCGAGGGCTTTAAGAACGTCTATCTCGCCGGCGTTCTGCACCGCATCGCAGTCGCCTACTTCTTCACCGGCCTGATCTTCTGCTTTTGCCGCTTGCCAACTATGTTCCTGATTTGCTCTGGGCTGCTGCTGGGCTACTGGGCTTTGATGACCTTCGTTCCGGTGCCGGGAATCGGAACCCCCACTCTGGATGTGCCTGGCAAAAACCTCGCACATTACCTGGACCAGCTCTATCTCCCCGGAAAGAAGTTTGAAGGCACCTTGCTAAGCACGATGGCCGCAGTCGCCAATTGTCTGCTCGGCGTCTTTGCAGGTTTCCTGGTTAAGGCGGAAAACATTTCGAAACAGAAAAAGGTTTATTGGCTGCTCGGCAGCGGGCTACTAGGCCTTGCCCTCGGCCTGCTGTGGGGACGCCAATTTCCAATCACAAAACTACTTTGGACTTCAAGCTATGTGCTGGTTGCATGTGGCTGCGGCCTTATCCTGTTAGCGGCCTTTTACCAGGTCATTGAGGTTTGGGATCACCGCGCCTGGGCGGTTCCTTTTATATGGATCGGCATGAACCCTATCACCCTCTACCTGGTTGCGGGAGTGATCAATTTCCATCGGCTTTCAATGCGATTTGTGGGAGGAGACGTGCGGAATTGTTTAGGGCGTTTTGGAGACTTGGGCGCTGCAATAGTTACCATCGGCCTGGTCCTATGGCTCGCGAACTTTTTGTATCGGCGGAAGATATTTCTGAGGCTCTAATTTGGAGTGCGCGGACATGTCCGCGCGTTCCTCCAGATGCGCTTTGGGACCGTGAACTTACCATCGCTTACCACCTTTAGATTGACTCCAAGGCGCTAATCCTCACACCCTTCACTGATGCTAGCCGAAGCCCAACCCCAATCCCTCCTTGCCAAAACGCATCCCGGCCAACCAGGCCGGATAATGGCGGTGGATGCTCTACGCGGCTTCGACATGTTTTGGATCATCGGCGCCGGCTCGCTCGTCCATGCGTTACACAGCCTGAAGCAGGACAGCCTAACCACCTTCCTGGCCAATCAACTCGAACACGCCGACTGGATTGGTTTTCGTTTCTATGACCTCATTTTTCCGCTGTTCGTTTTTCTCGCGGGTATCTCCCTTGTTTTCTCCCTGAGCAAAGCCATCGAGTGCGGCGACCGGTCGGCGGCCCTTAATCGAGTGTTTCGCCGCGGAATTCTGCTTTTTCTGATCGGCATCTTTTATTCAGGTGCCTTCCGGGAAGCCTGGCCGCATATCAGGCTGATGGGCGTGCTAAATCGGATCGCCCTGGCCTACTTCTTTGCCGGGCTGTTCTTTTGCTTCTTCAAGCCCCGAACGCTGGTTGCGATTTTCGGTGGCCTCCTGTTGGGCCATTGGGCTCTGCTGACTTTCGTGCCCATCCGCAACATTCAATTGACCAGGGCTGGTCTTGCACAAGTGGCTGAGCAGAGGGGCGACACCAATGCTGCGGCCTTGTTTCAGGACCGGACCAATCCGTCTGGAGTGAAAAATTCACCAACCTGGGCAGCGGCTAAAGACCTGTTTTACTCAACAACCGACCACGTGAGAGGTGGATACGACAAAGGCCTTAACCTGGCCAATCACCTCGACTTCCAGTACTTGCCCGGCTTCAAGTACGACAGCTACTTCGATCCCGAAGGCTACCTAAGTACGATTCCGGCGATTGCCACCTGCCTGTTGGGCGTTTTCGCTGCTTTCCTGCTGCGAACTCCCGCGCTCACGGACGAACGCAAGGTACTATGGTTGGCCGGCTGCGGCATTGCTGCTGCCGCACTTGGCTGGCTTTGGGGACTCCAGTTCCCGGTCATCAAGAAAATCTGGACCTCGTCCTATGTGCTCGTCGCCGGCGGCTACAGCGCCCTGCTGCTGGCGGCGTTTTACCAGATTGTTGAGGTCTGGCAGATGCGCCGCTGGTGCCAGCCCTTTGTTTGGATGGGCATGAACTCGATCACCATTTACCTGACCGCAAACATTCTGGATGGAGGGTTCAGCAGACTGGCCGGAAGGCTTGCCGGCGGAGATGTGCGAACTTTCTTCGACAACCACGTGGCGGAGGGCTTCGGGGAAGTTGTGATCGCCTTAGTGGGGCTGGCCCTGGCTTTCTGGTTCGTCCACTTCTTGTATAAGAAAAAGATTTTCCTCAGGTTATGAGGAAGTTGGTTTGGTATTCTGCCTTGCGGGAAGGGCCATGGACAGAGTCCGCCACTGTAGGGCAGGCTTTCCAGCCTGCCGGTTCAGGGGGCTTTTCAGCCCCCTGAACCACCGTCTTTGAGCGTCGCGGCGCTGGAAAGCGCCGCAACCGGCAGGCTGGAAAGCCTGCCCTACTCTGTGATCACTTCAACGCCGCATAGACCCGATGCACGTCATCGTGGTCGTCCAGCGCGTTGAGGAAATCGCTTACATCTTTGCGCGCCGACTCGCTCAGATCCGGGAAATTCTTTGCTAAATAACGCATTTCGGATGAAAGAATCGTCCAGCCCACGGATTTCAGGGCTTTGGAAACGTGATCCAGGTCTCTAATTTCGGTCAGAAACCGTGCGCCTTTCTGTCCTTCTGGAACTTCGTCAGCTTCGAGCGGTTCAATCTCCTGCGCGCCGGCCTCGATCGCATCCGCCTCCGCATCCCGGCTTGCCTCACTGTGAGTGGCCTCCACGACGCCAAGGTGATTGAAGAAGAACGCCACGCTGCCCGGCTGGCCCAGGGAACCGGCTTTAAATAAATTGCGAATTTCCGGCGCGGTGCGATTACGGCTATCGGTGAGACATTCGACTACCACCGGCACTTTATGCGGCGCAAAACCTTCGTAAGTGACCAGCTCGAAATTGACCTTCTCGTCCGTTTGCCCCGACCCTTTCTTAATGGCGCGCTCGATCGTATCGCGATAGACCGAGGCCTTGCGCGCTTTCTCGACCGCAGCCGCCAGGCGCGGATTGAGGTCCGGGTCCGGGCCGCCCAACTTGGTGGCGACCATAATTTCGCGCACCATCTTGGCCACCATTTGGCCCTTCTTCTGCGCGCTCGCCTCTCGTCCCGCTTGTTTCCATTGTGCGCCCATATCCTAGTGTAGTGCCGGGTGGATACCTATACAAGAAAACCACGAATGAACACGAATAGACACGAATGAAAACCGATGCCGCCAAGCCGCAACGGAGCGCGGACATTCCTGTCCAATGCCGCTAGGATTTCGCACAGGTAGGAGCTAATTTTTTGCGAGCGTCGG
>PSRM01000101.1 GCA_003176045.1 Verrucomicrobiota bacterium | reverse complement strand
GACATGTCCGCGCTTTGGAACACCGCGACATGTCGCGGTGTTTGAAAGCGGCGACATGTCGCCGCACTCCAAATGGGGCAGGCGAGACGCCTGACCTACTCTGCACCTTCTTCGGCATGCTGCCGAACTTCGAACCAAGTGTGATTCTCCCAAAGCTGTCGGCCCTGATCCTTCCCGGAGACCATCTCCTCTTGAGCGCCAACCTCGCCCCTGGCCCGGACTACACTGCCGGTGTCGAGCAGATCCTGCCCGCTTACGACAATGCCCTGACCCGTGATTGGCTTATCACTTTCCTGCTCGACCTGGGCGTGGAGAAGGAGGATGGCGAGTTGCGCTTCGTTATTGAGGATGACCCAGGCGGCACCGGTTTGAAACGCGTTGCGGCCTATTTTGATTTCCACCGTTCGCGGACGATCGACTTTGACTCAGAGCGCTTCGAGCTCCACACGTCGGACTCGATCCGGCTGTTCTTCTCTTACCGTCACACGCCCAGGCTCGTAAAAGAGCTTCTGGCGCAGTACGGGTTGTCTGTGGTGCAGGACTGGGTGGCGCCCTCAGGAGAGGAAGGAGTGTTTTTGGTGAGGCGGAAATGAATTACTCAGAGCCTCCCCGTTCTTTCCGATACGTTAACAGTTTTCATTCAAAACCGGACGGCTTTCGGCTCTCCAGGGCCGGTTCGGGGCCGGTGGTTTGGTTCTGCCGGATGTACCGGAGCAGAGAGGTTACTTGCTCGGCCTTCAGCGTAGCACCGAAAGCAGGCATGCCCCTGTCAGCCAGGCCCTTATTTATGACTTGCTGAACGCCTGCATCGTCCTTCGCGAATTCCCAGTGCCCGTACAACAATCCACGTTGCATCCCGCCGCGTAGGCTTGGCCCGTGGCAAGGAGCGCAATAGAGTGTGATCAGTTGGCTGGCATTGGTCGTAGCAGGATTGATATTCTGGCTTTGAGGTGGTGGCCCTTTCCATTCGGATGCGAGAACCGCTCCTGTAGAAGCCGCCGACTTGGGCACAAGTCTCAAGATCATGTCATAATCCGGCCGCGGCGTGCCTTCGGGAGGATCGAATTGAGAAGTTGTAAAGTAAATGTACCCGTCAGGTCCTTCGGTCACGTCACGAATTCGGCCATACTTGAAGTGCAGGAGGCGATCGCAGGCGATGGGGTTTGTTCCTTCGAAACCGATTCTCAGAATGCCTTCGCCTCGCAGGCAGCCGACCAGCAATTTGCCCTCGAGCTCAGGAAACGCAGTGCCGCGATAGAAACAAACTCCTGAGGGCGCGACCGAAGGAGTGAACTCCAGTATTGGGCTGCGGAGTCCTTCCTTTGACTGGCGATGATGGATCAGCGGCCACCCGTAGTTCTCGCCCTTAATGACCAGATTGATCTCATCACCGTTGTCGGGTCCATGTTCGGAAGCGAAAAGCGCGCCGGTGCCGGGTTGGAAATCGAGGCCTTGTGAATTCCGATGCCCGTAACTCCAAATGGCGCCCAGTGCGTTCGTTCGGCCTGCGAAAGGATTGTCGCGGGGAATGGAACCGTCGGGCTGCAATCGAAGGATTTTGCCGGCGAACGAATCCAGCCTTTGGGCCAGCGGCGGCTGATTGGCGTCCCCAGTAGTGATATATAGGCAGCCATCCGGCCCGAAGCGCAACCGGCAACCTGTGTGATTGCGGTAGGCGGGAATATCTTCGAGGAGCGTGTGCGGTTGGCTGAAGTGGTTGGTCGCTTCATGATAACGCACGATGCGCAAGCGATACTGCTCTTTGCCGAGGTCGTAATTGTAGGCGAGGTAAACAAGATGGTTCGTGGCAAAGCCGGGATCCAGAGCGAGGCCGAGCGCCCCCATTTTGACGGAGGCCACCACGTCGCGCAGAATCAGAGCCGGTTCTGGAAGCACGCGGTCATGTTCGATCACTCTCACCCAGCCAGGTCGCTCGCTAAAAAAGATTCGGCCATCCGAAGCAAACACGACCGACCACGGCGCCTGGAGCCTCGAAGCCACGATTTCCGCCCGGTACGGTGTAGAGAGATCACCATCGAGAGGAACGGGAGCATTAGTCTGCGCAACCGCTTGGGTTGCGGCAAGGGTGCATGCTCCCAGATAGCATGCGGCGAACCTATTAAACGGCAGGCGAACTTTTTGACGAGCCACGAATTTGATATTACACGATATCGAGGTACTTTTGAAATAACTTGAGCTCCAGCCGACAGATTCAAAGTCGGGTTTCGTGGTTTTATCCTCTTATCGTTTTTCTCAGTACAGCAACCCATGGTTTTTGCGCAACGGTCGGCACATTCGCGAATCCTCTTATAGCTGATGGCGCTGATCCGTGGGTCATCTGCAAAGACGGAACGAATTACTATTATACGCAAACTACGGGCGGTCAGGTAACGATCCGGTCTTCTTCGACCATCAGCGGCCTGGCGTTTGCTTCGCCGGTAACCGTATTTACGCCGCCCGCTCCAAACAATCGGGATGTGTGGGCGCCGGAACTCCATTTCCTGAACGGGAATTGGTACATCTACTTCGCGGCCGATGACGGGAACAACGCCAACCATCGTATTTATGCTGCCGAAGCAGACACCGCGGACCCACAGGGCACGTACACCTTTAAAGGCAAAGTGGCCGATTCTTCGAATGACTACTGGGCCATTGATCCCACCGTGCTCCAGAAGGACGATGGCTCGCTGTATCTGATTTGGTCAGGGTGGCCCGGCACGTCGAACGTGCGGCAGAATATTTACATTGCGCCCATGAGCAATCCCTGGACGATCAGCGGGCCGCGCGTGCTGCTTTCGACTCCGACGCTGAATTGGGAAATCTACCCGGACACTTCTTTGCCATTGATCAACGAGGGGCCCGAGGCGTTGAAACGGGACGGCAAAATTTTCATCGTCTATTCGGCCAATAAAGCGTGGGAAAACTACTATTGCCTGGGCCTGCTGATGAACACCAATGGTGATGTGCTCAACACCGACGCCTGGGTTAAATATCCGGCTCCGGTCTTATCGGGCTTCGCGGATGAATCCGGCGCGGTTTATGGGCCGGGCCATTGTTCGTTCACCCACAACACCGCGCAGACCGAGGACTGGATCGTCTATCATGCAGCCAAGTACAGCGGCGCGGGATTCAATCGGAGTGTGCGCGCACAGCCGTTTACGTGGAACCTGAATGCCACACCGTTTTTCGGGCAGCCGATTCCGACCAATCTGCCCGTGATTTTTCCCGCGGGGGAAGGCCCACCAACTCCTTTCAGTGTAAACCCGAACATCACCAACGGCTTTATTCGGCTCGAATACTTCTGTGCGATTACCGGGACATCATTGGCCGACGTAACGAACAATGTGAAGTTCCCGGGACACGCGGATATTACGCGGTTCGCGGCGCAGTGCGAGAGCCCTTCGGGAATCGGCAGCAACTATGGATCGAGATTGTCTGGCTATCTCATGCCGACTGTGACAGGCAGTTACGTTTTTTATTTTTGTTCAAGCGATCAGGGCGCGCTGTTTTTGAGCACAAACTCTGATCCAGTTGGCAATCGGTTGATTGCGTTTGAGCCGCAATGGAACCCTCGTCGCAACTGGACCGGCACCGACCGGCGGCCAAACCAGGAGAACATCTCCGCCCCCATTTCGCTGACGGCAGGACAAAGTTATTGGATGGAAGCTCTGATGAAGACCGAATCAGGTGGCGATAACCTGGGAGTGGCCTGGCAACCTCCAGGCGGGTCGGTTCCAACCAACGGCGCTCCTCCGATACCCGGCGCCTGCCTGGCGATTCCATTCGACTCCACGCTGACTGTTTCGCCTGTAATCGCTCAACAGCCCACAAACCAGGTCCGCTACCAGGGAACGGCTGGCAGCTTTTCGACCCTGCCGGTTAGCAGCGAGGCACCTTGGCTCCAGTGGCAAAAAGAAATCGCCTCGAATAATTGGGAAAACATCACTGGCGGTTATAGCAACTCATTTGTTTTGCCGAATGTGTCCATGAGTGATGCCGGTGGATACAGGCTTGTAGTCAAAAACAACGCCGGTCTGACTGTCAGCGGTTCGGCCAGCCTGGAGGTGTTGAATTTACCGTTTTTGATCGGGAAGTTTACGGCTGGCAAAGGGGCCTTTCAGATTGGATTCGAGGGGGTGACTAATTTCACTTACACGCTGCTCGGCACGACCAATTTCCACGATTGGGCCATGCTTTCCTCCACCAACGGCGTGAACGGGCCGGCCACCTTCAGCGATACGAACGCTGCAGTCATCCCAAACCGCGCCTATCGGCTTTCGATAGGGCAATAGGGAAATAGGAGTGCGGCGACAGGTGCAGGTTCCTTAGTTCAGTCCCGCAAGGGACGACAGAAAATAGCCAGCCCAGCGTTTCAATTTCAACGCTGGGTTGGAGCGGTTGAACGGCACGAGTCCCGTAGGGACGACAGAGACAATGGTTCTGCCGTCCCTAACGGGACTTATTCTACTTTCGACCCTGAACCCAGGGTTGAAACGCTGGGCTATTTTCTGTCGTCCCTCCGGGACTAAGGCCAGCCGCATTTGGAAAGTTAGTTGCATTGGACCGGAATGTCCGCGCTCCGGCTGCGGCTTCGCGCCTTGGGATTCAGAATTAAATTATTTCTGCGACACTCAGTGTTGTGGTGTAAGATAGCTAAACTAGAAATGCCCGGGTGCGGATTTTGGCGGCGGCGAATTGCTTTCAATGCCGTCGATGCGCCGGGAGCCGAGTGGATGCCGCGCTGGAATGTGCCGTATCGGGCGTGAGAGAAAGGAATTCAAATGATTGTAATGGAAGATCGGCCGGAATTGGATGTCCGTTCCGGGTGCGAAGCTGAATTGGTAGTGGAACGGACGGATATCCTGTTCCAGGATTTGGACGGTGACACCGTGCGAATCAATATCATGGTTCGGAATGAAGGCGAGGGGCTCTCCAAACCAACCACGATGCGGCTGGAATCGGCGCCGTTGGGGGCGTTTGTGCCATGGCAACCGCTGGCGGTGGTGCCGGTGCCGGAGTTGAAACCGGGCGAGTCGCACGAGGTCAGCGTTGATGCCAGCCGAGCGCATCCAACAGCGTTGGGAGAATTTGATCGCACGCCGCCCCAAAAGGTGCTTACAGCCGTCAGTTCACCTGACCAACCGGCGCCGCAGCCTGCCGCAGGAGTTCTGACAATGCTGAATTTCATGCGCCGGCAGCAAACGTCCAACCGGCCCGCCGGAGTCACAACGGGGAAGCTCCCGAACCTCGCGCCCGACTTGTGGGACCTGATGCACCGCGGCCAACCTCATTGGGCTGGGAACCTTAATGTTTTCATCGGCCAACGCGCGGTTGAACGGCATTTGGCGAAAGCATTGCGAATCTATCCTGGCCGCACCAACCTGGCCATGTTCATGGTTGGAGGTGGCGCCAGACCCGATGCCTACTCGTTCGAGATCCTGGGGCTTGGTTGGGATTGGAAAGCGGCCTTGTACGATATGACCCGGAATGGCACGTTGCTGGTGAGTCCTTCCGATTCGCCCATCCGAGAGGCTAAGTGGGTCGAGACGAACGGGGGCATGATGGTGATACTTGCCGCCCAGCCACCGGCTGGATGCTGCGAAGGGAAGTTGGAGGTCCATGTGAGACGCCGCTCCCGGGATGATGAAGCCGTAGTCGAGTTTGATTTGGACCCGGCGGCGCAAGGGGCGGGGTGTTATGTAGTTTAGCACGGCGGCCGGGGTCTTATATGGAGTGCGGTGGCAAGCGAAGCGTGACACCGCTTTGGCTCGGATAGGCGTGTCCCAAGGAGCCAAAGCGCCGTCGTCGCGGCGCTCTGCCGGCGCACTCCAAAGGGTAGCGCCTACCTCCTCACCGTCTCGACATGTTTACCGCGGATTTTCTTTGCTTTAAAATCCCACAACAGCCAATCGTCATCGGGGACGAAGCGATCGAGCTTGCGATCCCATTTTTGGGGTAAACTGTGGTTGAGCTTCTCGACAAAGGGGAGTAGCGGCCGCTTCGGCGGGAAGCGGTGTTCGTGACGGTCAATTGGGATCTCGGTTTTCCAGCCGAACCGCTTTCTGTAGGGCGCGAAGCCGAAGCCGTCGAAGAAGTTTTCCCCGCCCACGAGCGGGATGTACCAGAGGCTTGGGATGGCGCGGGGGTTTTCTTTGATGGGGATCTCCTTCTCCAATTGATCGAGCAGCGCGCGGTCTTCGGGATTTCCGTTCAACCGAGCCCGTAGCTTGTGGAGCGTAGGAAAGACAATCGGCGGGCTGACGAACAGCACCGGTTTGTGCTGCAAGGTGGCCATGATGATCTCGTGCGGCGTCCCGACGCTGTAGATGTTGGTCGGGCAATAGGAGATCATGAAATCGCTGGTGTCCACCATGCGCAGATCAATGTGCAGCGTCTCCCAGAATTGTTTGGAGCACCAGGATCGTGCTGCGGCGCCGGCTTTGCCGCCTTCATAAGTCCAGCGTTTGCGGATGCGCTCGCCGCTCTTGACGTCTTCGCGGCCATATTCGTGCAGGCCGCGTACATCAGGCTTGAACCAGGGATCGAACACCGTAACGCCACTGGCCTGGAGAAACTGACTGACGCGATTGCGCCAGCCGAATTGCTTCTCCGCGGCGCGCGAGGCGACAAAATCCATTGGCCCCGATAGATAGACCCGCGCGCCGGTCAGTAAGCCGTCTTTGCGTTTGGAACGAGACATTAGCGCGCAGAATAGCGATCGGTGGCAGGAGGCTCAAGCACGGGGACGCAGCGCGCAACCAAACGGTTAAATAGGTTAATTGAGTAAATGGGTTAAATGGGGAAAACCGCGTGTGCGGTGGCCGGGGGGACGGAGCGCGGCATTTATGCCGCTTCACGCGCCGAACGCACGGAAGCGCTTGGGTTATCAGGTCCGTTCATCGCGCTACGGACATTGAAGCGGGATAAATCCCGCGCTCCTGCACGGTGCCGGTATCAAGATGCACCCTCCACTTCAAGCTTGAGCCGGATGGCTTAAGACGGCACAAAGGAGCCGTGCCAATTAAACCAGAACGACTCTGTTACGGAGATACCATCGGGATCATTGCGCCGGCCAGCGCGCCGCCGGATCCGAAGGCCATTGATCGGTCGGTGGAAGTGCTGCAACGGATGGGGTTCAAGACGAAGCTGGCGCCGAATGTGCGCAAGCGTTGGGGTTTCCTGGCGGGAAGTGATCGGGATCGGGCAGCGGACCTGATGGGGATGTTCAGAGATAGGAAGGTTCAAGCGATCATTTGTGTGCGGGGAGGTTATGGGGCCGCGCGCTTGTTGCCATTGCTGGATTATGAGGTTATTCGCAGGAATCCGAAAATTTTCGTTGGTTATAGCGATATCACGTCGCTCCATATCGCCTTTCTGAAAAAGGCGAATCTCATTTCGTTTCACGGGCCGATGCTGAATTCGGATTTTATCAAGGAGAATTGTCCGGAATTTACGGTGCAGAGTTTTCTAAGGACGTTGATGGAGCCGGAGCCGGCGGGAAGCATCTGCGGGGCGAGTCCAAAGTCCAAGGTCCAAAGTCCAAAGCCGGGCCAAGTTCAAAGTTCAACTCCGATAAATCGCGAGCAGGAGTTCAAGGTTCAAAGTTCAAGGTTCAAGATTCAGGTCCTTCGCGATGGCGTGGCTTCGGGACAACTGGTCGGTGGGAATATTACGTTGCTGTGCACGACACTGGGAACAGCCTACCAGATGTCCTTTAGGGACAAGATTCTGTTTTTCGAGGACCTGGATGAAAAGCCGTATGGTTTCGACCGGATGCTGACGCATCTGCTGAATTCGGGTGTGATGCGCGGGGTGGCGGGCATTGCGATCGGCATCAACAAAGGTTGCAAAGATCCGAAAGCGACGAAGGCGAAGGAGTATCGGCAAACGTTGGAGGATGTATTCCGAGAGCGGCTTTTGCGGTTGAAAGTGCCTGTCGTCATGGGGCTGCCATTTGGGCATATACGACACAACGCGACACTTCCGGTCGGCGCGAGGGTGACGCTGGATGCGGAGAAGGGCAATTTGGTAATAGCGGAAGCCGCGGTAAAATAAAGCTATATGAGCGCATGGAGGCGGGAGGCATTGAAGCGACTCCCAGAGTGTAAAAGAACCATCGAAGAGGTCGATAATCCGATGGCGCTTTGGACCGAATTACTTGGAAAGTGCGAGGAGGCTTATACGACTTCGAAAGAGGATATGATCCGTCGCTTCTATGAATTTGCATGGTGGTGCTGGAAATCCCAGAGCGACGATGTGCGGACAGCAGTTGCTTGCGCCTTCTACGAGCATTTGCCAAGGAATCCGAAAATGCGACGAGATCTGCCGCGACGATTTGGTCGCGAAACGTTCGAGGAGTTGCGGGAGGTCTTTTGCTATCTTCTATCACTGCAAGAGGCGGCTGAGTTCGACAGGGAGTATTTGGAAGCCGAACGGGAATTTGTCAGGCGAACTTGGCGGCGAGCGGACTAGGGCTCTGGCACCCGGTTACCTCCTGCCAATCATCAGGGTTGATTTTGTTTTGAAGTCTCCTCGAATTTCGTAAAGCGTTGCGGATGCTTAGTGAAAGCAGTACAGGCGCAGGTGAGGGGATTGCGACGGCGAAGGATCGGGTGCGCAAAGCGCCGGTTCCGGAGTGGGTGAGCGAGATTGGGTTCGATCCGCAGTTTAAATCGGAGGGCGTGGCGCCAATAACTTATCTGCTGTTGGACAATCAGCTTCATGCCGAGCGGCGGGAATCGTTTGTGCGGCAGGTGGTCAGGCTGGAAACGATGGAGGCGGTGCAGCATTGGTCGCAGTGGCGGCTTCAATTCGAGCCCAAGACGCAACTGATCACGGTACATTCCCTCAAAACCCGCCGGGGAGAAACTGAGACGGACCATCTTGACTTGGGGAAGGCCCATTTTTTGCAGCGCGAGGAGGGGCTGGAGCGGTTTGTGATTCATGGCTGGTTCACTTGTCTGATCATTTTGGAGGACGTGCGGCCGGGGGACGTGATCGAGTATTCGTACACGATTGAGAACCATCCGCGACTGCTGCCGGAGTATGGCTCCTTCTTTTTTGGTCTGCCGCTTGGGTTGTCGGTAGGGAAATATCATTTCGGAATCCGATTCAATCCCGCGCGGCAGATGAAATGGAAAACGTCCAGCGGGGTTCCGCCGCCGGTGGAAACGAAGAGGAGTGAGTGTCAGGTGTCAGGTGTCAGCCAGGAAAGTGAGTGTCAGGTGTCAGGTATCAGGTGTCAGGTGCAGGGGCCCGAAGTTAAGGACAAAGTTAACGATGGAGTGGAGATAACGCAGTGGGACTGGGCGGGGGAGAAATATGTTGGGGTGAAGCCGGAGGTGAATACGCCGTTTTGGCACATTGGGTACCCGTGGATGAATATATCGGATTTTCCGGACTGGCAGACGATTGGCACGGCAGTCGCCGGGCATTGGGCGATGGAAAACGGGGAGGCGGCAATTGCTGAACTGGCGAAAGAGATCGAGTCGAATGAACCTGAGCTGAGCGGACGAATCGAAAAGGCCATCCGGCTGGTGCAGGACGAGTGCAGATATTTCAGCGTGAATCTGGAGCTGGGCGGTTACGTTCCGGCATCGCCGGAGATTGTGGCGCGGCGGCGGTTTGGGGATTGCAAAGATCTGTCGTTTCTCCTGGCGAACCTGTTGAAGAAACTCGGTGTGCAGGCGAGGCCAATCCTGGTGAACGCGTTTCTGAGGAAGACAGTGAGCGATTTGCTGCCGGCGGTGTCGCTGTTCAATCATGCGGTCGTGGAATTTGAAGTGGATGGGAAAAAGCGTTGGATAGATACGACTCTGAAGGACCAGGGCGGCGGGCCGTACAACCGTGTGATTGGCGATTTCGGGGTAGGCTTGCCGGTGGATGCCAATGGAACGGGCCTGGTGCCGCGTCCGGAGATGGCGGATCAGTCCAATCTGTTCGAGTTAAAGGAGAACATTTTGCTAGGGACGAATGGGGCGCCGGCCCTGCTGGCGGTGACGTTGCGCAGCGAGGGACAGCAGGCCGAAATCCTGCGGGAACAACTTCGGAAAGCCGGCGCTGAAGAAATGGCAAAACAGCGTTTGCAGGTGATCGCCAATCGGTTTTCGAGCGCGAAAAGAGTTGGACAACTCCAGCATCGGGATGACCGGGCAGCCAACCAGTTTGTGCTTACGGAAACATTCGAGATCCCGCCGCACCTGACAACGCTGCCGAACAGCAACTTGTGTCAATTCCAGCTTCCTAGCCATTGGATCCGAGGCGTGCTTCCGATGCCGGAAGCGGCTGCCCGGCGAACGCCCTTTGCGCTGCCCTACCCTTGCCAGATTACTTATGTGGCTGAGGTGGAGTCGCCGGCCATCCAGCGAATGACTGTGCAGGATCCGCAGAGCCAAGTAAGAGATGAGTTTATTCAGTTCACCCGGTCGGATAGAGCGGGGAAGGGCTATTACGTGAGCAGCTTCTCATTGACGACGAGCGCGCCGTGTGTGCCGGCCGATAAAATCGAAGGGCATCGGCAGATTGTGGACCGGATTTGGAGGTCGGCAGGGAGGCAACTATCCATTGCAAGAGGATTTGCGCGTCCGGTGCAACCGCGAGGCTTCGGGGAGCTGCCGCGGGAGGAGCCGGCGGGTGCGCCGAAACCTTTCAAGCCGTTGCTGGCACCCCAGCACCGGGGTAGTGACGAGGGACATTCGCACAAGCATCGAAGGCGACATCATTCATCGCATCGGAGCCGGAGTGAAGAGCCTATCCCTTGGTGGCTGGTGAGGTTGGCCGTTGTGGGTGCAATTCTGATCCTTTCCGCTATCGCGAGGAGTTGCGGAAAATATTAGGAGCGACCTCTCTGGTGAGTTGTGTCCGGCTGTTTGGCTGGATCGTTTCGAGATGCATTTTGGCCTTTTAGAAATTCTTGAGATTTGGCACGGGCTTCTGCCGGTAAGGTTTGTTTGCTTTGAACAACTGTAGTAGTTCCTTGCACTGGGCGGCGCTCGTTTTGTCCCCAGCAGCTAGCGCCAGATCGCGGGCCTTGGCTTCCATGGTGACGGCGTCCTCGAACCTGCCTGCCTCCGCATATGCGGCCCCCAGCGTGGCTACGAACGCGGACCGCTTGTATTGGGTGAGCTTGCAGGCACGCTCAGCCAACAGCACGGCCTGCGTTGAGTCGCGTTGGTCTGCCTTCGGGCACGTGGCGCGAACCCAGGCTAGACCATTCAGCGCGATAAGAAAGTGCTGAGGAGATAAAGGCGCGGAATCGAGCCACTTTTCGTAATTCTCAGCATCATTTGTAACGAGGTATGGCTCGACCGGGAGGCGGCTTTTGCGGTAGCCAATGGTCAGGCGCGAGTAGCTCTGATCGCAAATGTAGTCACGCGCGCACGCTTCGATTAAATCCAGGGGATAATACGCCCGATCATTTTTATTCAGGATAACAAGACCGTAGCGTTGTTTGAACAGAGACTTGAGAAACATTCCGCCGTCTTCCGCCGAGAACATCAGGCCAGGGTCCCAGGCGATTGGCTGGTTCAGAGGTGAAGGTTTGTTGAAAGCGGCATAGGCCCAGCCCAGCCGTGGTCCAAAAAAGACTGACGCATTGGGCGCCCGCTGAAGAACTTCATCCAATTGGCCGAAGAGTTGGCGGAAAGAGGACCCCGTGTGAAGCCCCTTGAAAAAGCCCTGCTTTATCGAGCCTGGTCTGAGTTCATATTCGAAAAACATACCGTAGCCGTCCATTCTCAGGCGCTCGCGCTCGATTGCCAGGGCCGTCCCACTGAAAGCCAGTAGCAGGAACAGGCAAATGACTAGTTGCCGGAGGGTGCCTGCAAGATGCAGCGATTGGCATTCTGCTGGACGTGTCGGCGGCACCGAAGCCACAAGCAGTGAACCGATGAGCGCGGGAAGAAGGTCCACAAGTTTTAGTTCGCCATTGACAAAGAATGGATGCACCGCTGCGCCTATGCCGGCAAGCCCAATCCAGGTCGGCCCTTTGCGGAGGCGGCGCTTATCAGCCGCAATCGAGGCTAGTGCGGGAAGCAGCACAGCAAGTATGACAATCAGATACGCGATCAGTGTCGCTGTCTCCATGTCAGAGAAAATTGCCATTGCATTTTTGGTTTCGGTGGCGTGGCCGGCTACGGACAAATAGGCCTGCAGCATCCTGAGCAAGCTCAAGCGATTCAATGACAGGAAGGCCATGAACGCGGCAAAAGCGCCTGTTGACAGGAGCAGCACCAGCAAGCGGTGCTGCCGTGAGCACAAAAAGATAGCGGAGATTGCAAGGATGAGGACACCGGCTACATTGGGTTTCGTCAGCGCCAGAAACATCAGCGAAACCAAATAAGACATTCTTGCAGGTTCCGACTCCGGGCGCAGCCACAGCAGCGCGGCTGAAAGTAGAAAAACCGCCGCTGCCGCCGACGTGATCGTATTATACCACCAGAAACTGTGCAAAAGCATCGAGAGCGCTTGCACAGTGAACCCCACCAACAAGACAAAACCGCGATCATTAAAGAGCTTCGTCCCAAGCCAAACGCTCCAAAAGAAGATTAAGACTGAAACGACTGACGTGAAGAGAACCTGAGCCTCCCAGGATACGCCAAAAAGCTTGAACGCATACCCTGCCCCCAGGAAGAACGCTGGTGGCGTGGTGCAGGGGAAGTCCACGTAAGGCCTTTGGCCTTGCGCCAGGCGCCAACCGGTATCAATGAGAGTGCCAAGATCCATCCCGCCAAACTGGCGCATGCCGCACCAATGGACCAGGCCACCGAGGGCTAGGCCCAGACCAATGGCGATTACAGAGAATGCCACGCGGCTCGGGCTACCAAGAGCGCGGATCGAAGGAGTTTGAGAACACGGCACGTGTGCTGCCGCAGCAGCGCATCCAATCAAGACGAAAGAAACTATAAATTCATCGTATGCCCGCCGGCCCCGGCTCCTCGACCGCGGCACGGCAAAGTAGGAACGTGGCCCCGCCAAGAAAGGTGATGGCCGCAGCCTTGAATAATTTCTGATTAACCACGGATGAACACAGATGCGGCAAAGACGCAACCAAGCGTCAAAACGTTAAAAAGTTAAGCGTCAGAGCTAGTAGGTAAGCCGCCTGAGTCCACGAACACGGTCAAAGGCCCGGTCCTGGCTGATCACCGGCTCCCTATAGAAGCGGCAAAAGCCTGCGATCCAATTATCGTTCTCACCAAGACGGCCTCCTATGGCGATTAATTCTCGGTCAATATCCCCTGCCACCTTTGCTATTCCGTCGTGGAGCCTATAAACAGTCCAGGCTTTGAAATACTCCCAGGCTGCATCAGAAGTGGGAAACGATGGGGCCGTTTCTGCCAGGCTCATGATAGAGGTACGAATTACCTCTGCGCGCCTTGCTGCAATGAAGCCCCTCGCGGGCCCTACTCTTCCAGCTCGACGTTCCTGGAGATACTGCACCAGGAAGGTGGTGTCCGCGATCACCGCCTGCCTCCAGATCTGCGCCCGCGCTCGTTTTTGATCCGCTCCAAAATTTCAGGGTTAACATCCGGGGGTGGCTGGCTATCATAATAATCCTCCAGTTCTCCGCAGGTGTCCGCAGGCCGGTTAAGATGCCGCCGGATGACTTTGGTGAACGAATCCCCGGGGCCGCGCTTGAGCCCCGACAGGGTTTTGTAAACGTCGTCTTCTATAGTAATGGTCTTGCCCATGCACGAAAGTTGCACGAATGACAGACACTTGTCAAACGGTAGGTAAACTGCGCGTAGGGTCAGTCTTACGAATAGCCTGCAAAGTAAATCCCGTCCGGCTTACCTTGCTGGTAGGTGACAATGTAAATCCCCTGCCCGCGTTCAATCCCATCGTCGCTTCGCTTGCCTTGGTCTTATGAATCAGGCCTTCGGCCTGCAGAGTGCCTCAGCGGATATCGCATGATATCGCATTAATGGACGAAGGTTCTGCCTTGACTCTCCCCCCGAAACGGCTGATGCTGTGCGCATGAGTAAAGCTGTAGTCCTCACCAACGACGAAGCGCAATATAAGGCGCAAGCGGAGAATTACCTGGCAGAAGCCCGCCGGATTCTGCGTCAAATCGCTACAGAACGACAGCGCGAGGAACGTCGACGGCGGAAAAACCGGTCAAATATTGTCGGTGAAGTTAAAGCAATTCTGCAGGACGCATAATCCATGTGGAAAACGCTCTCCGAATGGCTGCTGGCGTTTCTGAACATGTCCCGCGAATTGCAGGAGAACCGTACTCGAATCCGGCGACCTGAAGAGCGACTCAGGGATATGGAGGAAGCCCTCAAACTCCTCGCGCAAGAACAGCGCCATACCCGGGAAATCGAGATCCTGGAGCGCGAGAAGTTGTTCCTTCGCCTGCAAACGGAAACCCAAAAGCGCAAGGAACTGCCACCGCCCCGCGGCAAGCACGGTTCGTAAATTCCGAGTCTTGCGTCTCGCTCACATTGGAGAAATCTCACCCCAAAGAACCAAGGTAAGTTTGCATACTCGATACGTGCTCACGCTGGGGGGGACGTTTCAAGATATAAACGGCGGTCCTGCAGGGATCCTTCCTTCTGAGACCATCACATTTGATGTTGGAGAAGAAGGCCGCAGTTCGAAAGGAACCATTTTCAAATCCACAGGTAAGCTTGAAGCGCTTGTATTGGAATTAGTGAACTAGTTTGAAGCAGGCCGATGGCCTGCAACAGATAAAAACTGGACAGCTCAACCCAGGGCATCGCTCGCTCTGGTATGAGACACGCCTTTGGCGACAACACCGGACGCGTTTGGCGTCAAAGAGACGCGCTTCAGCCGTCGAAGAGAGGCGCGTTCGGCTTCAAAAATCGGCCGCATGGGCCAATACGGTACAATTCACATCCGCCGCCAAAGAGTTGTTCTCCGCCGTTTCTTATTGACCATGTTTGGGTGATTACTTTAATTTTTCTTTCGTAGGCACTAATTCATGTTAGCGCAGTTTAAAAGCCTGTTTTCCAACGATATTGGGATAGACCTCGGAACGGCTA
>PSRM01000261.1 GCA_003176045.1 Verrucomicrobiota bacterium | reverse complement strand
ATGGCCGTATCGGCTCCGGCATGGGCGTTATCTTAGGGCCCGTTCCAAAGTTCAACCAGGTGCTGGTTACCGGCCCAGGCTCGCTCTGGACCAACCGCAGCGCCGTAGCAATAAGCGATGCCTTGGCGGCGGGCGGCTTTCACCAACTGACCGTAAGCAATGGCGCCGCGGTCCTGTCCGGCGGGGCCGGCAACGTGGGCGGCACGGGCAACCAACTGCTCATCACCGGTCCTGGTTCGCGCTTCGCCAACCAGTTGGATTTCACACTTGGGGGCTCCGCCAACAACCTGCA
The DNA here is from genome assembly GCA_003176045.1 of Verrucomicrobiota bacterium. Lineage (GTDB taxonomy): Bacteria > Verrucomicrobiota > Verrucomicrobiia > Limisphaerales > UBA8199 > PSRM01. The sequence continues at coordinate 9,563 of PSRM01000261.1, read as the reverse complement.
AGTCAGCCAGGGCGCTGGATTCATTTGCAGCAATACAACCGTTGGTTCACTTTTCCCCGGCGACTATGACAGCATTCTGGTGACCGACGCGGGCAGCTTCTGGACAAATCGTGGCGATCTCACGATGGGCCTGGGACCCGGCATCCCCACCGCGCTGGTGGCCAGTAACGGCGCATCCGTTTTTACGGGCGGCAATGCTATTATAGCCAGCGGCCCCAACTCCATTTTCAACCGGGTTTCGATCACGGATCCCGGGACAAGTTGGCTGGTGGGCGGCACTCTTCTGGTGGGGAGCAACGGTCCCTACAATTCACTCGTAGTGAGCAATGGCGCGAAGCTCTACAATGGCCGCGACGCCCTGATCGGCGCCTGGAGCGGAGCTGGTTCAAACTCGGTCCTCATCACCGATGCCGGCTCAAGCTGGACCAACGGAGAGGCCCATACCATTTGCGTTGGCAGCAACAGTTCGTTTAACCGGCTGGTCATCAGCAACGCTGCAATAGTGCAAGCCGACGCGGTGGACGTCAGCCTCGTTGCTTGCAGCAACAACCAGGTAGTGGTCACCGGGCCAGGCTCGCTTTTGAAGTGCGTAGTTCTTGATGTCGGCGACACTCTGGATGGAAACCAACTGGTCATCAGCAACGGCGCAACGGTCTGCACCACCGCCGGTTCCATCGGCGGAAACAGTAACGGACACGCCAACGAGGCGGTTGTCACCGGAGCGGGTTCCTTATGGACCAACTTCGCCTCCCTCTACGTCGGCCCGTTTGGCGACGGCAATCGCCTGGTGATTACTAACAACGGCGAGGTTATCGCACCGGGCGGCCTGAGTGTAGGCGCCTCGTCGTCCTCCAAAAATCACCGCGTGATCGTGGATGGAGGAAAGCTGCGGGTGACCAACGGGATCGGCACAGCCGTGTTGAATATCATCAGCGGCACCAACGCCCTCAGCTCCGGCTTGATTGACGCAGATCAGTTGATCCTGACCAACAGGGGCGCCAATGTCGTCCTCACCGCTTTCGCAAACACTAACGGAACCAGCATTCCCTCCAGCGGCAGCGCCAGCCCGTATCCTTCCACCATCACAGTGTCCGGCTTCGAAGGCTCCATTACCAAAGTGACAGTGACGCTCGTCAATCTTTCCCACAACGCTCCCGCCGACCTGGACATCCTTCTGGTCAGCCCGGGAGGCCAAAAGGCGATGATTATGTCCGACGCCGGCGGCAGCTCCTCTATTTTCAACCAAACGTTAACCTTCGACGACGCCGCTACCTCAACCCTCTCGCAGTTCAGCCCCATTTCTTCCGGAACCTATCAGCCTGTAGATTACGAGCCTGGCGACGTCATGCCCCCTTTTGCGCCGTCAGGCCCGTATCCGACCGCGCTGTCCTCATTCAACGGTGCCAGCCCGAACGGGGTCTGGTCGCTCTACATCGCTGATGATTCCAGTGGCAACGCCGGCACTTTGCTGGGCTGGAGCTTGCAAATTGCGACCGACGAGAGTTCCTCACCCGATCGGGGGAGCTTCGAATTCGACGGTGGAACACTCATCACGCGCGGCGCAGCCATCAGCAACGGTTTCCCCGTCTTCGTCGTAGGCGGGCCTGGGAATAATCCAGCCGTCTGGGACGTGCGCGCGGGCCTCACCAATCACTCTGTATCCGGGGACCTGGTCGTAGGGAAGTATTCCAGCTTCAACCAATTGATCGTTACCAACGGCGCGTTGCTGACTAATTCCGGCATCTCGGCCAACGGTATTTTGGGCCAGAACACGGGGGCCAATTCCAACAGCGTCACCCTCGCCGGCCCCGGCTCGCAATGGTTACTTGCAGATGGCTTGACCGTCGGCGGCTTCGGCTCCGGCAACCGGCTCGTGCTGAGCAACGGCGCCTCGCTCGTCACCGGCAGTTCCAGTTCCATTGGCAATCAACTCGTTTCCAGCAACAACGAAATCGTCGTAGCGGGCCCGGGCTCATCCTGGACCAGCCCGTTGGGTTTCATGTTTATCGGCGGCGGCAAAAACAACCGGCTTTCGGTCTTCGACGGCGGCCAGGTGACGAGCTATGCCGGCAAACTGGGCGTGAGCTTCCTGGACAGCAGCAACAATCTGGCTGTGGTGGCCGGCTCAGGTTCCTCCTGGAGCAACGCCACCGAGCTGCGCATCGGCGAAACTGGCCCCAGGAACCAGCTCGTGGTCAGTAACAACGGCGTGGTCTTCGCCGGCAATGCCATTTATGTCGGCGTTAACCCCAACTCGACGAACAATCGCGTCACCGTGGACGGCGGCACATTGCGCGCCACGAATGTGTCAACGACCGGCCTCCTGGATCTGCGCCGCGGAACGACTTTCCTCAACTCCGGCCTGATCGAAACCGATGTCCTGATCGTGAGTAACTATCCAGCGAGCCAATTTGTGTTCAACGGCGGCACGCTGTCCATCAAAAGTTTGCAGATGTTCCCCGGTGTCGGGTTGAACGTCGGCAACGGCACCAATACGGCCACGCTGTTTCTCGCCGGCAACGGCCTGCAGAATGTCAACGGCGTGACTGTGAACGCCAACGCCACATTGACAGGAAATGGCACCATCACTGGCCCGGTCGTCACCACCGGCACCGCTTCTTCCGGCGGCACCATCAGTCCGGGCACGTCCATTGGCAAACTGCTTTTCCTGAGCTCACCATCTCTGGGCGGCACCGTCTTCATGGAGATCAGCAAGAACGGCGTGACCCTCACCAACGACCAGATTCAAGTGAACAATGCGCTCCCGTATAATGGCGGCCTCACAGTGACTAACATTGGTTCGACTGCCCTGGCGGTGGGTGATCGATTCCAACTATTCAGCGCCACGTCATATTCCGGGTCGTTCTATGCGCTTTCTCTGCCGCCGCTCACGACAGGTTTGGATTGGACCAACAAACTGATCGTGGACGGTTCGATTCAAGTCATTCTCAGCCCGCCCACGGACCGCGTTTGGACGAATATTGCCGGCGGCAACTACGATGTGGCGGCCAACTGGCTTAGCAACACGGTGCCGGCCTCGCAGGACACCGCCAATTTCATCAGCAATGCCACCTACCGGGTGGACTGGCCGTCGAGCGCGCTGGCTGCCAACGCTGTCTTCAACGCCGGCGGCGGCAGCGTCACTCAAGCCATCGGCGGCTCTTCCTGGACGCTCACCAACAGCTACGTCGTCGGGCGCGACCCGGCTGCCACCGCGGCGGTCAACCACATCAGCGGGCGCTTGAATGTGACCAACTCTGCGGCAACGGCGCAGTTGATCATCGGCCAGGCCGGTTTCGGATCTTACAATCTCGCTGGCGGCGAGGTTGTGGCCGATACGCTCCTGGCGACCAACGGTCCGAGCAGTGTCTTCAACTTCAGCAGCGGCGCATTGCGCGCGCGAAACACCACCAACGCGAACGGCTTGCCGTTGGTCATCGGCAACGGCGCTTCCCCGGCCACGTTCGAGTTGCTCGGCAACAACGCGTATGTCTCCGTCGGCACTCCCGGCCTGATCGTTTCGTCCAACGGCGCGCTCACCGGCAACGGCTCGTTGGCCGGGCAAATGGAAGTTAAGAGCGGCGGCCAGCTTAGGCCCGGGACTTCGATTGGCAAAATCAGCCTGAGCAATCCGCCGTTGCTCTCGGGCACGGTCATGATGGAGATTAGCAACAATCCCGACGGGTCGGGACTGACCAACGACCAGATTCAAGTGGCCGGGGGCACGTTCACTTATGGCGGCGCGCTTATCGTCACCAATCTCGGCCCGACCGCTCTGGCCAACGGCGACAAATTCCAACTGTTCAGTGCCACAAGTTTTACCGGTGCCTTCACCTCGATCACTTTGCCGCCGCTCGGCGCCGGCTTAAGCTGGAAGACCAACCTCCTCGTGGACGGCTCAATCCAGGTGGCCGCGCCGCCCGCTATTCCGATCAGCCGCGGCGCCTACGCCCAAAATTTTGATTCGCTGGGCACGAACGACTCTCTTTGGCGCGATAATTCCACGCTGCTGGGTTGGTACGCCGCCAAAACCATTACTCTGAGTCAGCCGCTACTCAATTCCTACAGCGCGTCCGATGGCATCTTCAACGCAGGCTCGCTCTACAGCTTCGGGTCCTTCCTTTCCCCGGAGCGGGCCTTGGGTTCGATTGCCTCCGACAACTTTGGCAATGTGGCCTACGGACTTTGCTTCACCAACGACTTTTCCGCCAGCGTGAGCAACTTCAACATCACCTACACCGGCGAGCAATGGCGCAACGGCGGCGGCGGCAGCGTCACCAATGTGCTCACCTTCTGGTACCAGGTCAGCCTTTCGGTAATCACCAATCCTGAGCCTGACGTCGTGTCGAATTGGACGCAGGTAACCAATCTAAGTTTCGCCAGCCCCGTCAACTCAGGCGGCGGCCCCGGCGGTTCACCGCTGGATGGCAACCAGGCCGGCAACAGGCACATCTTTTCTTCGGTGCTCATCCCCGGACTAGTTGTCCCACCGGGCCGGCACATCTTCTTCCGCTGGCGCGACCTGAACGACTCCGGCACCGACATGGGAATGGCCCTGGACGATTTGCTCATTTCTTTTTCCGCCCTCGCCCCTCAAATCACGAGCGCGAGTATAAATCCCACCAACGGTTTCCTCCAAATCTTCGGCCTCGGCGAATCCAACCACCTCTACGCCATCCAGGCCGCCACCAACCTGGTCCCCCCCATCGTGTGGCAACCTCTCGGCTCCAACACCTCCGACCCCGCCGGCCTCTTCTACTTCATCGATACCAACGCCCCCTCCCTCCCCGCCCGCTTCTACCGCGCCCTCTCGCCGTAACTGTTTGGACGCCAATCACCGCTTCTGACGCATCGTGGGAACACTGTTGCTCACAAGGTTTTCACAGGCATCTTTGGCCATCGCGACATTCGAGGGCTCGTCGAAGTAGTAGCATATTCCGCCTGCGCCGTCATCATAGCAACGGAAACTGCGGAAACTGCCATGACTTGCCGGCAGAGCCCACGCGTTGCGGTATTCAGCGCCGAGTAGGATTGTAAAAACGCCTACGGCAGCCATTGATGCCAACAATTCAATCAATGTATAACCATTCCAACACGGGCTTGCGTTCAGATCTGCGGTTTTCATAAAAAGTTCAGTGCCTGGTTTCGGCCCCCAGCACTCTCTTTGGCCTCTCACTCTTTAGTGATACGCTCGGAACCAGGAAATGGTTCAACATTTTTTCACACGATGTTGTGCGCCATAACCAGTTCACCGCGGTTTAAGAGTTAACGGCGTGTCAGCGAATCCATCAACTTTGCCCGCTGATCATTCGGAAGAATCATCTTTGCAATGGAGATGCGACCAGAGGGAATTCGGTGACTGTTTTTTCGCAGCCTGGCTCTATACCATTGCCCGCAATCTTTGCTGAAACGAGATTCGCCGGCGCGCCCGGCGCAGGGTCCAATCGCTTGATGATTCCGACGCGCTGCTCTGGCTGACAGCAAAGGAGCGATTCCCATGCTCCACGATCCCAGACGGCACACAGTCAGTCGTTCAGGAGGAGTTGGAACGCATGATTTATCCAGGCCTGGCGTCTCTGCCCGACAAGCAACGAGCGGAAATCCTGCTATTGCAGGAGGATGACCTGAGCTACGAGGAAATTTCGCCTTTTGCAGATTTCCATTCCCGCGACCAAGAGTCTCCTTCACCGAGGACGGCAGGGCTCAAACGAATCCTGCAGCCCTATCTGCAATCCGGCGGCGGGGCGCTTGATTGATCGTTTCCGCTGACCGCTCCGCTCGGGAGATGCCATTTTGCGTGGGTCAGTGGTGGGTGTTCCCAGTGGGCGTTGTCGGGGTCGTTTTTGTTCATGATCTCAACCTGCCCTAAATGGATTGCCTCGTAGGTGGCAGCAGCTGTCAGTAGGTGTTACAGCCGGGGTCTTACAGCACTGATTTTAAGCGCTTTTTGCTGTGGCTACCATCCCCACGAATGTGGGGATAGCCCGCAGCGGGCGTTTCGCGTATACTCGGAACGTCCCAGTTCGCAAATGCATGAAATCATCATGCCGAATTCACGTCGAAAGGAGAACTACATGAAAAACATTCATCCATGCTATAACCTATTGTCGATTCTAACCGGAGCCGCGCTCGGGTTGGCGCTGGTGGCCGGTCCGCGCGTCGCGTCCGCTCAATGCAGCATACGCTTGACCTGGGCTACTGTCACAGAGCCGGGCGCTAACTGGCTGCAAGGCATCGGTGCCGACGTCCATTGGAATGGCCACCCCAGATGGGATGGCAACTTTGTCGGCGGCAAGTCCTATACGACTAACAATGGCGTCGGCTACTACACGGGGCTGGAATTCCAATGCGTGGAACTGCCGCAGCGGCTCTATACGACCCTGGGCTGGTATCTTGGGACGTGGAACGATAATGCGAACATGTTTTACACTTCTCCCGCTCCCGGCATGCAGACTTTTACCAACGGCTCAGGGTATATCCCGGTGCCGGGTGATCTCGTCGTCTGGGGTTCCATGCCGAATCAGCCCAATGGACACGTGGCGGTGGTTAACTTTCTGGATAGCCGGTACGTTTATCTGTGCGAGGAGAATTCGTGCAGCTACGGCACGGCCGCTCTGACTCGTTCGGGCAACAACGGCTCGTATTTTAATCGGACGGACGGCTTTGGAATAGGGTATCTCTCCGGTTGTGTCCATTACCCGAACAACCCGCTGGTGACTTACGCCAATGCGCACATCAATCCTTGTGTCGCCCGCACATCGGACGGGCGCCTGGAACTCTTCGCCATCGGCCAAACCGGCTATCTCTACCACAATTACCAGACCGCTCCGGGCGGCGCCTGGTCGGGCTGGATTGCCCTGGGCACATCGGCCAATACCTGGACTCAAAATTCTCTCCCGGCGGTCGGGGTCAATGCCGATGGCCGTTTGGAGGTCTTCGTCATCGGCACGGATGGCCAGGTGAACCATATCTGGCAGTTGGCCCCCGGGAGCAGCACCAGCTCGAATTGGTCCAGTTTCGCCGTGCTTCAGTCTTCGTTTGTGAGCCAGATCGCCAAGCTTGCCGTCGGCAAATGGGCCAACGGCGCGCTGGAGGTCTTCGTGGGCGGCACCGATGGCCTGCTGTATCACTCTTACCAGAGTGGCGGCGCCTGGACCAGTTGGGCCACCATCGGTGGGGGCTGCGGGCCGGGCAGCGATCTCGCCGTGCTCAATGAGCAGGACGGGCGCGAGGAAGTCTTCATGGTGGGCTATAGCGGTCAGCTCTATCATAGCTGGCAGACGACGGCTAATAGCGCCACCTGGACGGCTTGGAATAGTCTGGGCGGCCCCTTGTCCCAAACCTCCCGCATCGCGGTGGGCGCTAATAGCGATGGGCGGCTCGAGGCTTTCGGTGTCGGCACCGGTGGTGCCTGCTATAATGCCGTGGAGAACGCTGTGAATGGACCGACCGCGTGGTCCGGTTGGACCAGCCTGGGGGGCTCTTCGGCCACCACCGCCAAACCGGTCGTGGCCGCCGACCAAAACGGCGCTCTGGAGCTCTTTATTATCGGGAGCACCGGCAATATCTATCACAACTACCAAACCGGCGGCGCCTGGTCCGGCTGGATCTCCCTGGGCGGGACCTTCACTCAAGACATTCGTCCGTGCGTCGGACACAACCAGGACGGGAGGCTGGAACTGTTCCTGACCGGTCCGAACACCGACTTGCTCGATAGCTCTGAGACCGCGCCCAACAGTGTCAATTGGTCTGCCTGGACCAGCCTGGGGGGAAGCTGGAACTAACTCATAATAACTTTGTCGCTGCGAATGACGTGATATGGCGGTCACTTGGAACCAACGAGAATGATTCCATGCCGATTGGCAACGGCGACCTCGCAGCCAATGTCTGGACCGAGCAAAACGGGGATTTGGTGCTGCTGCTAGGGGATGGATTGACACAGAACACGGACTACCACTGATCACCTGCCCCGAGCGCTTTCGCATGGACGTCAATTTAAGAATGAACCCGAGTACGGCCGTATGTAGCCAGGTGAGAGGCAGAAGATTGCCGCCGATGGGCTCAAAACGGCAATTAGCGGGAAATGACGTTTATTAAGGGCAATTGACGGGTCGTTGACGGTTAGTTTTACGGGTCTTAACGGTTATTGACGGCTGGTGGACCTTGATAAAGGAACGTGTAATCAGCCATGACGCCAGGAGGCGATCGCGAGGGGTTTGGCCGTAACAATTCAGAAGAGAACAGGAGGAAACAGAGGAAACGGAGATATTCGGAGGTGCTAAATGCGGGCCATGAGCGCGCAGAATGTGCCACCATTGAGTGGGCGCGACATGAACACGAAAAACGGCCTTGGGCCTCGTGTTTATGCCTCGGTTCTATCTATTATCTCTCTTGTTCAATTGCATGGTTACAGCTTAGGGGTCCCTGGAAGCCGTTAACCCCGTTAAGGCCTCGGTAAAATCGGGATGTGGTGGATGTCGAGCCGTTAACAAAGCGTTAAGAGCCGTTAAGAGCCGTTAAAAACGAAAACGCATTGGTTGACGATCACGGACCACGGACCACGGACCACTGATCCCCAACCCTTCACTGGGCTGTCCTGGCGCAATCGGCACTGATATATTCAGCCCGCTTGTTCCTAAAGTGTTGGTTTGAATCGGGGTCCAATTAATCAGGTCGGGGGATGATTCGATAACAACGCTACCGGGGGTAATGCCGCCCAGGGTTGCCTGGAACATTCCGTTGGTCGTAGTGCTGCAACTCGCGAAACTGATGGTGTATGGGTAGGGCGTCGGCGTGAGCAACACCGCATGGTTTTGGTGCGCGGGATTGCTGCCGCTGCCGACTATCCAGCCGCTGTCGTAGCAAGGAACGGCTATACCCCTCCTTTCCGCCTTCTCGACGGCTTCTGAGAGGACGAGCGAATTGCGTGTGCACCATTTCACCGGCCATGGGATCAGCCCATCGCTACAATCACCGACCTTGACCGTGCCCCGCATCTCGCACACAAGAAACTTCCCCCGCCGCGTCCTGGGCGGATCATACGACCCGAACAACAATTGAAGCGTTCCTCGCCTTTCATCGCCTCAGATCCGCAACAAACTTTCTGGAAGCGCAATCAACTCGGACTGGCTCCCCTCTGGCTGCCAACTCACCCGGCCATCGGGCAGGACGTTTAGGATAACGCCCGGGGTGGAACCACGGAGCGTTTTAACTTGATCGCCTGGCTTAAACTGGGCCGATTCGCAAAGGCTCTGGACCATTTCAACCATCGCCTCCCACGGTAGCACACCGGCAACGTAATGGGCGACAGCGGACATGACTTCGCGCCGGCGACCGGTCGGCAACTCAGCAAAGATGAAGTCAACGATGGTTCGTCCAACGTCGGCAAAGGTGTTGCCATTGAAGAACAGGAACGGGGCGCGGCGATGGCATTGCCGCAGGAACTCTATGGTTTCGGCGAGGGAACGGACTTCAAGTTGGAATTTGCGCCACTCTGCTTCAACCGCTGCATAGCTCTCTGAATTCTGGCCGTGCTGCGCGCCTCCTCTTGCGCACGCTCCTCG
>PSRM01000245.1 GCA_003176045.1 Verrucomicrobiota bacterium | reverse complement strand
GTCGCCACGGGCGCATCCTGATAGTACCGTTAGCCCGGAAAATTCCCCTCCCAAGGCGCCGGGTGAGGGCACCCTGTAGGCCGGGTGCCCTCACCCGGCGCTTTAGGGGTGTGCGCCAGGCGCCGAATTAAGAGACTACGAAGCGCTCACTTTCCGTTCAAAATCTGACAGGCATCACCGCGGCGCGCAATTCGCCATCTACCACAAACGGGATCGGATCAAACCTTCCCTTTATCCAGAAGCTGCCGCCGGAGTGCCTAAGAGCGAGATACTCAACATAAAGCGCCTCCACCGACGCGCTGATCTTTCCATCACTTGCGCTGGTGGTTGCGCCATCTGAGGCCGCAGTTTCCCCAACCACCCACCGAAACTCAAGCCAGTTTGGCCGCTTGCAACACCAATGGTTCCCCGTCATTCTCTTTATCAGCGTCCTATTAGCGATTATTAGCGTTCCGTCTCCTGAACAGTCTCCTGAATAGTTACGGCTAAGCTGCGAGTTTTCAGCCTTTGTGCATCAATTTTTTTCTCCAACCATTTGACAACTCCCCAACTCTGCGCGATTGTCCCTGGCCTGCATTCGCAGGCCTGGCGCTGGCCCAGCCCACGCGTGGGTAAGAGCGGGGTTGATTCTGGCTAGCCTCCAGTTTTGGGGCATAACCTTGTCCCGCCATCTCGTCCGCCGTAGCTTTAGCGAAGGTGGAAGCCTTAGCGTCGGCGGACCTTTCCCTGCCCCGCGTTATCCACAAACTTTGTCTTTAACTTTGCCTGCCGCGCCGTAGCCGAGCGAAGGCGGGTCATTAACTTAATCGCAAACTTAATCGAGAACTTTGTCGAAGCTGTCACCCAGCATCCCAGAATCCACTATCCAGCAGCCAGCAGCATCCCTACCAGTCCATTAATCCAACATTCCAACATTCCAACATTCCAGCATTCCAACATTCCAACATTCCAGCATTCCAACATTCCAGCATTCCAACATTCCAGCATTCCAACATTCCAGCATTCCAACATTCCAACATTCCAACATTCCACACTCAAACCATGAACAGCCTAACTCAGTCTAACTCAGTCAAACTCAGTGACGAGCAGTCAACTCAAGCTCAAATCGGCCCTACCCCCCTCCCCCCCTATGACAGCAGCAGGAGACAACGCGGAGCAATAGCAGCCATGTCGTTGAACATTCGAAAGGGCTTGGCAAAAGCCCTCCTCGACGGCGTCACCTACAAGCAAGCGGCCGAAATCCTGGGCCTCCCACAGCGCACCGTCGCCGCTTGGTGGCGCTCACCCGACGCCAGACAACTGGCCATCGAGGCGGCGCGACCCGTCCCGCCCCCGCCTGAACTTGAGGCCGCCCGACAGGCTCTCTCGGAAGCGGCCCAGGCCGCAAAAGCCATTATCGCCGAGTGCCAGCGCGATCCGAAACCAGCCAGCGCCTACGCTCTCCAAATGGCCGCTACCGTCATCAGAATGGAAATCCAGGCTCGCGAAGGCCAGTACACCCAAGCCACAACGGAGGCCTTGCATGTCGAGGTCCTGCAAAGCACACGACCGTTGATAGCCCAGCTCATGGCCGCCAAAACTCGAAGCCAGCCCGACAACGACAGCGCCGAGGCCCCGCCAGATGTTGCCGGAAAGTCAGCCGCCGAGCCGGAACAACCGCCCTCGCCATCATAGACGTCCCTCCCGCCCTAACCAAAGCTGCCCACGAGGCAAAGCGCGCAATCGAGCAGGCTCACTGAAAATGTTCCGTTTATCCCGCCTACTGAAACCTACTGACACCTATTGAAACCTATTGACAGCAACAAAGAATTCATCACAGCGCCGATCCTTCTGCACCTCGACCCTCGGACCTCGACCCCTTGTCGCGCCGAAGTCAGACGCAGGCGGATCGACCCGCCCCCGACTTTGAACTTTGAACTTTGAACTTTGAACTTTGAACTTCGAGCCCCGGACTTCGGACTTCGGACTTCGGACTTCGGGCTTCGGACTTCGGACTTTGAACCTTGAACTTTGAACTTCGAACCCTGCAAACAAAATATGCACCAATGTAAACACGCTTGGCTTGACAATCACCCTCGCGATTGTTTACATATTTTGCCATCGAAAACCCAATTTATGTTAACGATGCGCCGAGTTGCGGCCTCCTTTGGCCTTCTGATCTCAATTTCACTTTTCCAACTTCCACTCCAAAGCGCCACCATCACCTGGGTGGGCGGCTCCGGTGATTGGAACACCACCAACAACTGGAGCCCGGCCACGCTGCCTGGCCCGGGCGATGACGCCGTCATCCCTGCGGGACCCGCCATCACCGTGACTCACTCCTCCGGTACCCACACCGTCCACAGCGTCCAGAGCCGTCAGGCCTTTGTGTTATCGGGAGGAACGCTGGGCGTTTCGACAACATTCCTCTCCAGCAACACCTTCAGTTTCACAGGTGGCACCCTGCAATCCGCCACCGTCGTGGCCACCAACGGTTTCGCCCTGGTGGTTTCATCGGGCACGACTCTTGATGGCGTGACAATCGCTACAAATTCGATGCTGGACGTGGGCAACACCCCCAGTGGGGTGCTGGTGACCGTTACCAACGGGCTGGTCTTGAACGGGACGTTGTTGGTAGGCAATCCGACCAATGCCTCGTGGGGTGAGGTCGCCTTTTCGGGCACGCAAACCTTGAGCGGCAACGGCACGGTGATTTTTGGCAATAATACCAGCCCGTACAACTCGCTCTTCTTAAACAACAACGGGACGACGCTCACGATTGGGCCAGGCATCACGATCCGCGGCAATTACGGCACCGTCGGTTACGGGACCTATTACGGAGGCTCCCAAAGCGCAAGCGTGGTCAATCAGGGAACCATTTCCTGCGACGTCAGCGGAGGAACGATCACAATCAATCCGAAAATTTTCACCACCACGGGTATCCTCAGCGGCAATGTTCAAATCCCAAGCGGAACGACAGTGCAAGGAGGGACGGTGGTGACAGCCAGCGGCTCGGCATTGGTCCTGAGCTACGGCGCGATCCTGGACGGCGTGACCGTCGCCTCCAATTCGGTCCTGGACGCGGGCAACACCCTGAATGGGGTGCTGGTGACCATCACCAACGGGCTGGTCTTGAACGGGACGCTGCTCGTGGGCAATCCCACCAATTCCTCGTGGGGCGAGGTCGGGTTTTCGGGCACGCAAACCTTGAGCGGCAACGGCACGGTGGTTTTTGGCAACCAGGGCACCCCCTACAACTCGCTCTTCTTAAACAACAGCGGGACAACGCTCACAATAGGACCGGCCATCACAATACGGGGCCAAAACGGCACCGTCGGTTACCCGAACTTTTTTGCAGGCTCCCAAAGCGCAAGCGTGGTCAATCAGGGCACAATCGTGTGCGACGTCAGCGGAGGAACGATCGCCATGAACTCGCAAACACTGACCAACCAGGCGCTGATCCAGGGTGTCAACGGCGGCACAGCCGTTGTCGGGGGAATGATCACACCGTCTTCGGGCTCCTTTAGTGGCTCGGTGCAAGTGGCCAACGGCGCCACAATCCAGGGCGGCACGATTACAACGCTCGGCGGTTCGGCCTTGGTCTTTCCCAACGGCAGCGCGACCCTCAACGGCGTCACGGTCGCTACCAATACCACTTTGGACGTGGGCAACAGCCTGAGCGGGGTGCTCGTAACCGTAACCAACGGGCTGGTCTTGAACGGGACGCTGCTCGTAGGCAATCCCACCAATTCCTCGTGGGGTGAGGTTGGTTTCGCAGGGACACAGTCTTTAAGCGGCAACGGCACCGTGGTCTTCGGCAACCAGGGCACCCCCTACAACTCGCTCTTCTTATATAACAACGGCACAACCCTCACAATCGGGCCGGGTATCACGATCCGAGGCCAAAACGGCACCATCGGTTATGCCAACTGGTTCGGTGGTTCTCAAAGCGCAAGCGTAGTAAATCAAGGGATCATCTCATGCGACGTCAGTGGCGGAACGATCATAATCAATCCGAAATTTTTCACCAGCACCGGCAGCTTTAGCGGGAATGTGCAGGTCCAGAATGGAACGACGGTTCTTGGCGGGACGATCGTAACGGGCTCTGCGCTCATTCTGAACACCGGCGTAACCCTCGATGGTGTGACCGTCAACGGAACCTTGGACGTCGGCAACACAGTCAGTGGAGCGAACGTGACGGCAACCAATGGTCTGGTGTTGAACGGGACCCTGCTGTTGGGCAATCCGACCAACAGCAGCTATGGACTTGTGCAGTTCGCGGGCACTCAGACCTTGAGCGGCAGCGGCACCGCAGTGTTTGGCAACCAGGGGACCCCATACAACGCCCTGCTTGTGGCCAATGCCACGACAACGCTCACGATCGGGCCGGGTATCACTATCCGAGGCCAGAATGGCGCGATCGGTTTTAACCCCCAATGGGGCGGGCCCCAAAATGTCGCCGTCATCAACCAGGGCAATATCTCCTGCGACGTCAGCGGCGGCACGATCACCTTGTACTCACAACCCCTGACCAATCAGGGGCTAATTCAAGGTATCAACGGCGGTACAGCCATTGTGGGGGGAACGATCATACCTTCTTCGGGCGCCTTTAAGGGCTCCGTGCAAGTGGCCAATGGCTCTACGATTCTGGGCGGGACGATCCTAACGCTCAGCGGATCTGCGCTCATTCTTAATAACAACGTAACCCTGAATGGGGTCACAGTTAACGGCACGCTGGATGTCGGTAACAGCCTGAACGGCCCGCTGGTGACTGTCACAAATGGGCTTCTCCTCAACGGAACTCTGCTGGTCGGCAACCCAACCAACACCCTCTACGGCGCGGTTCAATTCGCCGGCACCCAATCTTTAAGCGGGAGCGGCACAGTCGTATTCGGCGACTATTTGCCTTACAACTCATTGCTCCTCGCCAATGGCGGGACGACGCTCACGATCGGGCCGGGCATCACTATCCGAGGCCAGAATGGCCTGATCGGTTATAACGGCCAATGGGGCGGGCCCCAAAATGTCACCGTCATCAACCAGGGAACGATTTCCGGCGACGTGAGCGGCGGCACGATCTACATCAGCCCCCAAATCTTCACCAGCACTGGCGCTTTTAGTGGAAGTGTGCAGGTCGGAGGCGCAACCACAATCCTGGGCGGGACTGTTGCGACCCTCAACAGTTCGGCCCTGGTCCTGAACAGCGGAGTCAGACTTGATGGGGTAACCATCAGCGGGACGCTTGATGTGGGCAATACCATCAACGGCGCCCTGGTGACGGCCACGAATGGGCTGGTCCTTAACGGAACGCTGCTGGTCGGCAACCCAACCAACACCTCTTACGGCGCCGTTCAATTTGCAGGTACGCAAACTTTAAGCGGGAGCGGGACAGTCGTATTCGGCGACTATTCCCCTTACAACTCATTGCTCCTCGCCAATGGCGGGACGACGCTCACGATCGGGCCGGGTCTCACCATCCGAGGCCAGAATGGCGTGATCGGTTACAACAACCAATGGGGCGGGCCGCAGAACGTCAGTGTCATCAATCAAGGCACCATCACCTGCGATGTAAACAACGGCACAATCCAGATTTCTCCTCAAACTTTTGCCAACCAGGGCGCCCTCAAGGCTCTCGCAGGCACCACCCTCAACCTCCCGGGCAGCAACACCTTGTCCGCCGGCTCCATTACCCTGGGCATCGGCGGAACGGCGAATTACGGCAAATTGACTCTCTCCGGCAATCCCGTGTTGGCTGGAGCGTTGAATGTAAATCTCAGCGGCGGTTATGTTCCTTCGCCAGGGGGTTCCTTCACAATCGCCAGTGGTGGAACCGAGACCGGCTCATTTTCGCCAGTCACCCTGCCCGGCCAGGGTTTGCAGTGGCAGCTCAGTTATGGCGCCAGCGCCGTTACTCTGAGTCTCACCAATGATCTGGCTACCGTGGCGGATATCGCCTATCTGCGTTCAACCCTCGACCCGGTCAACTTTGCGCCGACCAACACGTCGAAGGTTTACACGTCCGTGGGCACGGTTACGACGTGGACGAACCTGGCTTCCGGCAGCGACAACGAATTCTTCATGCAGGACACCTCCGGGGGCATCGCCGTCCGCTGGATCGGGGCCGGCAGCAGCAACCTGCCTCCCGCCGGCTCGATCGTCGAGGTCACGGCACCGCTGGCCGAGGCCAACGGTCTTTTGCTCATGGCGCCGGTCTTCACCAACGCACTCCACGGCATCAGCATCCAGGGAACCAACTCGCTCCCGACGCCGCAGCCGTTGCCCTTCGACACCAACATCGTTGCCAATGCCGATGTAATGGTGCGCCACCTGCAAGGCAGCTACTTCATGGCTACCAATGTCTTCCTCGACCTCGCGACTTCCACTTTCATCGCTGGAGCCAGCGAACCGATGACCAATGGCAACGACCTGACGTACGCGTTGTCCTTGTGGAATTCCACCGGCCAAACTAACGCCACAAACTACACCGTTTCCGCCACAAACCGCGCCGGCCAGACTTTCATCATCGCCTACGCAACCAACGCCGATTTCATCGGCCTGGCCAAGCAGCCGGGACCATTCTCTATCGCTGGCGTCCTCGGCCAGTACGTCACCAACACGCCTTACACCTCCGGTTACCAGTTCATCCCCACACGGGCAGCGGACCTCATTGCGCAGGGGCCGCCGCACATCGTCACGCAACCCACCAACCAGATACCCTCTTTGGGTGGCAATACCTCGTTCACGGTCACCGCGATGGGCGCCACGCCGCTTAGCTTCCAATGGTCTTTCGATGGAGCCACCCTGACCGACAATGCCCATATCTCCGGCTCGCAAAGCAACCTGCTATCAATCAGCAACGTGCAATCATCCGACGCCGGCTCGTACAAGGTCGTCGTGACGAACGTTTACGGAGCAGCTACGAGCGTTGTCGCCGTGCTCTCGGTCTCGAATATCGCCGACCTCGTGCTCATCAGCGCCAGCACCCCCGGCAGCACCACCTCTTCTCAGCCGAACCCCGCCGTCCCAATTTCGTTTGCCGTGACCAACCAGGGCGTGGGCGCAGCCCCCGGTGGCTGGTACGACCGCGTCTGGTTTTCGACCAACGGCGTGCTCGATGCCAACTCAGTGGACGTGGGCGACTTCTATCACAGCCAAAATGTCGCGCCCGGCGCGGGCTATCCGGTGAGCGGGACCGTGACCCTGCCCATGAGCGCCAGCGGCTCTTATTCGCTCTTCGTGCAGGTGGATGTCTATCACTACATCACCGAATCCACCAAGGCCAACAACCTGAGCGCCGCGCTGCCAGGCTCATTCACGCTGGTCCCTCCCGACCTCGCGCCGGTGAGCGTGAGCGGACCCAGTTCCGCGCCATGGGGCAGTTCTGTGGCCATCGCCTGCACCGTCACCAACCAGGGCAGCGGCGGCATCACGAACTTCTGGGCCGACGGAATCTATTACAGCACCAACGCCACTTTCGGCGCTGGCGCCACGCTGCTAGCCTATGTGGCTCAAAACCATTCGCTATTGCCGGGCAGCAGCTATAGTTGGACGAACACAACGGCTCTCCCCTCCGTCGTGGCCGGAACCTATTACTTCTTCGTTGTGGCAGACGATCCAACCTACGCCGGAGGCGGCTACACCATCTTCGAAAGCACCAAGGCCAATAACACTTCGGCCGCCCTGCCCATCAACATCCTCGCCGGCCCGGCGCCCTCGGTCTCCGCAGTCACGCCGTCCATCGGCCTAACCAATGGAGGCACTTCAGTAAGCGTCAGCGGCAGTGGCTTCGAACCAGGAGCCCATCTCTACTTCGGCGGCCAGCCCGCCTCTTCCGTCTCGATCAACAGCAGTTCCAACATCACCGCCTACACACCTCCAGGAGCCCTGGGTGCCGTGGACGTGATGCTCGCCAATCCAGACGGCAACACCGCCACACTCCATAACGGATATACCTACACCGGCCCACCGCCTTCGATCACCAGCCAGCCCGCGAACACATCCGTGCCGCTTGGCAGCAACGGCGTCTTCCAGGTCACCGCCTCCAACGCAAGCACCTATCAGTGGCAGCTCAACGGCCTGAATCTCACCGACAATGGCCGTATCACCGGCTCGCACACCAGCGCGCTGACCGTCGGCGCGGCACAAAGTTCCGATGCCGGCAGTTACCAGGTCCTGCTCGGCAACATTTACGGCTCGACCACAAGCTCCGTTGCCACACTTTCGATCATCGTGCCTCCGACCATCACCTCCTCGCCGCAGAGCCAGGCCATCGGCATCACCGGCACCGCCACCTTCACCGTCAGTGCCAGCGGCACCGCTCCCTTGGCCTATCAATGGCTCAAGAACAGTTCACCCATCGCGAACGCCACACTGTCCACTCTGACCCTGGCAAATATCCAAACCACGAACGCGGGCTCTTACAGTGTCGTAGTCACCAACCTCGCAGGCTCAGCCCCCAGCACTTCAGCGGTGCTGACCGTCCTCAACTATTGCGCCAACGCCCTGCCGGGCCAGTCCGTTTATCCCATGGGCGCGACCGTCCCGCTATCGGTTGCCACCTTCGATTGCTCGTCACATACGGGAGTCTCCAATTCAGCGGTCATCGTGTGGATCACCTCCGGCGGCACCACTCGCAGCCTCACAGCAACCACCGGCGCTTCGGGCTCAAACGTGGTCAACTTCATTCCCCTGGCAACCGAAGTGGGCTCTTACCAGGTCGCCGCCGCGCTTCCGGGCCAAAGCATCCCGGCGGCGCAAGGCGGGTTCTCGCTCGTGGGCATGGGAGTGATCCCGAACCAGCTTTCAGTTCAACTCGTTCCGGGAGTGCCCAGCACTAACAACATCACCCTCACCAACCGCACCAGCGTCTCGCTGTCCGGGATAACAGCCGCGATCGTTGGCTCCGCGCCGGATGTTCAAGCGCAGCTTTACTGGCCGGCAACCCTCTCAGGCTACGCCACCAACACGCTCGCCGTCGTTCTGACCGCTCCGGGAAATAACTCCGCCCAGGATCAATTCAGCATCCGGCTCACCACCGCACAGGGCTCCAGCAATACTATTCCAGTCACTGCCAAGGTTGTCCCGACCGCGCCCAGCCTCGTCGCCACACCATCCTCCCTTTCCGCTACGATGGTCCAGGGCGGCCAAACGCTGGTGAATTTCACCGTCGCCAACCTTGGTGGTTCCATCAGCGGCCCAATCCAGGTGGTCCTCCCTTATGCGCCATGGTTCTCGGAAGTAACCCCGGACCCGCTACCCCCTCTTGCGCCAGGTCAGACAAACACCGTCACTCTGGCACTCACCCCTGCCGCGAATCTGGCTCTCGGCCATTACACGGGCGAGTTCGACCTCACCAGTTCCAATGCAAACACCGTCGTGCCGTTCGACTTCAACTGCGTATCGAGTTCGCAGGGTTCCCTGCAGGTGACCGTGCAGGACGAATTCTCTGTGTTCGGAGCGGGCTCTCCCAACGTGACCAACGCCACCGTCATCGTCACCGACTTCCAGTCCGGCAACACCGTCGCCGCCGCCGTGACCGGTCCATCGGGCATCCTGCTCTTCAGCAACCTGCCTTCGGCCTATTATAAAGTCGCCGTCTCAGCGCCTAACCACGACAACTTCAGTACCACCTTGCTCGTCTCTCCGAACCAAACGAATAACCTTACCGCGTTCCTCTCGGCGCATCTCGTGGACTATTCCTGGGTCGTGACGCCCACCTCCATCCCCGATCATTACGAATTCGTTCTACAGGCTACCTTCCAAACCATGGTCCCATGGCCGGTCGTGACCGTGAGCCCCGGCGCCATTGATCTCTGCTCGCTTTCCGGAACCAATCAAATCAATCTCACCATCACCAATAGCGGCCTCATTTCCGCCCAGGGCCTCAACCTCTACTTCGGCACGCATCCGGATTGGTCCATTCAGCCGCTGGCCACCAGTCTCGGCGATCTCCCGCCGCTGAGCAGCATCGTGGTGCCTGTTCTGATCACCCAACTGGGCTCCTCCACCGGTGTTCCGGATACCATCACCGCGCAGCTCGGTTATCACGTCAATACCCCCACGCAAACCCACTCCACCATCGTTCCGCTCTTCGTCTTCGACGCCAATCCCGCCGATTGCCTGCCGCAGAACCCCACGCCGCCGCCGCTGGTAAACATCTGCACCAACTGCTTCTTCGCCAGCAGCACCAATGACGTCACCGGCGGCGGCGGGGGCGGAGGCGGAGGAGGCGGTGGTGGCGGCGGTGGCGGCGGCGGCGGGGGTCTGAGCATCGTTGTTCCCAGCTTCAGCAACCCGCAAACGCCCCAAGGCGCCATTGTCCAGGTCAAACTTGAAATTGATCAAAGCGCTGTCATCGCGCGCGACGCTTTCAGCGCCGCCCTCAAGCTCTCCAACCACGCCGGCGCGGGCGTCAGCAATCTCTCTGTCTCCATCACGGTCTATGACTCTTCGAATAACGTCGCCAACACCCTATTCGGCATCCCGCACCCGCAGCTCGACGGCCTCAACGCTGTGGATGGCACCGGCAGCCTCGGCATAGGCGCTTCCGGAACGGCCACGTGGACCATCGTCCCCGCCACCAATGCCGCTCCGTTGACCCCAACCGTATTCAGAGTCGGTGGCTCGTACTCTTACGTGGTCAACGGCGAGCCCGTCACTGTGCCGCTATTCCCGGTCCCGATCACCGTCTTGCCGACGCCCATCTTCAACGTGGATTATTTCCTCGAACACGACGTGTATAGCGATGATCCGTTCACGCCTCAGACCGAGCCTTCGATTCCTTTCGCGCTCGGCATCCTCGTTCAAAACAAAGGCTACGGTAACGCCAACGATTTCAGTATCACGACGTCTCAGCCGAGGATCATCGAGAACTCCAATGACCTGGTCATCGCCTTTTCCATCATCGGCTCGCAAGTCGGCACGAATCAGTCGGTCTCGCCCTCGCTTACGCTCGACTTCGGCGACATCGCGCCGCTCAGCAATGCCGAGGGCCTGTGGTACATGACCTCGACCCTGGAAGGCCAGTTCATCGGCTTTTCAGCCGCCTTCAAACACACCGACGACCTGGGCAACACGAACACTTCCCTCATCAACCAGGTTCGCATCCACGAGCTGAATCATGTCGTGCGAATCACCGTTCCTTCCGATGACCGTCTCCCCGACTTCCTGGTGAACGACACCACCAACGTGGATGCGCCCCCCGGCGTCGTTTATTCCAGCGATGGCACCACCAACCCTGTCACCTCAATCAACGGCGCCAGCACCAGCGGCACGCCTTCGAACTCGAACTCGAATATCACCGTGAACGTCTCCGCGCCGGCCGGATGGATCTATTTTGAAGTCGTTGACCCCGGCGCCAACGTTTATCCCATCGCGAGTGTGCGGCGCTCAGATGGCACCAACCTCCTGGTCGGACCCAACGTCTGGCAGACCCCAGCCCGCCCTGCCATGGTCCCAGCCAAGCCCAACAACCTTATTCATTTCTTCGATTACAATTCCACCGGCTCGTACACCGTCACCTACGGCTTGCCCATAACCGCCCCCACCGTGACCACCCTTGACGCAGTCAACATCACCCCCACCAACGCCACCCTCAATGCGCTCGTCAATCCGAATGGCGCCACCACCCAGGTCCATTTCCAATGGGGAACGACGACCAACTACGGCAACGTCACCGCGAGCGCCACGCTTTCCTCCGGCTTGAATAGTTCTCAAGCCGTTGCTATCGGCATCGGCGGCGTCACACAGAACGCCACCAACCATTACCGCGCCGTCGCCGTCAACAGCGCCGGCACAACCTATGGCGCGGACGCCACCTTCGTCACGCCTCCGTTTGCGCCGCCTCAAATCACACCTGTTCCCAACCAATCCATCGCCGTCGGCCATAATCTCGTGATCACCAATCACGCCAACGTCGCCACTTCTCCTGCCCGCTATAGCCTCGGCGCCGGCGCACCCGTCGGCGCAACCATTTCCACGAATGGCGTCTTCCAATGGGACCCCTCCTGCGCCCAGGGCAGCTCCACCAATCTGATCACGATCTGGGCCACCGACAGCAGCTCTCCGCCGTTGAGCAACTCGATCACTTTCTCCGTTGTAGTTAGCGAATGTGTTCAACTCGCCCTCGGCTCAACCGTCATGCAGACCGGCCAAACCAACAGCGTCACCGTCACGCTTCTCTCCTCAGTCGGCCTTACGAACCTGAGCTGGACCCTGCTGTGTCCCTCCAACCGCCTCAACAACTTCTCCTTCCCTGGGACCAACAGCGGAATTGGCACATCCGCCGTCCAGGTCCTCGACTCCGCCCGCACCTTCTTCAACCTCTCCGCCGTCCAGGGCCAAACCCTCCCAAGCGCATCACAACTCGGCTCAATCATTTTCACCGCCCTGCCCGGCGATTCCGCCTTCCTGCCAATCGTTGCTGAAAACATCCTCGGGACAAAGCAGAACGGCACAACCGTCGGCAACATCGCCAGCCAACCCGGTACTGTCGTCGTCATCGGCCCTCAACCGCTGCTTGCCGCGTCCCTCAGCCCCACCCTCACCCGCATCCTCACCATCTACGGCAACCCCGGCACGAATTATCAGGTCACCTACGCCACGAACCTCCTAACCCCCACCTGGCTCCCCGCCTTCAATTTGCCCATGACCAACCTCGTCGAATCCGTCCCCGCCAACCCCTCCGCCCCCCAAATCTATTATCGAGCTCACTAACGGAGCCGCGGACGGCCTCGTCCGCGTGGGGTCATTGGAGCCGCGGACGGCCTCGTCCGCGTGGGGTCGTTGGTGAGAAGGTGTGAAATGATTGTAGCAGCCGAGGTAACGAGGCTCTAATTTTTTGTACACCGCTCGCACACAAGGATTTCAGAGCCTCGTTACCACGGTCGTTACAGGAAGTTCGACAAAGTGAAAGACAAAGTGAACGACGAAGTGGTGGGACGAATTTGCTTGTCCCCGTCCGGCTGGCCTGCGAACCTTTCTCGTTCCGAAGACTGGACGTTTATCCCATGGCGTTGCGGCGGTTTGGAACAGGCGACTTTAAATGAAAATGCGAGCACGTTTCCGCTTACCGGTGCTATCGAATTACAATGTCGTTCACGCTATTGCGCCTTTGCTTTTGGGAGGAATGCTCTGGATTCAGCCGGCGGCGGTTTGCTCGGGAGCGAATGCCATAGTGGCCTGGGGCGCGAACAATGCGCTTCAATGCCAGGTGCCCTCAGGCCTGACCAACACACTGGCGGTGGCCGGGGGCGACGCGCATAGCCTGGCGCTTCGAGCAGATCGCGGTGTGACCGCCTGGGGCTTTAACCTTTTCGGCCAAACTAATGTTCCGGCAGGATTAACCAACGTGCTGGCAATTGCCGCCGGAACGGAATTCAGCCTGGCGCTCAAGGCGAATGGAACCGTGTCAGTTTGGGGCAGCCAATCGAACGCGCCGACCGGAACGAGCAACGTGCTGGCCATCGCGGCGGGTTGGGACCATTGCCTTGCGTTGAAAGCGAACGGAACGGTTGTTGCCTGGGGCAGCAATGCCCATGGCCAGACGAATGTGCCCAGCGGCTTGACCAACGTGATCTCCATCGCAGCCGGAGATGCGGATTCGTTCGCGCTCCTGGGCAATGGCACCCTGGTTGCCTGGGGCGACAATTCCTTCTCCAAGACCAACGTGCCGGCGGGCCTCACCAATGTGGTGGCGATTGCGGCGGGAGAGAACCATTGCCTGGCCTTGCTCAGCGATGGCAGTCTCGTTGCCTGGGGCGACAACAGTTACGGGCAGACCAATGTGCCTCCTGGTTTGAGCAACGTCGTGGCCGTGGCAGCCGGGGCCGTTCACTGCCTTGCGCTCAAGGCAGACAGCACGATGGTGGCCTGGGGCGACAACACCTACGGCCAGACTAATATCACCCAGCCAGGAGCCGGGTTCAGCGCGATTGCGTGCGGCAATTATCATAATCTGGCTGTTCAAGGGGACGGCTCGCCGGTCATTTATTTCCAGCCGGCGAATCAAGCCGTAATCATCAGCAAGCCTGCTTCTTTCTCGGTGATTGCCGGGGGAATTCCAACTCTCAGTTACCAATGGCAGCACAACGGGACCAACATAGCGGGGGCTACCAATTCGGCGCTGAGCGTGCTCAACGTCCAACCAGCCGATGCTGGCTCGTATGCAGTGGTGGTTTCCAATTCTCACGGTTCGACTACCAGTTCCAATGCAATCCTGACACCCCTGCCCACCCCGCCCTCCATCACGGCCCAGCCACAAGACACCAATGCCTTCTGCGGCGACGCACCTACATTCCAAGTCACCGCGGACGGCCCGCCGCCATTCAGCTATCAATGGAACTTTGGTGGCGCGCCGATCAATGGCGGAACCGATGCAACCCTGGTGTTATCGAATGTGCTGCCCAGCCAGGCCGGTTCTTATTCGGTCGTGGTTGCAAATCCTTATGGCTCGATCACGAGCAGTGTTGCGCACCTGAGCGTCACGGTGGATTCCTCTATCATCACAAGCGATTTGACGGCCTCGGCCGCCCAGGGATCGGCTTTCAGCTACACGATCACCGGGCAACATTCGCCCAGCCGCTTTACCGCCAGCCCGCTGCCCGGGGGATTGAGCCTGAATACGAATACCGGTGTCATTTCCGGCACGAACCTGGAGAATGGGGTATTCGGAATCAACCTGGTCGCGTATAACGCCTGCACCTCAGACAGCAAAACGCTGGTGTTGACCATCAGTTCGTCCGTGCCGGTGATCACCAGCAGCCTGACTGCCCGGGGAACCGAGAGCGCGAACTTCAGCTACACGATCCGCGCAAACCACGCGCCCACATCCTTTGGCGCATTGAATCTGCCGCTGGGCCTGAACGTGAACCCGGCCAGCGGCCTCATCAGTGGGGCGCCCGTTTATCCGGGGAGCTATGCTTCAACCATTTGGGCCAGCAACCAGTGGGGCGTCGGGAGCGCCACTCTTTCCATCACGGTCTCGAACGCGGTGCTCAACGGACTTTCGATCGGCGACCTGACCAACACGTATTCATCGCCTTATCTGCTGGATTTCCACTTCACACTGCGCAATAACAACGATCCAACCATTGGCGTGCCATTCATAGTGGACCCCACCTTGCTCAAGGTGACCTGCTTCGAAGACACCAATGCGCTCAGCGACGAGACGTCGTCATTTATCAGCAGCACCATTGGTTCAAGCGTATCCAAGACGTACCTCGTGCTGGATTTCAGCTACAGCATCGCGAATTTGGCCAATGGCGACACGAACAATGACGGCATCTCTGATGCGGTGGATGACGTCATGCTTGGCGCGCAAATCTTTGTGAATACGCAGCCGGCCGATTCACAAATCGGTGTCGTTGAATTTCATCGGGAAGACTATAACCCCACCAATGTGATCAGGCTCACGACCGACAAAGTGGCGCTGGACCAGGCCATCGGCGGCATCTGGACCAATTATGTGCAAAATTTTCCGGCCGGCTCGCGGTGTTGGGATGCGCTGGTGATGGCGATCACTAATCTGGGCCCGGCCAAAGCTGGCGAACAGCACAACGTGGTCTTCGTCTCCGATGGCAATGATCAATCCAGCTTCAATACTGTCAGCAACGTGATCGCCGCCGCCACAAACACCGGAGTGCGTGTATTCTGCGTGGGATTTGGACTGGATTTAAATCCGACAGATCTCACGAATATTACGAGTTCGACCGGCGGCGCGTATTATCAGGCGCCGACGCCCGGTTCGATGCTGGCCCAGTTCGCCCAGATCAGCAAAGAACTGCAGGCCAATTTTTTCCTGCGCTGGGCCACCCTGAAGCGCAACTCGACTGCGTTCCAGCCGTCGTTCACCATCACTTACCAGGGCTTCACCGCCACGTCGTACCAGGTTGATGGCTCAGGGAACACCAACTTTATTGTCCCGCCGTACACCCCTTCACAGAATGCGGGGAACGTAACCGCCGGCACACTCGCTTTGGTGCCGAACGCCCAGGATTCGCCGAGGTCGGTTACGTTGCGGGCCAACTACACACCGCGTTACATCCGCCAGATTCTCTTGCACTACCGGCCCAATTGGCCGTGCGTTGCGGCCATTCAAAACACTGGCACCAATCAAATCCTCAAGGGCTGGAGCATGATCGAAACCAACGACGGCGCCGGTGGCCGGTGGCTGACGCTGAACAGCCCTAACTCGAGCCTGACCAGCAGCATTCCTTTTGTGGCGATGGGAAATTTGGTCACCTTCAGCCTGCGCGATATGATCAATGCTTCGAACGCTTTTAGCTTTTTCACTAATATCAATACTATCTATACAAATACCGGCGGGCAAAGCTATCAACTGTTCCCCACAAATGTGGTCACTGTTTACACGAACCTGCCCTATGGCACGCCGGTACCGTGGCTCATAGCCAACGGGTTTACCAACAACTTTGCCGCAGCCGAGATCGCCGATACCGACGGCGATGGCGTGCCCAACTGGCAGGAGTACCAGGCAAACACGAACCCGAGAGACTCCAACTCAGTATTTCGAGTTGCGTCGCCTGTGCAGGGATCCGATGGACGCTGGAGCCTGACCTTCAGCACCACAACAAACCGGACCTATCGGCTGCTCTCGACGACGGTCATTGCTCCGACAAACGCGGCTAACTGGCAGATCGTCCAGGATCTTATTCCGGCTGCGAATACGAACGTGACGGTTACGGATACGCGGTACTTGCCAGGGACCACGAATCAGTTTTACAGGGTGCAGGCGTACTGAGGGATTTTAGATTTGGGATTTTAGATTTTAGATTGGGTCAGACCGAGGTCTTTTGGAGTGCGCGGACATGTCCGCGCTTTGGAACACCGCGACATGTCGCGGTGTTCCAAAGCGGCGACATGTC
>PSRM01000300.1 GCA_003176045.1 Verrucomicrobiota bacterium | reverse complement strand
CGTCAGTGAAGCCGATTTACGAGACTTGTTTTGGCGGGCCGGAGCAGTCACGGCAGTCGAGCTAATGCTCGATCCCACATCAAGCCAATCACGCGGATTTGCTTTCGTGACCATGGCCACTCCGGAGCTGGCGGCTGCCGCGCTGAGAGACCTCCATTGTTGCGAGCTTTGCGGCCGGCACATCACCGTCACCGAGGCTCGTCCGCCTTCAGAACCGAAGGGCCGCATGAGCGAGGGCTTTGATTCCGAGGCCACAACCTCCTTCCGACCCGGGCGGAGGCAGGACAAACAGCGCGGGCGCTCGCCTCGCTCCACGGGCCGGCAAAGGCAGCGCTCTTGAGCTTCATCTCCACCGATTCAAGCTGCCTCTGGCGGCACTACGTGACGGTAGATCCGTTGTGAAGTCTTCATTCAGATGGAGCCATTGACACTTTCCTTCCCCTGGATGGAATCCCCGGATACCGGTTCCGCGTGGCCATCAAACTACTGATCGGCAAGTTCGCCGTCAGACCACATGTCTGGCAAAAAGTCCCCCAATGAAGCGGACGATGGAAGAATATTCGGACGGGAGCAGCGTGGAGACGCTGGAGGATGGGACGATGGTTGTGGGGGAAGGGAAACTCGTGACTGCGGCGACGGGGGGAGCAGCGGCAGGCGGCGGCGTGTTGTGAACCCGCAGGCTTCGGACACCGATAGAGGCAACTGTTGTAGCAGCCGGAGGTAATGCGGCTCCGGCTTGTTTTGTAACCTGGGAGTGCCAAGGATTTCAGTGCCTCGTTACCTGGGCGGCTACGGGGTTTGTGGATTTTCTCATACCTTTGAGCCCTTACCTTGGCAATGCGATTCTGCTTGACATCCAATCTCACCGATTTAGGATAAGCTGACTTATGCGACATAGGCAGTCTTGGCTAGCTTTGGTCGTGGCCCTCGTGACTCTGTCCGGGGCCAGCAATAAAGCCTCGGCTACGGTATACCTCAGCAATCTCGATTACCCATTGCCTAGCGGAGGAGGAATAGGAGATATCGAAGGGGTGTCTTCGGACAACGAGTATAGTGCTCATTTTACGACCGGCGCAGGCAGCAGTTACGATGTCACTGGCATTACACTGGAGTTTTACCCGGCAGCCTTCCTGCCCGGGGACCTTCTTAGCATCCAACTGTCTCGTGTAAGCGATGGAGTTATTCTGGGCAGTTTCGGAAATCCCGCCTTTGATCCCAAGCCGTCGCCATGGCCGGACTATAGCAGCTTTGTTGATTTTTCGCCCGGTGCCCCGATTTCGCTGGACCCATCCACCAAGTATACGCTTGCGGTCACCTGTCTTCCGGGCGGCAGCGTTGACATATTTTTTACCAACTTCAGTTATACCAATCAGGCAGGTTGGACAATGCAGCGGACGACATTCACTAGCGGGGGATTTACTTCTGGTTTTCGGTATCAAATGGTCATGGCTGTGGACGCTACACCTGTCCCGGAGCCCAGCACAACCGCACTGGTACTGGGTGGAGGCATCGCGCTAGCTGCTCGGAAACGGGTGTTCAGCAGTGGACCGGTTTAGTAAAAAATCGGGTGGCAGAAACAGGAGTAAGCGAGAGAACAGAGGGCATGAACGCAACGATGTTTCTCAAATCTGTCGCCTCCTCAGTGAACGGCAACACACTATTGCGCTCTCCTTCCTCAAGATTCCCTGGTGGTTATCAAGGAGTGGCTGGAGGTTGCGCAGGAGGCTAAGCGAAAATCCCGGCACCCATGAGTACGGCGGCCATCCTATCTATCAAGCCGATTTACGCGAACCAGATCCTGGCTGGCAGTAAGACCATTGAACTGCGCAAGTCGTCAATGGGCCTGCGTGCAGGAGACGTAATTCTGGTCTATTCTTCGGCGCCGGAGCAGAAATTGAGCTTTTGGTTCCGAATCGAATGCGTAGAGAAGCTCCCCGTGCGCGAAATGTGGAGCAAGCACCATCAAACACTCGGAATCAACGAGGAGGATTACCTGGCCTATTTTCTGGACGTTCCTCTCGCCGTGGGATTTCACGTGGGCGCGGTGCATCCGCTTAGGCCAATCCATCTTGCCGAGGTTGAGGAGCTGGTTCCCGGCTTCGTGCCACCTCAGGGGATAATTTGGCTTAAGGATGAGTTGGGAAGATTCAGGAATCTCCTGGCTCGGCTATCGCCGGCGCTCCCGGATGACGTTTTTTCTCAGCAAAGCCTTTCCCTCGGCGTGTAGGCTATGTGGGAGGGCCGCTGAGCCTCCGCCCGATTTGGCCGCATTCAACTCAAAATGAGGGAGTTTCTTCTCGCTGAGCGAAACGAACCATGACTTCGTGCTGAGCTGAACTGTTCCACTGAGCAACCACCGCAGCCGGACCGTCCTAAACCCGGTTTCTAATGATGAGCCAGGCCTGAGGCGGCGACTATTTGATTGGCTTGCTCGATGAGGGTTTGGGCGAGGGTGGAGTTTTGCGGAGCGATTTGGGCGCGCACTTGATTTTCGAAGGCGCCCAACTGGCCGGCGGCGGAGGCGCTGTTGCCGGCCTGGAGGGAAGCCAGGGCGGCGTTCAGCGTGGCGAGGAGGGGCTGGGGGCGAGCGATGCCGACGTTGATGGCGCCGATTAAATCCTGGAGCATGTCGCGTGGGCCTAGCACGGTCACCTGGAATTGGCGCGAACTCACATTGCCGGCCAGGTCTGTGGCGGTGCAGGTGACAGTGGTTGTGCCGATGGGAAAAATGCTGCCGGAAGCGGGCTGGCAGACGAAGATCGGCGGGCCGGAGCAGGCATCGGTGGCGGTGGCAGCGAAGGTGACAACCGCGCCTCGCGGGGTGGTCGCGTCGGCAACCATGTTTGTTGGGCAATTAATGTCGGGCGCGGTGGTGTCCACCACGATGATCAGGCCGTTGACCGAACTGGAGAGGCCGTGGATATCCGTAGCTGTGAGCGTGACAACATTAGTTCCCAGCGGATATGGTCCGGCAGGAGTTTGTGTCAGGGCAAGCGGGCCGCCATCCGGGTCGAACGAGCCGCTATCTATTGAAGCGGCGGCGGTGCAAGTGGCGTCCGCCGATACAATCACGCTTTGGCACTTTGCCACCGGCGGGCGGAAGCAGGATTTTTGCAACTCGAACGCACCGATGTCAGTGCCGTCGCCGCCCGGCACGTTCGCCAGGAGCGCGTCGTCGAAGGTGCGGGGGTAGCCGAGTTGGTCGGTGGCCAGGCCGCTGAGATTGCGGCCGCGGTCAATTGCCGGGCTGCCGCAAGCGGGGACGTAGGCGGAGAAATAAGCATACTGCGAGCCTGCGAAAATCGAGTAGTAATAGGTGGTGAGCATTGGATCGGCGTTGATCTGATCTGTGGGCTGATTCAACATTCCCGCGGCATTGTCGCTGCTGAGATTATAACCGAGGGAGGTGAACGGCGAGCTGTACTTGGCATCAATGGTGCCGGTAGAAGAATCGGCTTGCAGGATCGAACTGCCGATTTTCAACGTGCCGCCCCAGGCGCCGTTGTGGTAAACAGTTCCAATCCCTTCGCTGCTGGTGTTGCCGGCCAGAGTGCAGTTCAAGATGGTGGCCGTAGGCGCAACCGCCACCCAGCCATTAGCTCCACTGCTCGAAGCCGCTTCGCTCCAGGCCTGGTCGAACATGTTCTCGACCGCCGCCGCCCCGCTTGCCCGGTTCCCGCCAAGGCTGCAATTGGCCATCCAAAGGGTGGCGCCCAGGTTAGCGATAGCTCCGGCGCTTCCGGCGTTGTTATAACTGAACGAACTATTAACGATGGTTGCCGTAGCCAGGGCAGTGTCCGCATCTTCATCATGGCTCAAAATCGCCCCGCCGAAACCGGAGGTGGAGTTCTGAGAGAAGGCGCTGCTGGCGATCGTCAGCGCCCCTCCATAATTGTAGATACCGCCGCCCCCGAATGTATAAGAGCTGGCGAAGTTGTAGCTGAATCCGCTGTTAGTGATCGTGAGGGTTCCGCGCTTTAGCCACGATCCGAGATTGCAGATTGCGCCGCCGTCCAAAGCGCTGTTGAATTCAAAGCTGCTGCCCGAAATTGTCATGTCACCGTAGTTGTGTATGGCCCCGCCGTGGTCGCTGGCCTGGTTGTATGTAAAAAGGCTGCTGCTGATGACTGCGCTTCCGCTGTTGGCGATCGCGGCGCCGTCACCGGCCCCATTTCCGGAAAAAGTGGAGCTGGTGACCGAAAGCGTTCCGCTGCTGAGGATGCCACTGGTGTTGCGACTGACGACACAGTTGCTCAGGCTCAAACCAGCGCCCTCATTCAAGATGCCGCCGCAGTTGCGCTTGATTCCCGGCACGCCCCAGTACCAGCCGTTGGTGATCGCCAGTCCGCTGATGCTTACCACGTTATTCGATCCCATCACATGAAACATCCAACCCGTCGCGTTACCGCTCTCGGTTACCTTCAAAAGCTCGGGCCCGGGGCCGATGATGTTTATGCTTTGGTTTAACAGCAACTCCCCGCTGGCCAGCTCGATCGTGCCGGTGACAGCAAAATTGATAGTGTCACCCTGGCAGGCTTTCCCGAGCGCCTCCCGGAATGTGCCGGGGCCATTGTCAGCAAGGCTTGTAACTCTCCAGGTGTGGATGGCGGGTGTCACAGTCACGATCCCAGTGCAGGAGGCCGAGGCGCCAGCACTGTCGGTCACGGTTAAGGTGACAAGATTGGTGCCCAGGAAGTAAGGTCCGGGGGGGGTTTGGGTTAGCGTGACTGGTTCGCCTTCGGGACTGAAGGAGCCGTCGTCTATTGAGGCGTTCGCCATGCATGCGGCCGCGACAGGCAGGGTCACATTCTTGCACTTCGCTACTGGGATTTGGTGCGGAGAGCGATAGGCTTCAAAGGCCCCGATATCGGTGCCATCACCTCTTGGTGCGTTCGCGATAGTGACATCATCCAGAGTCCGGGGGAATGATGCGCCGCGCTGGTCGTAGGGCGCAGCGGAGAAATTGTTTCCTTTATCAAGCGCCGGGCTTCCATCTAGCAGAGCATGAGTGAGGGTCGGCCCGCCATTATCCTGTAATGGCCCGAGTTTCGGGTTTGAATAAATCTGGTCGGCCGGTCCGTTGAGAAAACCGCCGCCATTGTCGCTGCAAAGATTGTAGCCCATGGATGTAATTGTTCCATATTGGTTAATAATGTTGGCTTTGTTGCTCCCGTTAAGGATTGTGCTGCCCAGCCAAATTTGCACATTGCCCGCGTAGTACTGGCGGTCCTCTTCAGGTCCTTCATTATACAAGCTTGTGCCCAATGAGGTCGTGTCGCCCTGGACGCTATTGCCACTCAAGGTCGAATTAAGAAGATGCACGAAGGCGACATTTTCTGCCCCTTGGGCCGTATTAGCTATAGCTCCTCCGGAATAGGCCATGTTTCCGCTCAAGGTGTTGTTAGCTAACGATACAGTCGCGTTCCCGCCTTCATTGATGTAATCCCACTGCCAGTACGAGTAGCCCTCCAAATTGGCCCAGTAACCCGAATCCCACCCGCCAAAATTGTAAATGGCTCCGCCTCTGCCATAGCCGGTAGCCTGGTTGGCGCTAAAAGTATTATTATTGAGGCTCAAGATCGCCTGGCCTGCAGAGTCATAATAGCTGTACACATAATTGTAGATCGCCCCGCCGCCCTCTCCCCATGTCCAGTTGTTGTCGAATGCGCAGTTGCTCACGGTCATCGTTGCGCTCGCTCCCTCGCCTGAATTGTAAATAGCTCCGCCTTCTTCGGCGCTGTTTTGTACAAAGCTGCTTCCGATCACCTGAGCGGTAGATGCGAGGCTGTAGATTCCGCCGCCGCCAGTATCAGATGTGTTCCCCACGAATGTGCACTGATTGACCACCAGGTCAGCGTCCAAATTAATAATTGCGCCTCCACGATTGTCCGTGAATCCGCTGTTCAGAACCAGGGCCGAGAGCTCGTTAAGAATGGCGCCGCCGCCGTTATTGGCGAATCTGCTGCCTGAAACGGTCAGCCACCCCAAGTTGTAGATGGCCCCATTACCTACCTCCTGGGCGCAGTTGGCGACGACACAATTACTGAGGGCGAGATGGGCCGAGTAAATAACAATCGCGCTTCCGAAAGAATCATTAAAGGTCAGACCGGAAACTGACACGGTAACATCCGGGGCGATGTACAGATAGGCGTCAGGGCTTGCAAACTCCAACGTGCAGTTGCCAGCGCCCGGCCCGACGATGGTCACGCTGTTGGTGATGTCCAGGTTGGACTGGAGCGAGATCTGGCCCGCGGTGGCGAACGTGATCACGTCGCCATCGGTGGCGTTCGCCACCGCTTCGCGCAGCGTGCCGGGTCCGCTGTCATCGGTGCTGGTGACAACCGCAGCGCGACAAATTTGATCGGCCAACACGGTGAGGGCCAGAGTGAGGCAGATGCAAATCCGGCCTGTGAGGTGGTTTTTAGTGAGGTTTTTCATAGTTTTCATATCGTTTCTGGAGGAAATACGGTCGGCTGGCAGGAACTTGCAGGAGAAACAGCGGGATAGCGGCGGGGACGGCCTCGTCCCCGGTTTCTCAGTAGTCTGGCCTTCGCGCCGCCCCCGAAGCAGACAAAGTGAAAGACGAAGTGAAAGACAAAGTGCACGATCCTGAACCCTGAACCCTTCCACCATTCCCAACATGCCCGGACGCTCCCTCACGCGGTCGCGGCTCTACTTACCGCAGCTCCTCGACCTGCACCTTCTTCAAATCACTGACTCCCAACTGCAGCAACGCAGCATTATTGTAGAGCTCCATGTCCTCCTTGACCTCGGGGGCCCTGGTGGCCTGACGCTGGCGCTCCAGTTCCTGTAGCGAGAGGACATCCAGCGCAACCGGGTCCCTGCTGAAGCGAAGCTGATTAAGAGTGGCAGAGTAGTGCAGCAGGCTGCGTTCTGCCCCCTCATACTGGCAGATAAGCGCATCCACAATATTCAATACTACTCGATCGGCAAGGGGCGGCAGATTGTATATCTCAGGAACGGCTGTGGCCAGGCGCTCCGGGGTGCCTTCGAATCGGGCAAAATTATCCACACTGCCGGTGACCAGGCTATAGAAATTGCCCGATACGCCCGCTGAGTTGTGATTCAGCAGCGGTGTCACGTTGACGATCTTGGTCATTCCGTGGGTGACCAGTTTCGAGAAGAAGGATTTACGGCCAACTTCCGAACCGCCCTTTTCGAACTCAAGATCGCCCCAGACCAGGTTCCCGAGAATCGGGCTTTCATAAAATGTAGCGGAGTCATAGCCCGCCTGGAGGCTGCCCGCCACCCGAACCCCATATCGCTTGGCAAGGTCAACAAACCCAGCCAGTTTCAGGTCCGTAATATCTTTGTCCCACACCAGAATATTGGTTGCAGGCAGACCCGCGGAGAGGAGTTCCTCTACTACGGCAGCAACAACGGCGGGCCGCGTGCCGCTGTTCGGTCCCGGGCGCGAATAGACTTTAATGCCGACAATGTCGTTGGTGGAAAGCAGAGTGCGCCAGGCTTGAATGATTGTGCTTTTGTGAGTCAGGCGCAACAACCCTTTCTGGACCATGGCGCGAACCCGCTCCAGTCGTGGTTCGAACGCTGCCGTGGCGCGGGAGTCGGTCACACTAATGACTTGCGCCGGGGCAGGGGAGGGCGTGGCAGACGGAGACGCACACGCGGGAGGTGAAAAGGATAATGGGAGCGCGAGGAGTAGGAGTACTACCCGCAATGCCTTTGGCAAATTCAGCGCGTTGCGGCGGCCTGCATCGCGTAGCGATGCCGCGATAGTAGCCG
Source organism: Verrucomicrobiota bacterium (assembly GCA_003176045.1). GTDB lineage: Bacteria > Verrucomicrobiota > Verrucomicrobiia > Limisphaerales > UBA8199 > PSRM01. The sequence goes on along the minus strand of PSRM01000300.1, from coordinate 30,852 downwards.
TGGGCTTCAGCCCACGGTTCCGGCCCGGAGTTGTCGCGCGTCGTGACCTGTGCAAAAAGAAACGGCGATTAAGATTAAGAGAAAGATTAAGATTAAGATTCATCAATCACCACTGGCGCAACTTGACACTTCGAGATGCGGGTGTTACCACCACGGGCGATGTTGAACATTGCTCATCGCGCCGCAAAGAGTGTTATCGTTTTGGCGGCGCTTGTCACGCTTTTGACCGGGTGCGCTCCGCCCGGCGCCCGGGCTTTGCTGGAGGGCAAACGATTGCTCGAAGAGCGCCAGTATCCGCAGGCCATTGAAAAACTGCGCTCTGCAACCGTCCTGCTCTCGACCAATTCAGCGCCTCACTATCGGGCCCAGGCCTGGAATTACCTCGGCGTCGCCTGCCACTATGCGAACCAGCTTGGGGAGGCTGACAAGGCTTACCGGCGGGCCATTGCCATCGACAAGGACCTGGCCGAAGCGCATTACAACCTGGGCAACCTCTTGCTCGAACAAAACAATCTCGAAGCCGCCATCAGCGAGTTCAACACCTATAGCCTTCAAAGGAACAACTCGCCCGATGGTTTTCTCAAGCTCGGCACTGCGTATTTGCGCGCTGCCGGCCAGCATTCAACACCACGCCAGCGCGATCTGCTCACAGCAAGTGAATCGAGTTTTCAACAAGCATGGCACCTGAACCCGCGGACCCCCGAAGCGCCGAACGGATTGGGGTTGATCCGCCTCGATCGCGGCAAATCAGCCGAGGCCGCCCAAATGTTCACGGCTGCGCTGAAGAACCAGCCTGATTATCCCCCAGCCTTGCTCAACCTCGCCATAGTTTCGGACCGTTACACCCGCGATTGGCCCCTGGCCCTGCAAAAATACCGCGCGTACCTTGCTTTAAAGCCTCGGCCACAAAACTTCGACGCGGTCCAAGCCGCAGCACACGATCTCGAACAAGCCATGCATCCACCGACCAGGCCGCAAACCAATGCCACTCCGCACGCCTCCACCGCCACAAAGCGAGGTTAAAGAACTGGAAAAGCAGGGAAGGAGGACAAAGGAGGACCAGCGGGATTGATCGGGACAACCCATTCTGCTAAGGTGACGTTAGATCAAGCCGAAGCGTGAGTAACCCTGGAACAAACCTGTTCCGGAAAAAGGCAGTGGTGGAAAATACTGCAAGGGTCAGCAGTCATACCCTGGCGGCGATCGTGGTGCTAAGCTCGGCGGTCTTAGAGATCAGAGCACAGAGTCCAACCTTCGCCGGGAATGCGCAACATCAGGCGCAATTCGCGACGCCTGCCCAGCACCTCAACCACCTACGATGGAGCTCGGCAATCGAAACCAACTTCGACTTCATCCACTACGGATCGCCAGTCATTACTGCTTCCAATACCGTGATCTTCGCTTCCGCGGCAGGAGGCGTATTCACCGTAAATGCAATCGAAGGCGCAACCGGTCGAGTGAAGTACACCTTACCCACTGATTGGGTAGTTGCTCCGGATAATAGCTGGGGTGTCACCTTTGGCCCGGTGCTGACGGTTGGCCCCGCCGGGCCTCGTCTCTATTACCCAGGCGCCGGCGGGACGGTGTATTACATTGACAATCCAGACTCGGATGATCCGGGAACACCGGTGCAGGTCTATTTTTATATGCTGCTGGCCGGCTACACCACCAACTTCGCGGCGTACAAATCCACCGTATTTCTGGACACGCCCATTACGGCGGATTCAAACGGCGTCATCTTTTTCGGGTTTCGGGTCGTGACCAACGCGCCGCCGCCGTTGAACACGACTAACAGCGGCTACGCGCGGATCGCGCCAGACGGCGCGGCCACGTACGTCCTGGCGCCAAATGCAGCCGGCGACCTGTTTGTTTCTCATGGCTCGCACAATTGCGCGCCGGCCTTGAGCCTGGACGAAACCACGCTCTATGTTGCCGTCAAATCTGTTAACTATATTAAGGGTTATTTGTTGGGACTGGACGCCACAACCCTTGCCACCCGGTATGAGGTTCTGCTTCGTGACCCGAGGAACAACGGTAACCGTGTGATGCCGCCGGACATGGCTACCGCATCGCCGACAGTTGGCCCGGACGGCGAGGTGTATCTGGGCGTCTCGGCCAACCCCGATACGGGGATGGGTTGGATGCTGCATTTTAGCGCCGATCTGGCCACGCAAAAGCTTCCCTCCCTGTTCGGTTGGGATTACACAGTGGGCGTCGTTCCGACAAACATCGTCAAAGGTTATCGCGGCGCTTCTTCTTATCTGTTGGTCAGCAAGTATAATAATTATAACCTCCGGTTTTACCGCGCTGCGATTCTCGATCCCAACGCGGCGCAAGCCAGCCTTGGGATCAATGTCATGCGCGAGGTGTTGACTGTGACCAGCCCGACCGCCGCAAGGGAGTGGTGCATCAATAGCCCTGCGGTAAATCCGGCCACCGCCTCGGTGTTTTTGCCCAGCGAGGACGGCCACTTATACCAGTGGAACCTGCACTCGAATTCGCTAAGCGAGGCATTTACTCTGAATATTGGCTTTGGCGAGCCGTATGTGCCGACCGTTGTGGGGCCCGACGGCGCAGTTTACACCATCAATGGAAGCACGCTCTACGCAATTGACAGCCTGACCAATCTTTCGATCTCAGCCTGGTCTTCAGCCCCCGACGAACGCAGCGCCCTGGTGGCACAACCGATCAGCTTTACGGCAGTAGTCACCAATCCGGCGGGAACAGGTCCGGTGCCCAGCGGTATGGTAAACTTTCTGGATGGCTCCGGGACCTTCGCGACGAATATCCCAGTTGTTAATGGACTTGCGCAAACGGCTCCCACCAATCTGGTTGCGGGGGTTCACTTCATTACCGTTCAATACAGCGGCGATGCCTTTTACCCGACCGGAATGGTCAGCCTGGTCCAGCGGATCCACGCAAAAGCAACGACGATGATTTTGACCTCGACAGTGCCGGTCCCGGGTTCGAATTCCGTGACGTTTACTGCCGCGCTCGTTTCGCCGCAAGGAGGCACCCCCACGGGCATGGTTGCCTTCTGGGATGGCAATTCGTTCCTCGGTCAGACTGCACCGAGCTCGGGCCGCGCATCGCTGGGCATGACGACCCTTACCGCCGCAAGCCACCGGGTGTGGGCGGAGTATTCCTCGGACGCGACCTACGTTTCCTGCACCGGGGCAGTCGTTGGCGTGACAGCGCTGATCAGGCAGATGCAGATGATGCCGGATGGCTCCTTCCAACTCGGCTTCACCAACCGCAGCGGAGCGCCCTTCTCGGTTCTTGGTTCAACCGAACTGTCGGTTGCCTCGACGAACTGGCCAGTGCTGGGCCCAGCCATCGAAGTCACGCCTGGCCAATTTCAATTCACCGATCCCCAGGCTGGCGCGCGCGCGGCGGCCACTTATTATCGAGTCCGATCACCTTGAGCGTGGCTGGCGGATTTGCTATGCTGGCGTAGGCAATGGACCCCGAAACGAGCACGACCACACTCAGGGGCCACCTTGCGCCGACCCGTTACAGTCTATTGAGCCGGCTGGAGGATTGGGGGGATGATGAGAGTTGGCGCGTGTTTTTTGACACTTATTGGCGGCTGATTTATTCGGTTGCCCTCAAAGCCGGACTGACCGCCGCTGAGGCTGAGGACGTGGTTCAGGAGACCATCATCGGCGTCGCGCAGAACATCCACAAATTCAAACGTGATCGCCGATTGGGCTCGTTCAAAGGCTGGCTTTGTCATCTGACGCGCTGGCGGATCGCCGACCAGTTTGAAAAGCGAACGGGTTTATTGCGTGGCGATGCCGGAGGTGAAGGCCGCAAGTATCTGCCGCTCGAGGCGATTCCCGACGTGGTGGATGATGCCGGTGCCCAGGAATGGGAACGAGAATGGCATGCGCACCTGCTGAAAGCTGCTACTCAGTGTGTCAAGCAGCGCGTCAAGGAGGAGCAGTATCAACTGTTCGATTTGTATGTGGTGAAACACTGGCCGGTCTCACGCATTCGCCAGACGCTCGGGGTGAGCGCTACCCAGGTCTATCTGGCCAAGCATCGCATCACGCGGTTGCTCCAAAAAGAGGTGCGCCGTCTGGAAAAGGAGTGGGAAGCAAGATGAAACCTGTGGGTATGCCTGACGACAGTGCAGTGAGGGACGTAGTTACCGACGCCCCGCCGCCGATTCCCGAACACCAGCTTCTGCGCGTGATCGGCGAGGGTGGCGGCGGCCAGGTGTGGCTGGCTCGAAACAGCGTCGGCACCTATCGCGCCGTTAAAATTGTAGAGAAGAAGGCGTTTCAACAGAGCGGAGCTTTCCCGCGAGAGTTTGCCGGTGTCCTGAGGTTCGAGCCCGTCTCGCGGCAACACGATGGGTTGATGGACATCCTCCAGGTAGGTGTAAACGAAGTGGCGGGCTTTTTCTATTGTGTGATGGAGCTGGCTGACGATGTGGAATCAGGACAAGTGATTGCGCCCGAGCGCTACCGGCCGCGCACCCTGGCGCATGACCTGACGCAAAGGCGACGCTTGCCAATCGGCGAATGTGTCCGCAACGGCGCTGCCATCGCTTCGGCGCTGGGTTTTCTGCATCGGCATAGCCTGATTCATCGCGACATCAAGCCATCCAACATCATCTTTGTGAACGGATTTCCCAAGCTTGCGGACATCGGCCTGGTGGCGGCCATATCCGAGCCTCGAGCCCATATTGGCACCGCCGGGTTCATTCCACCGGAAGGCGCCGGAACACCTCAGGCCGATATTTATTCGTTGGGCAAGATCCTTTACCAGATGAGCACCGGCAAGGACCGCAGCGATTACCCCGAATTGCCGGCTGATCTGGGACAAGGCGCTGAGGATCGCGATTTGTTGCGGTTCAATAAGATCGTGCTCCGCGCCTGCCGCACGCGGCCCGTCCGGCGCTTCAGGTCCGCCGAGGAACTGATGACTGCGTTGCTTTCTTTTCAGTTCGCGACCAGTGAGCTGCACCGGAACGAGAGTCGCCGGTTCTGGGGGCGGCTTGTCGGAGTCGGCGGACTGCTCATCGGCTTTGGACTGTTCAGCTTCTGCCTTTGGCGTCTGGCTCATCTGGTGGGGCAGGGGCAATAGGGTCCGTTAGTGAGCGGGTGAGCGAGTGGGTGAGTGAGTGAGAACGGCAAAACGCAAAAGCGCAAAGCGACCTCCGGTAGCTCGTCCCCTTAATCCAGCACCCCGACAGGCGTGCAAGAACAATGTTCGGGGCGCTGGATTTGATTTGGCAGCGACGCAGCTCGGCCCCGGTTCCAGCACCCCTCCGGGGTGCATTCCATTCGGCTGGGCTATCAGGGGGTCGCTCCGCTCGGCGCGGAACGGTCGGCAAATAATTCTTCAAATATTTTGAAAGAAACACCTTTCAACGGCTGAGGAATAAACTGATACGAAAGCAAAAACGCATTCCATAACCATACCCACTGAGAAACTGGGACCAGGATCCAAATCCAATCGGTTTTCGCCAACGATTTGGCCCAGAGCCACCGTGATCGTGTGGCTGCTGGTTTCTTCGCAAGCGGATGCTGTCACTTTCACCAACCTGCACTCCTTCCAAAACGTTGGCTCCCGGCCTCTTGCTCCCCTGGCGCTTGGGCCGGATGGAAATCTCTACGGCACCACCTCTGGGATGGGCTCGAAGCAATCTTGCACCGTTTTCAAAGTTACCACCAACGGACTCGCCACGCTGTTGCACAGTTTTGGTGACCAGGCCAGTGACGGTGCCGACGCCGAGAGCGCCTTGATCCAAGGGGTTAATGCCTCGTTCTACGGGACCACTCGCGGCGGGGGATATTACGAGGCTGGCACTGTGTTCAATATTACTACAAATGGTACGTTGGCGACTCTGATTGAATTCACTGGCGGTGGCGACGGTGGCACACCAGTCGGTGGTCTGAGTCTGGCCCGGGATGGCAACTTTTACGGGGCGACCGAGTCTGGAGGGGCCTACGGGTTGGGAACGATATTCAGGATGACACCCGATGCGCTATTGACAACTCTCTACGCATTCGACCGGACCAACGGCGCAACTCCACTGGCCCCGCTTGTGCTCGGCGGCGATGGCAGCCTCTACGGCACCACCACCAGCGGCGGGCTGTTCAACGCAGGCACCTTTTTCCAAATCACGACCAACGGTGCTTTGTCCACGCTCGATTCTTTCGTCTCGAAACCGGCCGGGGTGCAAAATCCAAATCCTGAGGCCCCGCTCGTCCAGGGCGCGGACGGGAACTTCTATGGCACAGGCTACAGTGGCGGAGCACATGGCTTGGGTTGTGTATTCAGGATCACCACCAACGGTGCCTTGACCCATCTCTATTCGTTCGGCACTGTCACGAATTCAAGTGGCAAACCGTTGGACGGCGCCCGTCCTCGTTGCGGTCTGGTTTTCGGCAGCGACGGCAATCTCTATGGGACGACCGAATCCGGTGGCACCAATGATCTGAGTTTGGGCGGGGATGGCACAATATTCAAAATCACCACTGCCGGTGTGCTGACCTCACTGTATTCTTTTCACAATGGTTTAGATGGCCAGGCGCCCGATTCGGGCTTGCTACTCATAGGCGGGACACTTTACGGGACTGCCTCCCAGGGCGGAGTGGCTCCTGGGCCGGCGGGCAGTGGAACGGTATTCAAGATTACGACGAACGGGGCCTTTGCTGTGGTTTATGATTTTGTGGCTGACGGGATCAATCCATCGGCCGAACTGGCCCTGGACCAGGCAGGCAACATCTATGGCACGACCGAGACTGACGCGGCCAATGGCCAGGGTACCGTTTTCAAGTACTTGCTTCCTAACGCCTCTTCTAACTATTCAGTTGTTGCCTATTTCGGCGGGGGTAATGGCTATGGCCCGGAGGGGCAACTGCTTCGCCTCGCCAATGGCACCTTCCTTGGGACGGCACCAAATGGCGGCACCCACGGAGACGGAACCGTCTTCAGTTTAACGACCAATGGCGTACTGACCTCGATCTACAATTTCGGTTCCGTGACCAACGGCAGCACTTTCGCGCTGGACGGCGCGCTTCCATGGTCAGGTCTGACTCAAGCCAGTGACGGCAACTTTTACGGAACGACCGAGAATGGGGGCACCCAGGGTTCCAGCATCCTGGGTGATGGCGTGGTTTTTGGGGTCAACACGAACGGAACGCTGACAACGGTCGTACCGTTCGATGGGTTCAGCAGTGGCTTACCCAAGGGGGCAACACTGGTCCAGGCCCCGGACGGTAAACTTTACGGCACAACCCCACTTGGGAACGGATCCATTTTCGCATTCACACCAGGTGGGGGAGTGGCCACCATGTACACTTTCCCCGGTGGCGCGAATGGCTCTGATCCGCAAGCGGGCCTGGCGGTGGGTTCGGACGGTTGCCTGTACGGCACCACTGCGTCCGGTGGCGCTTACGGCTTCGGCACAATATTCAAGTTTACTACCAACGGCCTGTTCTCAAGCCTCTATTCCTTTGATGGCACCAGCGGGGCTCAGCCCGCCGCCAGGCTGCTTCTCGTCGGCGACGGTTTCTATGGCACAACCATGGCCGGTGGCGCATTCGACAACGGTGTGATATTCCGATTCCAGACCAATGGCACCTACAGCAACCTGCATTCGTTCGTGGGGACTCCCGATGGCGCCATCCCCGAGTGCGGCCTGATACTGGGTCTCGACGGCAACCTTTATGGCGTGGCTGAATTCGGCGGCGCTGGGGGCAACGGCACCCTTTTCGAGCTGGTCATCGCCGATCCTGCACCCGTCCTGTTGTCGGTGCAGCTCACGAACAACGAGGTGGTGCTATCCTGGAGCGCGGTTGCTGGCCGCAGCTACCAACTTCAATTCACCGGCGATTTAAGCCAACATGTCTGGGGCAGTCTGGGCCTCCCCGTGACCGCTACCAATTCCGTTGCCATTGCCACCGATCCGCCTCCGCGAGCCACCCGCCGATTCTATCGCGTGGCGATGCTGCCCTGACGACGCTGTCACACAGAAGAAAATATGCACCCGCGGGACCGGCAAAAAGTTCCTCAAAAAGTTTGAAAGAAATGCCTGCCGATTGCTGAGTAATCAGCAGATACGAAAACGGAAAAGAGCAGCCCGGTAATATTCCTTAACTCATGAAAGGCGTCAGGCTCCATTGCGGATTCATCGGATTCGCCCTCGCTTTGACCGGCCCTGCCGTGTTCGCTCAGCAGTACGTGATAACGGACTTGGGCACCCTTGGCGGCACTGACAGCGTGGCTGCTGGGGTAAATGATAACGGACAGGTGACAGGGTGGTATGTTCCGGCGGGTGGTTCCGGGAACGGAGCGTTTTTGTACAGTGGCGGGGTCATGCGGGACCTGGGCACGTTAGGTGGCGCCTACACGGCAGGGACGGGCATTAATAACAACGGCCAGGTGGCCGGCTTTTCCACACTCAGCAATGGACCTGAATATGGGTTCCTGTTCACCGGTGGGGTGATGGGCAACTTGGGGTCGCTGGGCGGCCCGGGGAGCTCTGCCAATGCCATTAACAACAATGGCCAGTTGGCCGGCTGGGCGTACGTGGCGGGCGGCACCCAACACGCGTTTTTCTATAGCGGCGGCGTGATGCACGATCTGGGCACGCTCGGCGGCAATTATAGCAGTGCCTCGAGCCTAAACAGCTTTGGCCAGGTGGCGGGGGAATCTTTCACTTCCAGCGGCGACAGGCACGCCTTCCTCTACAGCGGTGGGGTGACGAGCGACCTGGGCACGCTCGGAGGCAGCATCAGTACCGCGATGGGCCTCAACGACGCCGGTCAAGTCGTTGGCGGTGCCTATCTGGCCGGCGATGCTGTCGAGCACGCTTTCTTGTATCGAGGGGGGACAATGCTCGATCTGGGCACCTTGGGCGGCACGGTCAGTGTGGCCCGGTGCATCAACAACAATGGCATGATCGTGGGAGAGTCGTACACCGTTGTCGGCCCAACCGGAGAGCACGCCTTCCTTTACAGCGGTGGCGTGATGCGAGACCTGAACGCCCTGGTCCCGAGCAACTCCGGCTGGACCCTGCAAGAGGCCAGCGCGATCAGCAACACCGGCCTGATCGTGGGCGACGGTCTCAACCCCAATGGCCAGGCGGACGCCTTTCTGCTCACGCCGGTGCCTGAGCCGGCCGGCGTGGCCCTGATGGCCATCGGCGGCGTATTGGTGCTCGGGCGCTGGCGGCGTTGGCGCGAGCCGGGGCAAAACACACGTTCTGGCAAGTCTGAGGCCAGTTTATGATCATTTCGACAAAGTTTACCACAAAGGTAGCGAGCACGCCCCTCGTACCCGGTCGCGTATGGCCCGGCCTGGCTCTTGTCTGTCTCTGCGCACGCCTCGCCTTCGCTGATCCCATAACTTACGTCGTCACTCAGAATGGCAGCTTTGGAAACTTGGATATTGCAACCGGGACTTTCACAGCCCTTGCAAGACCGATCAGCGGACCCTTAGGCTCACCCTATTTTGTCGGTATGGGCAATCTCTCCGATGGGACACTGGTTGGCGAGGATAGCGCGGGCTATCTATATCGCCTTGATCCTTCAGCCGCAACAATCACCAGGTTTGGCTTCTCCGGATCCCATTACCCTTTGCCCTTCACCACGTTCGCCTCTGTCTCCGGCACTCTGTATGGCATCAGCTTCGCAGATTCGCTTTACCGAATTGATAGCACTACCGGAGCTGCCACCCTCATAGGCAACACGGGCTTGCCAGCTTTCACGAACACATTCATCTGGGCCAACCGGCGACTCGAGCTCCCTCTATTACATTTTGGAAATCAGCAATTCCGTCGTTTCGACACTCTACAGGCTGGATTTGAGCACTGGGGTTGCGACCGCCATTGGGCCCACTGGTGCTCCGACCCTGGACGGTGCCGGCTTTGCCAACGGAACCCTGTATGCCTACAGCGGTGATTCTGAGAATCGGAACACCCGCATTTTCAGCATTGATCTTACGACGGGAGTTGCTACAGCTGGTCCAACTTACCGCGCTGCCAATATTACCGGTTCCGACGAAACGATACCGGAACCAAGCTCATGTATGCTTGTATTAATTGGAGTGGTAGCTTTTTGGTTTACTCTCGCAGCCAATCGAAGGCGCTCCGCCTTCCACTTAGCCGATGCAGCCTGAGACAGGCGGGTGTGGTTCTGATGGCAATCAAAGCCGCAACGAAAGCAAGACTTAACCGCGGATTCCGCTGATTACGCGGATACTCAACTGCATTCGAGCAATCCGCCCGATCCGTGGTTCATACTCTTTTCAAAAAGTTTGAAAGAAATGCGTCCCGGCCGCTGAGTATTAGGCGGATACGAGAACGACCAAGAGCAAGAACAGTTCCGTGAGACTGTGGCCCTTCCTGGCTCTGGTCGTTCTCTGCCCTCGCATCGCCTTCGCGCAGAGCCCAACTTTCGCTGGGAACGCGCAACATCAGGCGCAGTTCGCGACGCCCGCCCAACACCTCAACCACTTAAGATGGAGCGCATCCCTTGGCGGGTCGTATTGGCACTTCGGCTCACCAGTGATCACTACTTCCAATACCGTGATATTCGCCTCGTTCTCGGCGGGTCGTGCCGCTACCGTAAACGCAATCGAAGGGGCTACCGGGAGGACCAAGTATACGCTGCCGACAGACTGGGCAATGTGTCCGTGCAGTTCAAATGAGGGCATTACATTTGGCCCTGTACTCACTGTTGGCCCTGCCGGAAATCGACTCTATTATCCGGGCGCCGGAGGCACGGTGTATTACATTGATAATCTCGATTCGGACAGCCCGGGCACACCCGTGCAGACCTGCTTTTACATGCCGCTAGCCGATTATTCCACCAACGCTGCCGCGTACAACAGCACGGTCTATTTGGACACACCGATTACTGCCGACGCAAATGGCACCATCTTTTTCGGGTTTCGAGTCATCGGCAACGCGCCAGCGCCGTTGAACACGACGAACAGCGGCTACGCGCGGATCGCGCCCAATGGCACCGCGACCTATGTCCTTGCAGGAAACGCGGCCGGCGACCCCTCTGTTAACAGTGACTCCTCCAATTGCGCGCCAGGCTTGAGCCAGGACGGAACAACGCTCTATGTTGCAGTGAAGTCGGGTGGTGGTCCTCCTGCTTATTTGTTGGGACTGGATGCCACAACTCTCGCGACCAAGTACAAAGTTCGCCTGAAGGACCCGATCAGTGGCGGCGACATATACCCGCTCGACCGGGATACGCCGTCGCCGACGATTGGCCCGGATGGTGACGTGTATTTTGGCGGAGGGAGGACATTGCATTTCAGCGCCGATCTGGCCACGCAAAAGCTGCCTGGGATCTTCGGTTACGATTACACGCAGGGGATCGTGCCAACCAACATAGTCAACGGTTATCGAGGCCCCTCTTCTTATCTATTGGTGAGCAAGTATAACGATTACAGCACCAGCTTTTACCGTGCGGCAATTCTTGATCCCAACGCGGCGCAGCCGAGCCTCGGGATCAATTTCATGCGCGAGGTGTTGACGGTCACGGGACCTTTTACCAATAAGGAATGGTGTATCAATACCCCGGCGGTCAATCCTGCGACCGCATCGGTGCTTTTGCCCAGTGAGGACGGTCACTTGTACCGATGGAACCTGCTCTCGAACTCGCTGAGCGAGGCTTTTACTCTGAACGCCGGCTACGGCGAGCCGTACGTGCCGACCGTCGTGGCGCCTGACGGCGCGGTGTACACGATCAATGGAAACAAGCTCTACGCGGTTGATAGTTTAACCAACCTGTCGGTCTCAGCTTATTCCTCAGTGCCCGACGAACGCACCGCCTGGGTGGGACAGTCGATTTCCTTCACGGCGGTGGTTACCAATCCCGCGGGGACCGGACCTGTCCCCAGCGGAACAATGAATTTCCTGGACGGCTCCGGGAGCTTCGCCACAAACATTGCCCTTGTGAATGGGACTGCGCAAACGGCCCCGACCAATCTTGTTGCGGGGGTTCACTTCATCACAGCGCAATATAGTGGCGATGGCCTGTACCCGACGGGCATGATCACCTTTGTCCAAAGAGTCCACGCCCGATCAACGACTATGATTCTCACCTCGACAGTGCCGGTCATCGGTTCCAATTCAGTGACCTTTAGCGCTGCGTTGGTTTCACCGCAGGGTGGCAGACCATTGGGCATGGTCACATTCTGGGATGGCAATTCATTCCTGGGCCAGACTTCGGGAGGTATATTCCAGCCCGCATCGCTGAGCACGAACTATCCGTCAGCGGCAAGCCACCGAATATGGGCTGAATACGCCTCGAGCGCGACCTTCACCTACTGCACCGGGGCAGTGGTGGGCGTGACGGCGCCGATCACGCAGATGCAGATGATGCCGGATGGCTCCTTTCAACTCGGCTTCACCAACGCCAGCGGAGCGCCCTTCTCGGTTCTTGGATCCACCGACCTGTCCATCTTCTCATCAAACTGGCCAGTGCTGGGTCCGGCCATCGAAGTCACGCCTGGCCAATTTCAATTCACCGATCCCCAAGCTGGCGCGCACGCGGCGGCCAATTATTATCGCGTCCGTTCACCTTGAGCGTTGAGGTGTGAGATAATGGTAGCAGCCGAGGTGACGAGGCTCTAATCTCTTCCTAAGAACTCGTGCACAAGGATTTCAGAGCCTCGTTACCCACCTTCATCCGATTCCGGCGCGGCGGGCCCCGGCTGCTACATGGCTTGTGCAGTGCCTCACGTCTTCTGGCGCATTGCTGGGTCTCGAAACTGACATTTGTGTTGTCTCTGCTCGTGGCCCCCTGGGCCATCGGACAGGGAGCCTTACCCGAGGTCGATGACCCCGTCATTCATTACAATTCTTCGGAAGGCTTAACCGATCCGGTGACACAGTTGCAGCGCGATATGGCGGCCGGAACCAGGCACCTGAAGTTTGAGTCCAAGCGAGGATATCTTTCCTCTCTGCTCAAGACCCTGCACGTGCCGGTTTCCTCGCAAACCCTGGTCTTCTCCAAAACCAGTTCACAAAAAGAACAGACCAGCCCTCGAACACCCCGCGCCGTGTACTTTTCAAGCGACGTCTATGTCGGCTGGGCACCCGGCTGCCCAGTGATTGACCTGGCCTCAGTGGACTCGAAGCGGGGCGCGGTCTTCTATACACTCGAACAAACGGCCAATACCTCACCAACGCTGAAACGGCAGTTCGATTGTCTGAGCTGCCACGACACCGCAAGAACACTGCAAGTGCCGGGCTTCTTCGTCCGCTCCGTGCATACCGGTCCCGACGGCACGCCACTGGCCACCGTTCGCGGCTTTGAATCTGGACATGGCTCCAGTCTGGATCAGCGCTGGGCCGGATGGTACGTCAGCGGCACGCATATTTCCGCAAAAGTGCTGTCGCAAGGACTGGTCCCGGGCAAAGGCGAAGGCGAACTTCATCTTGGCAATGTGATTTCATCGGACCGCGATCATCCCGAGAAGGTAGATGCCCGATTGGGGGCGAACCTGAGAGATTTGCGCTCTCATTTTGACGCGCCGCTTTACCTCTCGCCTCAGAGCGATATTGTAGCGCTGCTCGTGCTCGAACACCAGGTCCGCATGCACAACCTGCTGACGCGCGCCAGTTATGAGGCGCAATACGCCTTGGCAGAGCTGGCCGGGAAGGGCAAAGAGTTGGGTGATGTCGAAAATCTGAATGTGGATTCCCCCTGGCCGCAACAGCGCATCGCCCAGGCTGGCGAGCGTTTGCTCGAATACATGCTGTTTCGAGACGAAGCTCCGCTCAAAGGGCCCGTCAAAGGGACCTCCTCCTTTGCAGCCGAATTTCAACGAATTGGACCTCGCGCCAGCGGCGGCCGCTCTTTGCGCCAGCTCGACCTTAAGACACGCTTGTTTCGGTATCCGTGCAGCTTTTTGATCTACAGCAGCAGCTTCGACGGGTTACCCCGCGAGATGAAGAACTATGTTTGGCGGCGATTGGACCAGATTCTCAAAGGTGATGATTGGGGCGGGGACAGCCTTGTCCCCGCGCCGGACCAAACTTGCGCGAGTATGTCAGCAGAAGATCGGCGCGCCGTCCGCGACATCCTGATTGAAACCAAGCCCGAGTTTGCGACCTTCACACGACAGCAATAATTTTTCTGTCCTTAATTTTCTGTCAGCCTTTGCGCCTTTGCTTCTTCGCGTCTCTGCGTTAATATGATCAGGCTTAAAGCCGCCCGATTTGGCACAAAAGCGGCTATTCTCGTGGCATGGATCTGGCCAAATTGCCGGTGAATGTGTTTGATTTTGTGCTCGTAGCCTTTCTGCTCTTTGGGCTGTTACGCGGGCGCAAACACGGAATGTCAGAAGAGCTGTTGCCGCTTCTTAAGTGGCTGGCGGTCGTCGTGGGCTGCAGCGTAGTCTATCAGCCGGCGGGCAAATGGTTTTCCGAGCTGACGCATTTCAGCCTGCTTTTCTCCTATATCGGCGTCTATGTCGTCACCGGCCTGCTGATTCTCTCGATTTTCAGCCTTTTCAAGCGCGGCCTTGGCGGAAAGCTCATCGGCAGCGACGTTTTTGGACAGAGTGAGTACTATTTGGGCATGGCGTCGGGCTCGCTGCGCTACGCCTGTGTCCTGGTTACCCTGCTAGCCCTGCTTAACGCTCGGTCATTTTCCCGCACGGAAGTCAGCGCGATGACGAGCTATCAAAAAGATGTCTATGGCAGCGAGTTTTTCCCTACGCTCCACACCGCGCAGGCCGCAGTGTTCGAGAGATCCCTCTCAGGACCTTGGATCAGCCAGTATCTTAGTTTCTTGCTCATCGAGCCCACCAGGCCCGAGAAGAAAGAATTTCACCAAAAGGAATTTACGCTGCAGTAGGGGTAGCGAAGGGCAGGAGCGCCGAACTCCCTTTCGGCGCGAGCCGGTGCCCGTTTGCAACGCGCCGAAATGGAGGGCGGGCCGCCCCGGCCTTCGGCGCTCCGTCGGGGAAGGACTCCTTCGTCTTCCACTACAAGGTCCTCACGGCCTCCTTAACCGATAGAACGCGCTGGCGCTCGCTGGACTCACGGTGAGAGAAACCGTGCTTGCGTTGGTGTGGTACTGGGACGGCGCGACCTGGGTCCAGGTGTTGGAGCTGCCAGTGAAGGAGGCGGTGGAATCCAGCATCCAGGCGGCATAAGGAATCGGCCAGGAAACTGTGACTGTGGTGTTGGTTCGGGCGATGGTCAGTTGAGGAGGAAAGCTAACCTGCGAAAAAATCTCGGCGCTGTAGGGACCGATGGTGACCGGAGCGGTGGGATTGAAACCGGTGGCGGTCACACTTGATACGCCGATATTGCCGTAATCGGATCCGTAATATATCGAATCGCTGTTGAGATGGACGTACCATGTTCCTGCCGACGGAAATGGGACCGTGTAGTTTGTCCGGCCGCTGCCACTGAAGTTCGCTACGATTACAACGTCTTGGCCGCTCGTGCCGGTTTTCCATCTTCGCCAAGTCAGCAGCTTGTTTGAATTATCCACCTGAAGGATAGCGCATTGATCGCCTTTGAGGCCGAGGGAGTCACCGTAATAATTGCGGCGTTGATGTATTAAATCGCGATAGAATTGCACCACGCCGCTATAGGCATTCGTCTTGGTCCAGTCCATGGGCACGTTGGCGTTGAACTCATTGGTTTCGAGCATCTCCTCGCCTTGGAAAAGCATCGGCACACCCATGCCAGTCAATGCGACAACGGCGCCCAAAGTGGAGAGCTTTCGTGCGCGGTAACTGTCCGGTTTCACGGGATCTATTGCGGTTGGTGTGCGCGGGCCGTGGCCTACGACATCGTGCGATTCTAGAAAGGCGACTCGATTCAGGCTGGCCGAACCGCCGAATCGCTGATTCGTTGTTAGCGCGTTCGCGATGACGGTCATGTCGCGGTTGGCGTCCAGGCTGTTGGTAAGCACGGGCTGGACCGCGTACGGATAGACCGTGTCCCAGGTCGAATCGAACCCGTTGCCCATCACGTCTTCCGAAATATCTATTTTTCCCGGATAGTTGCTATGGATTAGCCAAGTGATGTTGGAGATGAGCGTTGTGGCCTCGGGGATATAAGTTGTATCCGAGTTCATCATAGCGCCGGGAGTATCCCATCGGAACCCATCCACGTGATATTCATTGAGCCACATGGTGAAGTTGTCCTGGATGTAATCGCGCACCGGTTGGCGGCTATAATTCGGGCGGGGGCCCCACGGTGTGCAACAGTGGTTCGTGTCCTGGTAGAAATAGATGCCGCCTCCGTTTGCGCCGCCATCCCAGCCGTCAAAATCCGACAAATCCAGGTCGCCCGGACCCCAATGGTTATGGACGACGTCGAGCAACACGGCGATTCCGTGAGCGTGACAAGCTTTCACCAAAGTTTTGAATCCGTCAGGGCCACCATAGGCGTAATTATCGGCTGCGAAGGGATCGGCAGGATTGTAACCCCAGCCATATTTACCAGGAAATTCGGCGATGGGCATGACCTCGATGGCGTTTACGCCAAGGCCGGCCAAATAGTCGAGCTTGTTCGTCGCATAGACGAACGAAGAGGGAAAGCCGGAAAAGATCACGTTGAAGCTGCCGATGTGCATCTCATAAATCACCAGGTCCTCCAACGCCGGCGCAGGAAAGTTATCTCCGGCCCAATTGAAGGCCGTGGGATCATAGATGACGTCGTTATCGCCCGAGCCGGAAGTGACTACCTTGCGCGCGCGTGGATCATGTTTCCACAAACCATTCGTGCCGAAGGAGTTGATAAAATATTTGTATTGATGGTTGACCCACGAGCCAGGCATATCGGCGGACCAGACCCCGTCAAAAACGCCATTGGTAAGCTCTTTTCCGAGGGCAAAAGCGGTTGTGGAGTAGCTGTTGAAATCGCCGGGAACGTGGACGGCCGTTGCGTTCGGCGCCCAGACACGGAACGTTACGCCTGTTCCGCTCGCATCGTGATAGGGTGTCGAGCCCCAGCCTGCGCGGGAGGATTGGCCCTGCGAAGGGGCCGGAGCCAGCAGCGCGGCGCAAAAGAGGGCCGCCGGTGCTTGCTTGCGAAAGTTAGCGATAGCGCCGCGTGAGGGCACGCGGCCTACAGGGTCTTGTAGGTCGCGTGCCCTCACGCGGCGTTCCCGATATCGCTGAGTAGTGCAATTTTGCACTAGATAAGAGAATGCTTTCGTTAGCTGTTTAGACACGTGAGTGACTGGGGTAATCTACCTTATTTTCGCGCATAAATCCCCCGCATAATCGTGCGGGTCAATGGCGTGCGGAGCGTCGAGAGCGTGGAGCATGGAGCGTAGGGCAGGCTTTCCAGCCTGCCGGTTGCGGCGCTTTCCAGCGCCGCGAATCTCCAAGGCGATGGTTCAGGGGGCTGAAAAGCCCCCTGAACCGGCAGGCTCGAAAGCCTGCCCTACATTGGTTGGACTGCGTCACTGGCCAGTCCGGAGACTTTGGCGCTCCGTAGCCAACTCAACCCCCATTTAACCCATTTAACCAATTTAACTCTCCGCCGATTTCGCTACCGCGCAGGGCGCAAAGATGGCCTCGGTCATGCCGTGGATGATCTTTTTGTCCGCTGGACAAATAGTGGCCAGCACCCCTCCAAGGTTGGCGCGGGCGGCATCTCCGTCTCCGCTGACAAAATAATACGGACAGAGGCGGACGCGGCCTTCCATAGGCACGAGCTGGTCACGCTCGAAATCGAACCACTGAGCATGTACCAACCCGGGCTTGTGATAACGTTGGAGGACATAAGGCGTGTGGCCAAAACTGGTGATAGCTTTTTCGACTGCCGCAGCCCAGTCCGCATGTGGCAGGTCGCTGCCCAAATAAACACCGCGCGACCCCCAGGCGTGCGGGGAAAATCCTGAGACCTTGAGAATCAAGTCACGCTCCTTTTGAGACAGAGCAGCGAGTTGGCGCCAGTCGGTGAGGTCGAGGTGCGGGATGGACGCTTGCGGGGGCAAGGGCGAAGGGTCCACGATCCAGGTGTAGGGCACGAGGGCCAATAATCGTTTGAAGAAGTTTTCGCCCAACTCCCGGCGCCAGAACTCGTGCAAGTTGCGATTCCAGAGCAGAGCGAACAGCATCTTCTCCTCAAAGACGGGTTTAGGGGCAGGCGTCAGGCGGATGCGTTTGGCAGCGGCAGGCTCGAAGATGTTTGCAGCGTTCGGCACGTTAGCGACATCAAACAGCTCGAAAAAGCGATAAACTGCGTCGCCGTCAGCAAAACCCGTGAAGGAAGCGTCCCGCACGCGAAAGCGATGCTGCGCTCCATCCCTGGCCGACTGCGTCTCGGCTTCACTCAATCGGTTCGCAACCCAGACCATCTCCGGCCGGTAGGTAGCGGCCTCCTCCGAGATTACGATGTGGACCGAAGAGGCATCGCCGAAGATACTGGAAAACCCTTTAAGCATGCCCTCGGCCTCACCCACGACCTCATAGCCCAGTTGCGAGTAGGTCTGGCCGAGCCAGGCTGTTAATCCAATGCCGCCCGGAACAGAGTCCAACTCCGTGACGCTGAAGCCATGTTCGGTGATGAGCAGGTCTGGCCGAATGACGCGAGGCATTTCATTTTTGAACGTCGGCGAGCGGGCCAGCGCCAGCAACTCCGCGGGCTTACCCTGGTCCAGCCAACGCGCGACCCACTCGGGCTGCTTGCCTTCAAGACTTTTTCGATAGAGCAGATTTACCGCGCGATAGAATTGCAGGAGGACGCGTCCGAGTGACTCCAGTTCAGAGCCCAGCGATGGGCTAAGTTGGAACGGGGCAGGGGAGACGCGCCAGTCGTGGCCTGCGAATAGGCCGCCGGAAGGCATGGCCTGCCGCACGGCGTGAGCTAGCTCACGCTCGCTAACACGGGCTTTGGGCTGATCCAGGACCGAAGTATTCATCGTGCCTGCGGCGGTTCAGAGCGATTCGATGGGATGCACCGTCAGCCAGATGTCCAGTTGTTCAAACCGCGATTTTAGACGAGTTTTCAAATCGGAGAAGAAGCGCCTGTTTTCTGGTGTATCTTCAGCATCAACGAATATCCGGTTGAGTTTGTCGCGATAAACAATTCCTGCATAGCGCCAAGTGCCTTCGATGATCTGAGTCTCCCAGGTTACGGCCCCAAAACGGCTCTGAATTTCAAAGGCGGTTTGGTCCAGCAGTTCCTCCGGCACCGGGCGGCCATCGTTATACTGGAGCGGCAACAGAATCTCGAAGCGACCGTATGCGCTCATAGGTAGCAGGTCCCTCAACCGTGAAGCTAAGTCCCTCTCGAGCCAAAGGCACTAAGGCCTCTTCCGGCACGAGTACCTCCCCACTCGCCCAGGAATGTCCTGAGTAACGACTCATGAGGAATCCAAGCGCTTTCCTGTGCGTCGCTTCGTCTCGAAATTTGATGATGATCATCGGTGAAAGATAGACCGCCGTCACCTATTATCAAGTCCGCACCTGCCCATTCCCAATTCCCACCCACTTATAACTGGTTAACTCCTCCAGCCCCATCGGCCCCCGGGCTCCGATTTTGTCTGTGCTGATGCCAATCTCGGCGCCCATGCCGAATTCGCCACCGTCAGTGAAGCGGGTGGAGGCGTTCCAATAAACTGTCGCCGAGTCCACCTCGGCCAGAAAGCGCTTCGCGGTTTGCTCATCGCGGGTAACGATACTGTCTGAATGGGCCGAACCGTAGTGAGTGATATGATCAATTGCCTGTTGCACACCGTCCACGACGCGCACATTGAGAATGTAATCGTTGTGTTCGGTGTAATAGTCCTGCTCAGTGGCGGCCCGGAGTTTCAGGCCGTCGGTTTTCGAATCCAGCAGCTCGCGGCTCGTTTCGTCGGCGCGAAGCTCGACTTTCTTTTCTGCCAACTTCTTAGCTATGACCGGCAGGAACGTCGGCGCTATGACTTTGTCCACCAACAAAGTTTCCATGGCATTGCAAACGGCGGGCCGCTGCACTTTTGCGTTCATGGCTATTTCCTCTGCCATTTTTAGATCGGCGGCAGCGTCCACATAGACGTGGCAGACTCCCTTGTAATGCTTTATGACAGGCACCTTCGAACATTCGGCCACGGCACGAATCAGTCCTTCCCCTCCACGCGGCATGCACAAGTCCACATATTGGGTCAGCGAGAGCAGTTCTTTAATAGCTTCTCGCTCAGCAGTCCCTACCACCTGGATGGCGTGCTCGGGGAAAGCAGAAAGCGATTTTCTCCCGGCTTCGATCATGATTCGTGCAATGCTCTGGTTGGAGTTCAGAGCCTCCTTTCCACCGCGCAGTATCGTTGCGTTGCTGGATTTAAAGCAAAGGCTCGCCGCATCCGCCGTCACGTTTGGCCGCGATTCGTAAATGATTACCACCACACCAATGGCTGTGCTGATTTTTTGGAGCCGCAGGCCATTTGGTCGTGTGCGCTCATCCAAAATGCGCCCCACTGGATCTGGTAGCGCCGCCACTTCGCGCAACCCCTTGGCCATTCCACCGATTCGTTTATCATCCAACTTAAGCCGATCCAGCATCGCGGATGAAAGGCCCATCTTTGCGCCCACCTCCATATCCAGAGCATTGGCCTCCTTGAGGGCGGCGCCACTTTCTTCAAGCGATTTGGCCATAGCGAGCAGGCAATCATTCTTTTCTGCCGTCGTCAGCTTCGCCAATTGGCGTGAAGCGGCCTTGGCCTGCTTCGCCAATTGTGTCATCTGCTCGTTTAAGGTCATTTGTGAAGCATACCTCAAGTTCGGAAACTTGAAAGCCCCGTCATGAGGGAAGAGAAACAAGCGAATGGGGACAAACGACTGGCGAAACAAATTGGATCTTATTCGTTTGTCCCCATTCGTTTGTCATAAAGCCTGAAAAAGTTCGCCCTATCATCTGAGTTTCTTCACCAACACCTTCGAATTCCTCCCGCTTTGCTCATATTTCTCCTTCCTCGCCGGGGGCAAATCCTCTGCCGTCCCTTCAACAAAACCCGCCTTTGACTGGAAGTAAGTGAACGCTTGTGTCGAGAGCGCAAACAAATCGGCCAACCCCATTTCCTTTGCCCGATTCTCAACGTACTGAACGAGCTTTCGGCCGATGCCCTGGTTTTCGTGCGCGGGGCTTACATAGAGGCAGGCCAACTCACCTTTTTGTTGCTCTGGATAAACATGGAGGGCGACGCAACCAACCGGGTTTTTATCAATCTCGAAAATGTGATAGTCAGCCAGGTGCTTCTCGATGCCAGAACGGGTGCGTTTGACCAGCTCTTCGGTGGCGACGGATGATTTGGTCAAATTGAGGATGGCGCGGATGTCCTTCTTCATCGCGCGCCGCACCTGTTGAAATTCATTGCCGTAAATTAAAGTACCCACGCCTTCATTAGTGAAAACTTCAGCCAACAAGCCCTCTTCGACGGCGCCGTTGATAACATGCACGCGCGGGATGCCTGCTTTGCAAGCTGCGGCAGCATAGACCGCCTTCGAATAGGTTTCGGGATTGATTTCGTTCTTTTGCAACGTCAGCACGGACTCGAGGTCGGCGATCGGCATTTGGCGAATGACGCGCTCGCCCACCTGGATGCCGTCGTGGGTGGTGATGAACATCAGCTTAACAGCCTTTAACGCTTCCGCCGCTGCCAGGGCCACGGCGTCCGAATTGACGCGGTAGGTTTTGCCATCACCATCGAAACCAAGCGGGGGCAGAATGGGAATGATCCCATTGTCCAGCAGCTTCTGGCACATCTCCACGTCAACGCGCTCGACCTTTCCAGTCATGAGGTGGTCCACGCCGTGCAGAATTCCGAGCGGATGGGCGATGATGGCGTTCGTGCAAGCAGCCCGGAGATCGTTTGCTGCGAGGCCCTCGAGCAGCTCGTGCGTAAGGCGATTGGCGGCTGTTAAGGCCAGCTTCAATGTGGCTTCATCGGTCACTCCGGCGCCGTCCAGGTTCGAGGCGGTTACCCCTTGTTCGGCTGCCAGCCCTTTGATCTGTGCCGACGCGCCGTGGGCCAGGACCACGCGAATATTGAGCGAGCGCAGTACGGCGATATCCGTGAGGATATTGCCGAAGCTCTCGCTCGTGACCACCGCGCCGTCCACCGCGATGATGAACGTCTTCTCGCGAAATTGCGGGATGTATTGCAGAATCCCGCGCAAATCAGTCAGTTTCACTTTAGGTCAATCGCTTGTTTGGAAGCGCAAGATGGAGGCGGAATGCATGGATTTCAAAACAAATCTGCGCCTTGATGATTTATTGGAGCGCAAACGGGTTCGTCCGCGCGGACGAGGCCGTCCGCGCTCCACCTTCGAACTCATTTCGGATGTCACCTATTTGTCACAAACCTGCCGCTTGCATCTGGCAAGTCTGTCGGACATTCTCTTCAGAGGCAGGAAAAATCAGACAGATGCCCTATGAAACCGATTCCCACCCTTTCGACTCGCAAACTTTTGTTGATCACGACATTGGTTTGCCTCGGACTTGGCGTTGACCGGACCTTCGCTCAATCGCCCTCTGCGGATGCGCTTATCAATAAACTCGTCCAAAAAGGCATTCTGACGGAGAAGGAAGCCAAGGACCTGCTTGCTGAAACTGCCGTAACCAACGCGGCCACCGCTCACAAATGGAAAATCACAGATACGATCAAGAGCATTGAGTTGTATGGTGACGTCCGGTTTCGCTATGAATATCGCAGCTCCGAAAATGCCAATCCGCCCGTCGAGGGCTCGGACCCGAATGCCTATTATAAGGAACGCTTTCGCTACGCGGTGCGCCTTGGGGTGAGGGGTGATCTGGCGGACGACTTTTATTACGGCCTGCGCCTGGAGACGGCCACTAACCCGCGTTCTCCCTGGGTAACATTTGGAGGAGATAACAACACGCCGGACAAGTCCACGCCCTTTCGCAAGGACAGCGCCAGCATCAATCTCGGCCAGTATTATCTCGGCTGGCACCCGACCGACTGGTTTGACATCACCGTGGGCAAGATGCGCATGGCGGATTGTCTTTATACTACGCCCATGGTTTGGGATACGGATATCAACCCGGAAGGAGCAGCCGAGAAGTTCAAACTGCCCGTCGGGAACTATATCGAGTTGTTCGCGAATTTTGCGCAGTTCGACTATCAGAACCCTAGCGTTGCGCAAAATTGGCCTTCGAGCGACACGTTCATCCTGGCGTGGCAGGTTGGCGCTAATGTGAAATTCAACAAGGATACCTCACTCAAATTTGCACCGGTAATTTACAATTACACCGGGCTGGGAGCGACTAACACGCAGGGCTCGACTGCTGGACTCAACCTTTCGTACACCGGCGAAGGCTTCGGACCGGGTTCAGCGGCTCCCGGGCAAAACTCTTTCGCAACACCGTGGCTGAACCAAAACGGCATCAACGACTTACTGGTGCTGGAGATTCCCGCCGAGTTGAATTTCAAAATTGCGGGACAGAATGTCCGGGTTTTTGGCGACTTCGCTCGCAACCTGCACGGGGATGACCGCGCCCGAGCAGCTTTCGCCGCGAACAACCCTCCCGGCGTTCCCGGAACGTTGACCCATGCATACACCGGGCAGGACACGGCGTATCAGATCGGTGTGGGCATCGGCAACCTCGGGCTGGTTTACGGGCAGACCTCAAAGAAGCACACCTGGGAAGCCCGCGCGTACTGGCAGCACATCGAGCAATACGCGCTGGATGTGAACCTCATTGACTCCGACTTCTTCGAAGGCCGCGCCAACCTCGAGGGAGTTTACTCGGCGCTGGCTTACAGCCTCACTGATAACATTCTTGGGACTTTCCGCTATGGCTACGCGCATCGCATCAACGATGAGCTTGGCACCGGCGGCAGTAATCCCGATCTCCCGGTCCTCAATCCTATCCGCAATTATCATCTCCTCCAGATGGACCTGACGTGGAGATTCTAGAGTGGTGTGATGAACAGGACTCTCTTTTTCATAACTCTGCTTAGTCTGGTATAGTAAAGCCCTCCGGCGAAGTTCGCCGTGTTACATCTTCGCGACGGCTCCCTCGGGGCACAAGACAATCTCTGCTGGAGCCGGTTTTTGAATCGCCGCAGCACGCTTGAATCCTTTTGTTACGGCGCGTCCGAAAACTGTAACCCCTCGGCGCAAACGCGGAAGTATTTGCGCGCCGGAAAGCTAAAGTGCGAGGCGTGAGATTAACACCAACCGATTCCGAAGCTATGAAAAGACTAAAACCGATTCTCCTTGGAACCATTCTAATAAGCGCGGCCCAGCTCGCCAGCGCAATCAATTATACCTCCGGCGATTTAATGCTGGTCTTCCGCAAGAACGGGGCCACCTCCAGCGTGCATGTCAACAATGTGGAATTCGATATCGGGCGGATCAGCACGTTCATGGGTTACGCCTCGGGCAGCGTCCACGCGGTTTCATTCGACCTGACGCTGGTCAAGAATTCGTTTGGCGGCAGCATGTCTGGCGTCAAATTTGCGGTCATCGGTTCCGTCCCGCAAGGCGCTCCGGCGGGGCACCTGTGGGCCACGGATGGGATCTTAGGCATTACACCCTCGGACATGCCAGTCGGCGCATTCAGCACGCTGCGTGGCATCATCGAAGCCGTGGGCACCAAGGCCACCTTCGGCACATCGAGCAACGCCTCCACCTACTACGTGGTGGATAGCCAAAATGTTTATGCATTCGATTACCTGGCCACCAGCGGCCAACCGCTGGTGATTTCACCCGACAACGTGGGTGGGAACTCGCCCTTTCCTCCTGGTCAGCCCCAGAACCCGATGCCAGTGGATGCTATCAACCCAGCCACAGTCGCGTTCTACCAGGTTGACGCGGCCGGGTCACCACTGCCTGCGGGCACTTTGTTAGGGGCGTTCACGCTGGATGTGCAGGGCAACCTTACCTACACGGCATATCAATTGCCGACCTTGCCTCAATCGCAAATCACCCAGACAAGCTACGATCCCGTGGCGGGGCAGACCACGATGTCTTTCACAACGGCGCTGGGGTGCAATTATAAACTCTTGTCCACACCGACACTGAACCCCACCGCCTGGCAGCAGGTTCCCGGCACGGGAACCGCCAACGGAGATGGCACCACTCAGATTTTCACTGATACCACAGCCACCGACCCAGTGCGCTTCTACAAAATCCTGAGCACCTACTGACCTCTATGCGAATTCAAAAATCGAACAAACTCAAAACCAAACCTAAGAAAACATCAACTCAAAGCACGATATGAAGCTCAAAAAAATCCTCCTCCAGATCTCAATTGCCCCGGTGCTGATGGCAGCCTTGGGCGCTGCCGCTCTGGATTTCACCATCACCGGCAGCACCGCATTCCGGTCCATTGCGGTGGATCGCACCAAATCACTGTTTGATTCACCGGGCCCGACAACTTACGGGGACGGTACAGCCACGGCACCAGGGACGTTTTCGGGAACGATGTCGAACCAGGCCCCCTCGCTCGGAAGCCAGGTTGTCAATATGCGACTAAGCTTTTCGGGCTCGGGAACTGGCATGCAGGCTGTAGATCAGGGAACGCCGGTGCCTACCGCGGACCCGAACGGCACAAACGCGAATATGACTCCGGACATCGCCTTTTCAGATATTTTCCCGGAATCGGCCGACCCATCGTTGAACGGCTCCGACTTCAACCAGGTCATTGTGGGGGTCATCCCGTTTGAATTCGTGTGCAATAACACTCTGGCTGGAGTGACCAACATCACCCGGGAGCAGGCGCTGCTGCTCTTGTCCGATTCCGGCATCCAATTTGGGCTGCCCGCAATGCCTGCGAGCTACCTCGGTCAGACCGGGCCGAACAGCACCAATGTGGTCTGGCTCACTGGCCGCACCGCCGATTCCGGCACGCGCATCACCGTAGAGAAGAACGTCGGCTCATCCAGTTCGGAAGTTCTTTGGGCGTTCGTGGGCGGCAACTTTGTGGCCACGAATGGCATGACCAGCGGCGGCCTTGAACGCGCAACCATCGCCAATGGCACCAACGCCATCGGCTATTTAGGGCTGGCGGACGCGGCAAACATCGCGGCCTCGGCATTTCCGATCCAGTATGAAGGCGTCAAGGCGACGGTCGCCAACGTCCAAAGCGGTCAATACGCGCTCTGGGGCTACGAGCACGTTGTGAACAAGGTAAGCACCCTTAGCTCGGCGAAGCTGGCTGTCCAGGCCGCCTTGCTCTCGGCGGTGACCAACAGCGGCTACCAAAACACAAACACGATTTACACCGCCAGCTTTGCAGATCTGGCGAACATGAAAGTCAATCGCGGCACGGATGGGGGAGCGATCAAGTCGAACAACTTCTAGCTCGGCCTGTATCAAGTATAGCCAGCGCTGGAGGGTGACCCGGCGCTGGCTTATTTGTCGGAGCGCCGAATTCCATTTCGGCGCGTTCCATTTGCGCGCCCGCCCGCGCCGAAACAGAGTTCGGCGCTCCGATCCAGGGGGGACTCTTCACTTCGTCCCCTACAAACCGCAGACCCACGGTCCAACATCTGGTCAAAAGTCATCAATTCGTCACATAGACGCCATGAAATTGCCATGAACAACTGCCATTCAATTCCAGTTCAGAAGACATCAGCGCGTGAAATCCCTTGCTCAATTGCGGATCGGAGAGTTCAAGCTAGCGCCAGGAGAGGAATGGGAGGACGCAACGCAGGCCTGGCGCTTGCTTTGGCTGCAAACGGGAGTTGCGTACTGGCTGGCGGAGCCGCGAGCTCGTTCGCTGTCGCCCGGCGAGACGCTTGTCGTGGCCCCAGGCGTCAGGGCCCTTGTCCGGGCCAGCCAGATCAATGACATCGTGCTCCACGGATTCAGCTTCGCGCCCGATTCCATTCCGGGCCTCTTAAGTCGCGCCGAACAGGAATTCTTCGAAACGCTTGTCCGCGAGAAGCCGAATGTATTGCAAATTTTCCCATCTACATACCCGGTATCTCAACAGATTGCCGCACTGGCATCGGCGCCGGATCGCGCCAGCCTCGGAGGGCGTGCTGCCGCATTGAGCATCGTCGCTGCGCTGTTTCAGGAAGAAATGTTGCGACACCGGCCACAACTGACCCGGGCGTCGTCTGCACAATCCCGGTTTGAGCAACTTATCCGCCAGATGCCCGATGGTGAGTTCATACAGCATCGCCCAGCCGAACTGGCGCGCCTTTGCGGTTGCAGCCCACGCCACTTTTATCGATTATTCCGCGAGCACTTTGGCGAATCTGTGCGCTCGCGCCAAACTGAGCTGCGTCTTCTTAAGGCCAGCCGGCTCCTGAGCACCACTGGGGATAAGGTCATCCAGATTGCCCTCGAAAGCGGTTACCGCAACCTGGGCCTTTTCAATTCGCTCTTTAAACGGCGGTTCGGAATTACCCCTTCCCAATGGCGCCAGAAATCGGTCAAACAGGGGTCCCGCCGACGGCGATTCAAAATTGTGTCCCACCCGAATGAACGTGAATAAACGCAAAACAGATCACGACGGACTCGCGCCTGTTGTTCGAAAATCCGAAATCCGAAATCCGAAATCCGAAAGAACGGGGCGCCATACGTTGTTGGTTATAATTTTTGTCGCGATTATGAGCGGCGGGGCTTTCAGCGCGGATTACGCTAACCCTTTGACGACATTTAGCCCAACTCAGCCCTCCTCCGCAGATGCGCACGTTCGCGCCAGGGCGGCGCTGCACCAGAAAGTTGCTGAACTGGAGGGTCGCCCTGATCCGCTCATCATTGTCCCGCAGGAAAGTAAGACAAATGTTCCTCCTGCGCCACGTACGAACGGCCCGTTGTTCGAAGTCAAGGGCTACGAAATCCGCGGTAACACGCTGCTGACGAAGTCTGATATTGAGCCTCTTCTGCAGGGGCATGTCGGAAAGCAAGTCAGTTTCGATTCCATTAGGCAAGGGCTTGCCGCATTACAGTTGGCTTATCGCGACCGCGGCTACGTCACGGTGGCAGTAGGATTGCCGCCGCAGCAGATTACCAATGGGCTGGTTAATGTTCAGGTGACGGAGGGCCGGTTGGTTGAGATAAACATCCTCAACAATCGTTATTTTTCGTCGAACAACATCATGCGCGATTTGCCCAGCCTGAGCACCAACATCATTCTCAACCGGCTCGTGTTTCAGCAAGAGCTTGATAAAGCCAATAACAACCGCGACCGCCAGATTTTCCCGGTGATTTCACCCGGTCCGGATCCGGGCACGAGCGCTCTCGACTTGAAAATCAAGGACCGCTTGCCGCTCCACTTTCATGCCGATATCAATAATTATTCGACGCCTGATACACCCGAATTGCGGGCAAACCTTAGCGCGACGGAAAACAATCTGTGGCAGCTCGATCATCAGCTAGGGCTCCAATATTCGTCTTCCCCGGAGCAAACAAAACAGGGCAGCTACCCGATTTACGATGAGCCGCTCATTGCGAATTACAGCGCCTTTTATCGGCTGCCTTTGTCCGGCGTCAACGGCCCCGCCCGCGCGCCGGACAACTCCTTGGAGCGATTCGGTTACGATGAAGCCACTCGTCGCTTCCGGCCACCGCAGCCGACTGGCGCGGCCGAGTTGCTGTTCTTTGTCTCGCGTTCCTTTTCTGATACAGGCGAGCTGGTTGCGAACCACACGAACACTCCGAACGTGCTCCCGCCTTCGGGCGGGTTGCAGATTTCCCAGACAACCGTCGATCGCACTCTCAATCCGAATGAGGACGTTGGTATGCGTTTGTCCGTGCCCATAAATGGCCCTGACGGTGTCACCGTCAATCTCTCCGCCGGCCTCGACTATAAAAACTACCGTTCGACACTCATTCAAGAGCAGATCTATCAGGCCACACTCTACATCCCCGCCACAGGCACGAATGGCCCGCCGTGGGACCCGCCCAATGGCATTCAGTCGCCGCCAACTCATTCCAGCCGCACGATCTTCAGTTCGGTCCAATATCTTCCGATTTCATTCAATGCCGACGTTTCGATCCCGGACAAGTTCGGATCAACCAGCCTGACTTTGCGCCAGACGTATAACTGGCCAGGACTCTTGAGTGGGAAGGAGGACTTCCAAATAGTGGCCACGAATGCCAACGCCAACGGCAACTTCTATGTCGTCTCCGGCGGGATCTCTCGGGACCAAATCTTTTATCAAAATTGGGGTGTGCGGCTGGCCGCCGACGGTCAATGGGCAAACCAGCCGCTGATCAGCAACGAGCAATTCAGCCTGGGCGGGCAATCCGGCCCCCGCGGCTATCGCGACGGCGCCGAATACAGCGATACGGGTTGGCGCGTGCAGTTTGAGCCACATTCGCCTTATCTGGATGCCGGCCTGGCGTTCGACAAAATTCCAATGGTTGCCCGGTTCTATGCCTTCGCGGATTATGGCCGGGGGTTCCTGCTCGAACCGGTTATACCCAAAGGCCCTTTCACCATGGTTTCGGCTGGCGCAGGGATGGATCTGAGCATGGGCGCCCACTTCGATGTCCATTTTAATCTGGGAGTTCCGCTTCGGGATGTCCCGACTCAACGCGCCGGGATGCTGCGGGCTACTTTCAGTATCGGGGCCCAGTTTTAGGCGACGGGGCATGGTTCACTTATCTCGCGAAGCGTCTTGGAGTGCGGTAGTCCTCTACCGCTTTGACTCTTACTCCAAGACGATCCAAAGCGCCAGAGGACTGGCGCACTCCAAGACGCTTCGCGATTTTCAGTAGCGTGGGGGTTGTTTAGGCGTGATAAATGTGCGGCTGCCATTGGTTTACACTTTTCGGACACGCTGCCCTTATTGTCGCGCCGCTGACACTTCGATTTCACACTTCATTTCTTCCGTTCACGGCAGGCGCAGAGGATATTTACGGCATCAAACTTAGGATGTCGGATGCATTCAAAACACCCCTGGCGGTCGTGTGCTCACTTGCCCTCGCCAGCAATCCGGGGTTCGCTAACCCACAAGGGATGACGGTGGCTCGTGGGTCAGCGAGCGCTACACAAAACGGGTCTCAAATGACGATCCGCGCCTCGCAGAACGCGGTGCTGAACTGGCAAAGCTTTAACATCGGCGCGGGGCAGACCACGACTTTCGTCCAGCCTTCCTCACATTCAGTAGTTTGGAACCAAATCGGCGGCCAGAGCCCATCGCAGATTCTGGGGAGCCTCAACGCCAATGGAAACGTGGTATTGATGAATCAAAATGGATTTTTCTTTGGACCGAACTGCTCGATCAATGTTGGCGGTTTCGTGGCAGCCAGCGCGGCGGTGCTTCCGCCACCGTCTGCCGGAGGCAGTTTTTGGAGTTACCAGGGCCCGCCCCCGGACGCGAAGATCATTAACTATGGCGAGATCAACGTGCAATCGGGTGGATCGCTTTTCCTCATCGCCGAAGGAGTCGAGAACCACGGGCTGCTGTCGGCGCCGGACGGCCAACTAGGCCTATTTGCGGGCAAAGAGGTGATGTTGAACGACCGGCCCGATGGCCGCGGCCTGAGCGCAAAGGTGCGCCTGCCGCAGGGTTCCGTGGACAATTCGGGCAGACTCATCGCCGACGCCGGCAGCATCTCGTTGCAGGCGCAGGTTGTCAACCAGAACGGCTTGATTCAGGCCAACTCCGTTCGAGAGCACGGCGGCGTGATCGAATTGCTGGCCACCGATTCTGTCAATCTCGGCGCGAATTCTGTGATCACCGCAAATGGCGACATTTCGTCCGCGAGTAGTGGCGGAAAGATTACGCTCAAATCGGGCGGGGTTTTCAGTGATGAAACTGGTTCACGGCTGGGAGTGCGAGGCGGCCCGCTTGGCGGAAACGGCGGGACTGTCGAGCTTTCTTCGGAAAACCTGGGGTCAGTTGCTTCCAGACTCGATGGCACAGCGCAGGCGGGCTGGGCCGGTGGCCGCCTGTTGATAGATCCAAATACGATCACGATTGGCAACAGCGGTTC
>PSRM01000024.1 GCA_003176045.1 Verrucomicrobiota bacterium | reverse complement strand
AGCCATGTCTCAGTGGTCATGAAGTCCTCCACGAACTTCTCATTGTGCATGTTTTCGTAGAAGTTGATCGGTTTCTCGAGGAGATTACCTACAGGCTTAAGGAGCAGAAAACTCGCTTGCAGGAATTCCGGCGGACAATTCCCAAAGGCATCCACAAATTTGTCCACATCAAAATACTCCGGTCTGCTCCAAAGATTGAGGAGGCTGTCATTGGTCGCAAAATCAATCGGCGCCGCCAGCAGCATCAGGTTTTTTACACGGTCCTGGTGGAGAGCGGTGAACATGGCACTCATTGTGCCCCCCATGCAGTAACCTAATATGTTGCACCGCCCCACACCCGTGCGCTCGCGCAAATAGTCCAGGATATTGACCATGTAGCCGTTGATATAATCATCCAGCGTCAGGTGCCGGTCCGCGCTGGTCGGCACACCCCAGTCCACCAGGTAAGTATCGAAGCCATGCGCGACAAACTGCTCCACGACGCTCCGGCCTTTCTTAAGGTCCAGAATGTAAGGGCGGTTTACTAAAGCGTAAATCAGCACCAGCGGCGTTCGGTATCGCGGCTTGCCGTCCGTCACGTAATGCCGCAGGCGCAGGCGATCTTCTTCATAAACCGTTTCGGCAGGCGTAACTCCTTTGCGCACCCGCCGCGCCCGTTCCCAAAGCGTTGGGACCAACGCCACGCGCCCCATTGCCGCCATCATTTCGTCGGTAAAGACTTGCTGCCATCGAACCCACGGGTTGCTGGAAGTGCTGGTCGAGTTCATGACTTCCTCTTTCTCTTAATCCTAATCTTTCTCTTAATCTTACTCTACGAGGCTTCGCCTCAAACCCGTAGGGCAGGCTTTCCAGCCTGCCGGTTCACGGCGCTTTTCAGCGCCGTGAGCCAAAACGCATTCTGCCGTTCGAGGCGAAACCCGCGTGCTTATCTTCTAAATTTTTATTGAACTGCCGGCTGGGCTGCCCGCTTGCTCGCAGCACGACGAGCCCCGACGCGCGCAGCTCTGTTCCGAGGAGCCGCCGGTCGTTTCTTCACCTGGCCATTGGCGAGGATAGCATTGAGATCATCGACCCGCCCGGCCAATTCCTCAATCCGATCCAGCAGCCGCTTCTCCATGTGGCGCACCGCGATCATCACGTGGTCAATGTCATCCCGGGATGGGGATTGCATCTCGTTCCGCACCTTCCCCATAAAATCATTCGTCATTTTGCGGAATGCCACCGCTCCGTCCATCCATTGCTTCATTCCTTGCAGAAACTGGGGGGAGCGCATGTAATCCTCCCACGTCTTTGCCAGCGCCTCGAATATCCCGCTGCGCATTTGCCGCAACAACTCCGGTGGCGGTGAGTTAGGGCCGAAAGCAAACCCGGCCTGCATCATTTTGGAAAACGATTCCATCCAGATTTTCTGGAACGCAGCCAACTGTTCAGCAGACCTCTCGAAGCTGTTGTCGGGCATAGGGTTCAGGGTTCAGGGTTCAGGGTTCAGGCGCAAACCGCAGCGTTCAGGAACACGGACTCTTAATCTTAATCTTTCTCTTAATCTTAATCCTGGAATCGGAGGTGCGCGACCCTCCTTTGGCGTTTATTGTGCAGTGGTAGCGTTCCCTTATTTAACCTATTTAACTCATTTAACCTATTTAACTTCTTCCCCCGTCACCTTTTCACGTTTCACTCTTCATGTGTCACGAACACAACTCCACCGCCATCGCCACCGCCTCCCCACCGCCAATGCAAAGCGCATCAATGCCGATCTTCGCGCCCCGCTGCTTCATCGCGTTCAGCAGCGTCACCAGCGTCCGCGCGCCGCTTGCCCCAATTGGATGGCCCAGCGCGATGGCGCCGCCGTGGACGTTTACTTTCTCATGCGGAATTCCCAGGTCCTCCATCGCCGCCATTGGAACGACCGCAAAAGCCTCGTTGATTTCGAATAAGTCAATGTCCTTAGGTTGCAGGGAGAGCATTTTCAGCAACTTGCTGATCGCCCCAATCGGTGCCAGCGTGAACCACTCCGGCTCGCGTGAAAAAGTCGCGTAGCCCAGTATCTTGGCCTGTGGCTTAAGTCCAAGAGCTTTGACCTTCTCGGGCGAAGCAACCACTACCGCCGCGGCGCCGTCGTTTATACTGGAGGCGTTGCCCGCCGTAACGCTGCCTTTCTCCCCAAAGGCCGGACGCAATTTGCGCAGCTTTTCCTCGTTGAATTTCTTCGGATTTTCGTCCTCGCTTACAGACGTAATCTCCTTGCTGCTTTTCACCTGGACAGGCTCAATCTCTTCTCTAAACACCCCGTTCTTCGTGGCTTCCACCGCCCGTTTAAAGCTGGCCACGGCAAACTCATCCTGCTGTTCGCGAGAAAACCCATATTTCTCGGCGCAACGGTCCCCGCAAACGCCCATGTGAACTCCTTTGTACACGTCCCAAAGCCCATCCCGGATCATCGAATCCACTAGCTCGCCATTGCCCATGCGGTAGCCGCTGCGGGCCTTCTCCAGCAGATAGGGCGCGCGAGACATGTTCTCAGTTCCGCCCGCCACAATGAGTGACGCCTCGCCACATTTAATGGCCTGCGCTGCCAACATCACCGCCTTCAATCCAGACCCGCACACCTTGCTCACAGTCGTAGCGCCCACTTCCGGACCAAAGCTGGCGCCAATACCTACCTGCCGGGCCACGTTCTGGCCCAGGCCCGCGCTGACGACGTTGCCAAAAATGACCTCGTCAATCTCCTTTCCCGGCACGCCCGCCCGCTCCGCCGCTGCCTTGGCAGCCACGCTCCCAAGCGCCGGGGCCGGCACGGACTCAAACATGCCGCAGAACGTTCCGACTGCTGTCCGCCTGGCCCCTGCCAGATAGACTCCGTTTGCCATACTCATATATTAGGCCGCCCTTGGAAGACGGATTTCGGTGACTTCCGTGTTCTTGCGCACAAAATCAATCCAGGCATCCATCGCTTTCGCGCTGATCTGCGAAATTGCCTCCGCATTTGTGCGAGCGGCGCCAAGGGACGACGTCCAGAATTCCATCCACTTTGCCTGGCTCTCTGCCGGCACGGGCGTTTGCGCGGCATCTACCGCTTTCTTCATCAGGTCGGCGCCGGTCCGGCTGTTCTTCTCCATCAGATCCAGCACCTCTTCCATGCGTTGCTGCGTCAGCGGCATCATCTCGCTGGTCATGGCCGTCAAGTTCGTGAACCGGCGTTGCCAATCCTGAGTCGAAGCCGTTTGGTTGAACATATTGCCCCAGCAGCGCACTGCCTCCTCCTGCAGCTTCAGCCCCGTGCGAAGCGCCTGTTCGTAGTTTCTCATGGCTTTATCGGCCATTTCATCGAAGGCCTTTTCCTGGGTTCTGCCTTGTTTCTCCTGAGTTGTTGTTGTTCGGTTATTTGCTTTCATATCTCCTTTCGTGGTTTGGTCATTAATTCAGTTCATTGTGCGTTTGCACAAATTCGTGCGAAAAGCAGGCCTTGACGGCTATGCCCCGCTCTAAGTTAACACTTGTCTCATACTCCATCCTTGGGCAGCAATTCCATAGCACCACCCAATTAACGACTAAATTAACCCCATCCCGCAAATCCTGTCAACAAAAAGTTGTGCAAATGCAAAAGTATTCTCCAAGAGTAGGGCAGGCGTCTCGCCAGCCCCTCGGGCTTGCGTTCTGGCTAAGCAATTAACACGGGAAAAGCCTTAGACCGTAAAGCGGACGGGTGGCTCCTGACCCCTTCTTTTCACGTTTCACGTTTCACGTTTCACAATCACCCCTACCTCCCCTTCCGCCGCCCTGGGCCCACCTTTCTCCCATTCCCTCCCCTCCCTTTCCTCAACCCTGCCACCTCCTGCCGCAATTCTCGAATTAACACGCGCAGTTCCTGGTTCTCCGAATTCTCGGGCTCCGTAGCTCCGGGCGATACCGTGCCCAGCCCACGGGGCGTGAATGCCTGCGCAAACGGCTGCAGCATCGCTTTGGTCCACGCGGAAACCGAAGGGAAAGTCTCCGGCAACCCCTGCGCGCGCCGGATCTGCTCTTCGAACTGCTGCTGATAACTCAGAAACGACTGCAGCGCCTGATTAAAGTACTTATCAATGAAATCCTTCACGAGCTGATCGTTCATCCGGATAATCCGCACCAGCAAAGGCACGGGCAGTGAGTCCAGCTTGGGCGTATCAAACTCCAGAATAATCTGCGTCAGCACCTGGGCCGTAATGTCCGCCGAAGTTTTAGCATCCGTCACCCGCAAATCGTACCCCTGCTGAATCAGCGACCGGATCTCATCCAGCGTCAGGTGCCGGCTGTGGGTAGCATCGTAATAGCGGCGGTTGGGATATTTTTTGATCTCCAGCCGCTTTGGGGTAGCCTCGGATTCGGCAGACATAAGGCATCCTTGCGACAAACTTACCCTTGAATCGTTACATTCTTCGCGAGGGTTTTGAATCGCTCGCCGCTGGTTTGGACTACTGTTATCGTCACATGACCCGTTTTGCTGGTGTTAACGTCCCTGACGATGCCACCCTTGCCGGCGTGGGTGCCGCCAATCACATTGCAGCGCGCGCCGTCTCGGATTTCGACCGCCCTCTTGGTTTTTGATCTCACAACGAAATGGTCCTTCTTCGGGAATCAAACGCCCGGCTCAGCGCTGTTGTTGCCGGGAAAACCAAAGCCGAAACTCGTTTAACTCCGTCTGGTGTTTGAGAAAAACCTCGTTGAGCTCTTTTGCGTCGTCCTCGTAGCCCTGGTCGCGGCTATCTCGACAGTCATCCTCTAACACCAAAAAGTAATCCACCGCCAGCAAAACATCCAGCACGGCCCGCAGGGATATCTGGGGATAGCTGCGTGCGCCAACGGCCTGGAGCAAGCGGACCGTGTCTTCCAACTGCTGGGCGAAACGTTGGTCCTTCCTGGCGTTAACCGGCAGTTCCTGACGTTTGCGCTCGACCAATTCGGCCAGCATCGCTGGATCATTCGCACACTCCGCGACCGTTATATCGCGCAGGCCGTTTCGAATGGGCGCTTTTTGTCGAGCCATAACTTGTTGCCTGTCGTCCCCCCAAGGGACCCGCTAAAGACTTTGGCAGTCACCCTTCTCGAAGTCAATCCCACAAGTTTGTAATTGTGGCTTCTGTGATTGAGTCTGCTCAGATCGGCTGCTAAAACTTTCAACCAAAGTGGATTCACACGGATTACTCCATGAGTTCTTCGAGCGGCAGGCGCAAAACCGGCCCGGAGAGACCGCGGTTATTTGTGGTCACGACCGGCTTTCTTATGGCGAATTGGAGCGTCGCGCCAATCAATTAGCCCGGCTCCTTCGTAGCCGCCGCATCGGACGTGAGGATTGCGTGGGTCTGCTTTTGCCGCGCTCAGTTGAGGTGTATGTGGCCATGCTTGGAATTCTGAAAGCTGGCGCGGCCTACGTGCCGCTGGATCCGGAATACCCGGCTGAGCGCGTGAATTTCATATTGTCAGATTGTGGTGCGCGCGCGCTGGTGACGACCACGGTTATGGTCGGAGGCGCGGACGGCTCGTCCGCGCGTTTTCGGTGCGCGGACGAGGCCGTCCGCGCCTCCATGCAAACGATCTCCCTAGATGCAGTGCGTGCAGAAGTTTCCCAACATTCCTCGGAAGGGCTCACGCGAGAGGAAACCGGCGCAACTCCTGGCGACCTTTGTTATGTAATCTACACCTCGGGCACCACGGGCCGGCCCAAAGGCGTTATGATCGAGCATCGGAGCGCCTGCC
Organism: Verrucomicrobiota bacterium; assembly: GCA_003176045.1. Taxonomy (GTDB): domain Bacteria; phylum Verrucomicrobiota; class Verrucomicrobiia; order Limisphaerales; family UBA8199; genus PSRM01. Next base: position 26,058 of record PSRM01000024.1, on the reverse strand, counting down.
ATCTGGTTCGGGCAGAAGCGGATATTTTTCGGATCCAACCCACTGACAGGGTTTATCAAGGATTTTCTGTAGCCTTCGACGCCTCGGTCGAAGAAATCTGGCTCGCATTTTTTGCGGGCGCAACCTTGGTGGCCGCCACGCCAGAAATGGCGCGAGCCGCCTCAGACCTCCCCGGCCTGCTGAGCCGAGCCGGCGTAACGGTCCTCTCCGCTGTGCCGACCCTGCTCTCCATGATGGAAGATGACATACCCAGCCTGCGTTTGTTGATTCTAGGTGGTGAGAGTTGCCCGCCGGAACTGGTCAAGCGTTGGTGGAAACCGGAGCGGCGGTTTGTAAACACCTATGGGCCCACAGAAGCCACTGTCATTGCCACCTATGCAGAGTGCCATCCCGACAAACCGGTGAGCATCGGACGTCCGCTGCCGAATTGCACCGCGTTAATTGTGGACGAAAACCTGAAAGATCTCTCAAATGGAGGGGCCGGTGAACTTTGCCTTGGTGGTATTGGGTTAGCTCGCGGCTACGTAGGCCTCCCGGACCTGACGCGGGAGAAGTTCATAGAATTGGAGCGCCGAACTCCGTTTCGGCGCGATGAAGCGGCAGCTCGAGACCGCGCCGATCCCGCTGAGCGGGACGGCGCTCCTGCCCGTTTCTATCGCACCGGCGACCTGGCCCGCTGGAATGGCAACGGTGATCTCGAATTCCTCGGCCGCGCCGACACGCAAGTCAAGCTGCGCGGCTTCCGAATCGAACTCGCTGAAATCGAAGCCGTCCTGCTCGAGTGCGACCAAGTCAAAGCGGCTGCCGTCGCCCTGCGCGAGGACACCACAGGCGTTGAACGGTTGGTGGCTTACGTTGTGCCCCACCAAAGTAGGACAGGCGTCTCGCCTGTCCCGCAAACATTACCCGCCCTTGCTCTCGACCCACTCGAGTCGCACCTGCGCGCTCGCCTGCCCGCATACATGGTCCCCGCCGTCATCGAAGCCCTTTCCGAACTCCCTACCCTTCCGAGCGGCAAAGTGGACCGCAAAGCCATGCCCGCGCCTCGCTCACAGCCTATCGCGACGGACCGGCAAATTCTCCAACCTCGCACCCAAACAGAAAAGGATATCGCCGCCGCATGCAACAAGTTGTTCGCACCCAAACCGGTCTGCATTCGCGACGATTTCTTTCTCGAACTGGGCGGCCATTCCTTGCTGGCCGCCAGGCTCGTTTCCGATCTGCGGAAAAAGCCCGCATTCGCTGATCTTTCAGTGCTGGACTTGTACCGGCACCCAACAATCGAGGGTTTAGCGGCAGAAATCGAACAAAGGAGGCGTGCGGCCCCGAGCCAAGCGCTCCCGGCTTCAGAACCGGAGATCTTTGGCGCGGAGCGTCTTGGAGTGCGCTCCCGATCCATCGGGAGCGCTTTTTCTACTGCCGCCAACACCGTGGCCAAAACAAAAGCGCCAGAGGACTGGCGCACTCCAAAAGCTTCGCGCAAACAAACCGTGTCGTCCTCCTCACGCCACTTCTTCTGCGGCCTGGCTCAGTTCATCAGCTTGTTTTTCATCCTCAGTTTCGCCGCCCTCCAATGGCTGGGCCCTTACATCGTTTATACAGTGCTGATCGAGGAGGAATTCGATTTCCTGACGGCAGTGATCGGTGCGCTCGGCAGCCTGGTCGCTCTCTATCCTCTCATGCTCGCCATTCCAATCGCAGTGAAATGGCTTGTGATTGGCCGGTATAAGCCGGGTATCTATCCGCTGTGGAGCAGCTATTTCTTCAGGTGGTGGTTCGTAACGACGCTCGAAAGCGCTGTCCCGGTCGGTTACCTGGCCGGCACGCCCCTATTCAGTATTTATCTGCGCTCGATGGGCGCAAAGATCGGGCGCAATGTCCATTTGGATGCCGAAAGTTTTGCGATATACGACCTGCTCTCCATCGGCGAGGATTCAAGTATCGGCGTGGATTCCAGCCTCTCGGGCTACACGATCGAAGATGGCGCACTCAAAATCGGGACGGTGACTCTAGGTCGGGGCTGCTTTGTCGGAGCCCGGGCTTTCGTCCGGGAAAACGCCGTGATGGAAGATGGCTCAGCGCTGGAAGATTTGTCCCTGCTCCCGAGCGGTTGCACGATTCCGCGCGGAGAAACCTGGACCGGCTCGCCCGCTCAAAGGAGCGCCGAATTCTGTTTCGGCGCGAAGCACTCGTCAGGTTCGAACGCGCCGAAACGGAGTTCGGCGCTCCGCGGCTTCGCTTTCGGCCTTCTCCACACCGTCGGCCTCCTCACGTTCCCCATGCTCGTCGCGGCTGCCTTATTCCCCGGCATCATCGTGATGAATAAACTCAACGACCTCGACCCTTACTACTGGTACTTATTTGTGGCCCCGCTGGTAGGCCTGTCTTTCGTAGCGCTGCTTTCGCTCGAGATCGCGGCCGTCAAATGGCTCCTGCTTGGCCGCGTCACTCCGGGCCGGTGGCCGGTTCACAGCCTGTTTTATTTCAGGAAATGGTTTGTGGACCAGATGATGTCCCTCAGCCTCGACGTTCTCGGGCCCCTTTATGCCTCTATCTATCTCGCACCCTGGTACAGGCTGCTCGGAGCCAAACTGGGCAAACGCGCCGAAGTCTCCACCGCCTCGTTCATTTCACCCGATCTGCTTTCGGTGGGCGACGAGAGCTTTATAGCGGACAACGTCTGCCTGGGCGCCCCTAGAGTGCGGGATGGATTCGTTTCGATTGGCCCCAATCGCCTTGGCAAACGCTCCTTCATTGGTAATAGCGCCCTGCTCCCACCTGACACCGTAATTGGCGATAGCGTGCTCATCGGCTGCCTCTCGGTTCCTCCTCCAAATCCCGCCGATGCTTTGCGGGAGGACACAACCTGGATGGGCTCTCCCGCCATTTTCCTGCCCCAGCGCCAGACCAGCACGGAATTTCCAGCCGAGACCACCTTCCAGCCTCCCCTCAAACTGCGCATACAACGTGCCTTGATCGAGTTCGTGCGGGTTATCTCCCCCTCAACATTTTTTATTATCCTGATCAGCCTCCTCTTTTCTTGTTTACTGCTGCTTCGCGACAACTTCGATCTCCCGACCACGCTTCTGTTGTTCCCGCCGCTCTACTTCGCGGCCGGCCTCGCCTCCGCGGCCATCGTCATCGTCGCGAAATGGGTCCTCGTGGGCCGCTATCGGGCGGGAGAGAAACCTCTCTGGAGTCTGTTCGTTTGGCGAAACGAATTGGTGAACGCGCTGCACTGGCACCTTGCCGAACCTTTCATCGTCGGCTTTTTCGCCGGGACGCCGTTTATTGCCTGGTACTTCAAATTGCTCGGCACCCGTATCGGCCGCCGCGTCTATCTTGAAACCGCTGACTTCAGCGAGTTTGATCTGGTGCGCATTGGCGACGAATGCGCCCTTAATGCCGAATGTACCATCCAAACCCATCTCTTCGAAGATCGAGTCATGAAGATCTCCACAATTGATATCGCCGCCCGCTGCGAAGTGGGCGCAGGCGCTCTGGTGCTTTACAATACCCAAATGGAGGAAGACTCCAAACTCGACGCCCTTTCGCTCCTAATGAAAGGCGAGGTCCTGCCGGCAGGCACACGCTGGCAGGGAATCCCTTCAATCCGTACAGCGCACCTCCAGACAACGACGACGCACACTGATCGGGACGGTGCTCAAAACCATGTAGCAGCCGAGGTAACGTGGCTCTGAAATCTTTCGACCCGATCACGTCACAAAAAGATTAGAGCCTCCTTACGTCGGCTGCTACACTCTTCTCATACCTTCGAACCGATATGGGCAATAATCCTTCCGATCTTGCTTCTAGTTCAGCCGGCGACGTAACCCGCCTTCTGAACGCCGCCGAAAACGGCGACCTGAAAGCAGCGGAGGATTTGCTGCCACTGGTTTACGACGAACTGCGCAAACTGGCGGCCAGCAAAATGGCCCAGGAACGCCCGGACCAAACTTTGCAGCCGACCGCGCTTGTCCACGAGGCCTGGCTGCGAATGCTCGGCGGTTCAGCTCCGCAGTGGAAAGGCCGGGCCCATTTCTTCGGCGCAGCGGCGGAAGCCATGCGCCGCATCCTGATCGAAAACGCGCGGCGCAAACAGGCCCGGCGCCACGGCGCGGGGCAACCAAAATTGGATATCGCCCAATTGGAGATAGCCGCACCTCAACCAGACGAGGAATTGCTTGCCATCAGCGACGCGCTGGAGAAGTTCGCCTCGCGTGACAAGCAAAAGGCCGAACTGGTCAAGCTGCGCTATTTTGTGGGAATGACGACTGAAGAAGCCGCCGAAGTGCTTGGAATTTCCGTCCCAACGGCCGACCGCTGGTGGAACTTCAGCCGCGCCTGGCTGTTCGATGAAATCGAACGCTCGCGTTGATAGGATTCGGACGCAAATTTCGCACTGATAAGAGTTATACAAAAGCGCGCCATAAGTAACTGCGCCAAGTCGGGGACCCGGCCTACACACAGTTGTAGGCTGCGTGCCCTCACGCGGCGGGACTTATGACGCTGTCCATTTGCACTCACACCATGAGCGACGCCGAGCAGCGCGAAGAAACGATATTCGATGCTGCATTGCGATTGCCCTCGGACCAGCGCGCTGCCTATCTCGAAAATGTCTGCGAGGGCGATGCCGACCTGCGCCGGCGTGTGCAAATCCTGCTCAGCGCGTTCGAGCGGGCTGGTGGTTTTCTAAAAGACCCACCCACTCTCCCAATGGAACCCAAGGGCACCACTCGCGCGTTGGCCGAAAAGCCTGGCTATAAGATTGGCCGCTACAAACTCCTGGAACAAATCGGCGAGGGCGGCTGCGGTGTGGTGTACGTAGCCGAGCAGGAGGCGCCCGTGCGGCGGAAGGTCGCCCTCAAGGTCGTCAAACTCGGCATGGACACCAAACAAGTCATTGCTCGTTTCGATGCCGAACGCCAGGCCCTGGCAATGATGGACCATCCGAACATTGCCAAGGTCCACGATGCAGGGGCGACTGAAACAGGCCGGCCTTATTTCGTCATGGAGTTGGTCAGAGGCATTCGCATCACGCAATTCTGCGACGAAAACCAGCTTTCCACCGGCGAGCGGCTCGATCTATTCGTCCAGGTTTGCCGCGCCGTCCAACACGCGCACCAGAAAGGCATCATTCACCGCGACATCAAACCCTCCAACATCCTGGTGACTGTCAATGACGGAGTGCCTGTGCCGAAAGTCATTGATTTCGGCATCGCCAAAGCCACTCAGGGCCGCCTGACCGATCAAACCATCTACACCGCTTTCGAGCAGTTCCTCGGCACCCCCGCTTACATGAGCCCCGAGCAGGCCACCATGACCAGCCTGGATATTGATACCCGCACCGATATCTATTCCCTTGGCGTGCTGCTTTATGAGCTCCTTACCGGCACCACCCCTTTTGACGCGAGAGAACTTTTGGCCAAGGGACTCGATGAGATGCGGCGGACTATTCTTCAAATTGAGCCCGTCAAACCGAGCACCCGTTTGACACAAGAACGCCACGCGCAAAAAATTGGGAAAACTGAAATCCGAAATCCGAAATCCGAAATTCACCAGGACCTCGACTGGATCGTGATGAAGTGCCTGGAGAAGGACCGCTCGCGCCGCTACGAGACAGCCAATGGCCTGGCCACGGACATCCAGCGTTTCCTCAAATGCGAGCCTGTGGTTGCACGCCCTCCGAGCCGCCTTTATGAATTTCAAAAGACAGTCCGGCGCCACAAATTCGGTTTTGCAGCCGCCGCAGCGCTCATCATTGTTCTGGCGCTTGGGGCAATCGTCAGCACAACCCAGGCGGTGCGAGCCACACGCGCCGAACACGCCCAAAATCGCCTCCTGCAAATCGCCGAAACCAGCCAGAAGCGCAGCGAACAAACGGCCCGGTTCCTAAAGGACATGCTCACGGGTGTCCAACCCAGCGTCGCCCTCGGGCGCGACACCACGATGCTTCGCGAAATCGTGGACAAGACGGCGGCGCGAGTGGACAAGGATTTGAATGACCAACCCGAGGTCCAAATTGAGCTTCGGTCGCTCCTGGCCGATATCTACCATGAACTGGGCCTGTACCGCCAGATGGAGGAAATGGCCAGCGGCACGGTGGCGATGGCGCGCAGGAACTTCGGGCCGGAAAGTGTGGCGGGGGCCGATGGACTGGTCCAATTGGGTGATGCTCTCCAGCATCTCGGCAGTCAAAAAGATGCCGAAGCCAGCTTGCGGCAAGCGATCGAACTGCAAAAGCGGCTGCGCGGGCCTGAGAGCCTACAATTAGCTCGCGCCTATTACCATTTGAGTGTGGCGCTGGACGGCAAGCCGCAACCGTCCGAAGCCGAAAACCTGAGCCGTGAAGCTCTGGCAATGCGGCGCAAGCTGTTGGGAAGCGAACATGCGGACGTCGCCCGGTCGCTCGATCAATTGGGTTTCGTCCTTTTTCAGCAACGTCGCTTTGCGGAAGCCGAATCCTCTCTTCGCGAGTCGCTCGCCATGCGCAAAAGGCTCTGCGGTGACGACTGCCCCGATTTGGGCAGGTCCTACAGTCTTCTGGGGGACCTTTTCCTGGCGCAAGGCAAGTCCAGGGAGGCCGAAGCAATGTTTCGCAACGGTCTGGAGATCGGTCGAAAGCTGCACGGGGGCGAGACTCAGTTTTTTTCGCAATCGAAGAAGCTGGCAGAGTTGCTTCGCGCACGAGGCGATTTGGCGGAGGCCGAAAGCCTTTACCAGGACATACTCCCGGCCTCAAAAAAGATCGGCAATCGGGAAACCACCTCTATCCTGGCTATGCTGGCGAGCATCGCCCGGGAACGGGGCGATCTGCACAACGCGCAAGAGTGGGTGGATCAGGCTGTGAACCTTTGCAACCAGGAGGCGAACGAAATCGAGGGCTGGCGCCAAAACATTGTGTTTGATGAGTTCAAAGCGACTCTTCTGGCCACTGGCCGGGCCTCGGGCCTCGAGCAGGCCACCCGGCAATTTGTGCAAAACATGCGCGTCCGCTCGCCAACTGACGATCACTACCTGGCGGTTGCACTGGCCAACCTGGCCGATATTTACCGTGAACGGGGCGACTTGTCCCAGGCCCGATCTTTGGTCGAGGAGGCGCTGGCGGCCGCGGAAAGCAAACCTGATCTTCGTGAAACCTGGGAACGAAGCAAGGCAATCGGGGTGCTTCGAAAAACGCTCGCGGCCATGTCAGACACCGCCGGTCTCGAGCCTTCAGCGGCGCGCTTTCTGCAGGATTCGCGGGCCACGTTTTCCAACGGTGATCCGTGGCTGATTCTGCCCCTGTGCGATTTGGCCGAGGCCATGGTGGACAACGGCAAAGCCCTCCAGGCCCGTCCCCTGGCTCAGGAAGCCATGGATATTTGTGAGCAACGCAGTCACGGTTTGGCTGACTGGATGCGCAGCCGGGCGTACTGGACGCTGCGGCGGGTGCTGCTGGAGTTGGGAGACGACGCGGAGTTGGCGCGGCTCGAACCTATACGTCTGCGCGAGCTTCGAGAAAGCGCCGAGCATGGGGACCTGGACGCATTGAACGGGCTGGCCTGGTCGCTGGCGACTTCCACGGACGCAAAGCTGCGAGATGGAACCAATGCGGTGGCTTTGGCGGAAAGAGCGGTCGCAAAAACCAATCGCAAGAATGCACAGTACTTGGATACTCTCGCCGCTGCTTACGCTGAAATCGGCCAGTTTCAGCAGGCGGTGCGCCTGCAAAGCGAAGCCATCTCTTTGGTTACCCCCGAGGAAGCTGCCAAAACGTATCTCGCTCGACTCCGGCTCTACGAGTCGAATTCTCCCGCCCGGGAACGACACTGAAAGATTTTATTCTTTCGGTGATAGATTTCGCCCTCCGATTTCGCACTGTCTGGTGTGAACACGAATACCGCTTTGCCGAACTACGCTCTTACGGCTAAAAACCAAAACAAACATCGTATGAACTCACGCCGACTTTTCCTCCAATTCGCTCTCCTGCTGGCGTTTTCGTCTATCGAGGCCCGCCTCTCCACTGCTTCCGCTCAGCCCACGGCTTTCAGCATTCAAGGGCGCCTCAACAACAACGGCGTGCCAGCCAATGGCAATTACGATTTCCAGTTTTCAATCTTTAACGCCGCCACGACCGGAAATCTCATTGCCGGTCCCGTCACTGTCACCAGCGTAAACGTCGCCAACGGCGTTTTTTCAGCCATCGCCGACTTCGGCCCCGGCGTCTTCACAGGCCAGCCGCGCTGGATCCAGATTTCCGCCGCCCCTGCCGGCAGTGGCACTTACATCACGCTGCCCCAGCGGCAACAGGTTTTGTCCGCGCCTTACTCCATTTTCGCTGGCACAGCTTCCAACGTAGTCAACGGCGCCGTTGTCAAAAGCATCAACGGGCTTAAGGACGATGTCATTCTCCAGGGAACTGGAGGCGTGACGATCAACACAAATGGCAATACGCTCACGATCTCGGGCAGTGGGAGTGGCGGGGGTGCCTGGTCTCAGAGCGGCTCAAACATCTATTTCAATGGGGGAAGCGTAGGGATCGGCAGCAGTACCACCCCGGACCATCGTCTTGCAATCACTAGCGGCCCTCGCTGGACAACCAGTTATTGGCAAGGTGAACTCGGACTCGATGCCGGGGGTGCCATAGGCTGGCGCGCGAACGACTCCTCGGGACTGCGCTTCGGCATGGGCTACTCCGGTGGCGGCTTTTACACATTCCGTACGGCCAGCGACCTCGGCACAACCGGCAGCGTGCCGATATACGATTTCTCCATCGGAGACAACGGCAATGTCGGCATCGGGACCACTGCACCGGCAGCAAAGTTGCAGGTTATTGGAGACGTCAAGCTGGGCTCGTCAGGCGAGTTGTCGGCAGCCGGCGCAACAGAGAACCTGCGCATCGTCCGGGGGACTATTGACCCCGGAGGTACGGTGCTGGCGGGCAAAGGATTCACGGCAACCCGCGTTAGCACTGGCTGGTACCAGGTAACTTTGAATACCCCTTTTCCTGATTACTCAGGCGCAGAGGAACCGTCGGTGCTCGCCACTGTCGCCCCGGGTGGCATCGGCCCGATCATGATCGCCGCACCTAACTTTGTCCAACAGCCCCATTTCGTGACTTTCGATTTCTACTGCCTCGACAACACGCGAGCCTACCAAGACGGGAAGTTCTCATTCATCATCATCGGCGCGCGTTAACTCAGTCAATTCCTCCAAATCTGTGAGACCAAACTGCTCGGCCATTCACACTGGACTAGTGGTTGTGATATTAGCTTTCTCCCTTCCGGCTCCGAAGGGCTTTTCGCAAGGCACCGCGTTCAGCCTCCAGGGGCGGCTCAACACCAACAGCGTTCCTGCGACCGGGACGTATGATCTGCGGCTTTCCGCTTATGACGCAACCAACAGCGGCAACCTCATCGCCGGACCGATCACAATTCTCGGAGTAAATGTCGCCAATGGGGTCTTCTCCACCAGCGCCGATTTCGGCGGCAGCGTGTTCACCGGTCCCGCGCGCTTTTTGGAGATGGCCTTTGCTTCCAGTGGCAGCGGAACCTTCCTGACCACGCCGCAACGCCAACAAGTATTGGCTTCCCCGTACTCCATTTTTGCCGGCGTCGCGAAAGCTGTCGCCAGCGGCTCAGCGGTGAAAAGCTTCAATGGCCTGACTGATTCCGTCACGCTTCAGGGCGCTAATGGCATCACCGTCACCCCGACCGGGAACACGCTGACCATTGGGTACAATGGGACCAGCCCGAGCCAGTTCTGGAATCCCACGACCGATAACAGCATCTATTATTCAGGGCACAACGTTGGCATTGGCGTTACCTATCCCTCGAACAGGGTGACAGTCGGCACCCTCTCGACCAGTTATGGCATTGAGCACACCGATGGTCGTATTCGTTTGGCAACGTATGTAGGAAACGGACTCCTGGACACCGAGGGCGCCGGCCTGGGCACTCTTAGCAACCACAGACTCGATTTCTTTGTCAACGCGGGCGGGCCCAGTATGAGTCTGGATACCAGAGGAAACGTTGGCATCGGCACCACCTTGCCGGTTTCGGACGCAAAGTTGACGATCCAAAGCCATGTCAATTCGATTGGGACAGTATTTCCTCACTACGGCCTCGAGCATACCGACGGGACCGTGGAACTCAGCTCGATCCTGGACGGAACCGGTGCATGGCTTGGTACTCGGAGCAACCATCCGCTTAATCTGTATGTCAATGACGGCTATAGCTTTGGAACCTCCAGCCTGACCATTGATGCTACCGGAAACGTTGGCATAGGTACTGACAGTCCGCAGACGAAATTAGACGTTCGTGGAATCACAAGAACATGCGCTTTGACCATCACCGGCGGCTGCGACCTGGCTGAGCCCTTTGCGGTGGACGGCAGCGAGATCCCCGCAGGTTCGGTCATGATCATTGATGAGAATCACACCGGCGGGTTGAAACTCAGCCAACAAGCTTATGACACGCGCGTGGCGGGCATCATCAGTGGCGCGCAAGGGATTAACGCCGGCATCACACTGCGGCAAGCTGGAACATTCGACTCCGGCCCAAGCGTGGCCTTGTCGGGGCGCGTTTATGCCCGCGCAGATGCGTCCTATGGCGCCATCAAACCAGGTGACCTGCTCACCACTTCGAACACCCCGGGTCATGCGATGAAGGTGAGCGATCACGCCAAAGCAGCCGGCGCGATCCTGGGCAAAGCCATGAGTTCCCTTGGGCAAGGCAAGGGCCTGGTGTTAGTGCTGGTAACGCTGCAGTGAGCACTCAAATTCTCTGCAAAATATTGAAACCGAACCTTCCATTGAAACGATCAGCCTGGAGCAGCCAAGCCATGCTCTCTCTGGCGCTTGCGTCGTTAGCGCTCCGCGCCTCATGCGGAAGTTGGGCGCCGGTCAATCAGACTTTCACCAACCGCCTGGGCCTCATGCTCCTGCTTTCGGACGGCTCGGTCATGGTGCAGGAGTACGGTGGAAGGAATTGGTTTCGGCTCAGCCCCGATGCTCAGGGCAGCTATGTGCACGGCACCTGGACGACCATGGCATCAATGCACGACACCCGCGACGCATTTTCCTCGGTCGTGCTCCGAGACGGCAGGGTTTTCGTAGCCGGCGGCGAATACGGCAGCGGCGCCAGCAGCGCTGAACTGTACAATCCCCTGAAAAATACCTGGACTTATACACGCGACCTGGGCGTGTCGTTCACAGACTCTATGGCCAAAATCCTGCCTGATGGAAGCGTGCTGGTGGCGCCGAACGGGCTTACGCAGACCTGTATTTATCATCCAGACAGCAACCGATGGACAACGAACTCGGGCATTTTGGCGCGACAAAACGAAGCGAGCTGGGTCAAACTTCCTGATCAGAGCATCCTGACCGTTGATCCGGGTAGTCTTGTCTCCGAACGCTATATTCCCTCGCTGGGCCGTTGGATCAGCGACGCAACGGTCCCCACAAACCTGTGGATCGATTTGCCTGGCTATGGTGGCGGAGAGATTGGGCCGGCCTTGCTGCTACCCAATGGAAAGGCCTTCTTCCTGGGTGGCACCAGCCACACCGCCCTATACATCCCTTCGGGCAGCACTAATCCCGGAACGTGGATGGCAGGCCCGGACATTTGGCACGGTCTCTCCGCGGCTGATGCGCCCGCGGCTATGATGGTTAATGGCAAAATCCTCTGCGCGGTTGCCGATCCTCCCTATGTCCAAAGTGGCCAGGCTGTGTTTCCGTCGCCCACGAGCTTTGTCGAATATGATCCGGACGCCAATTCTTTCTCGCCGGTCAGCGGACCGCCCGGCGACGCCACCGGCCCTCCACAAGCGAGCACGATGCTCGATCTGCCAGATGGGACAGTGCTGCTTAGTGACACCAGCGATCAGCTCTACATCTATGACCCGCAAGATGGCCCCCGGTCTGCCGCCATCCCGACCATCAGCAGCGTCGGCTGGTCCGATGCCGGCTCACTGCACCTGGCGGGCACGCGGTTCAACGGGATTTCAGAAGGCGCGGCTTTTGGCGATGACGCCCAGATGGATAGCAATTATCCGCTGGCGCGTTTTGCGGATGACGACGGCAATCTGCAGTATGGCCGGACTTACAATTGGAGCGATACGGGAGTGCTGACGGGCGACAAAATCGTCAGCACCGACGCGGCGATCGATTGGGCTCTTCTTCGCGGGGCTGGTCCCTATTCCCTTTCTGTCGTGGCCAACGGCGCCAGTTCGCTTCCTGTTTCATTCAATCCGCCGATCTGGCTGGATTACAGTTACCCAGGCCCTTTCCGCGTCGGCACTTATTCCTTCCCGTACAACTCACTGAGCGAGGCCTTGGACAACGTATCGACGGGCGGCGCGATCGCAATCAAACCCGGAGGAGCCCCCGAAACCCTCACCATCACAAAGCCGGTCAAACTCTTCGCCGTCGGCGGTCCGGTCACGATTGGACGTTAGGTCATTGAAAACATCTCCCTTCTATGAATTCGAAAAAATTCCTGGTTGCCGCTGCCGCGTTCCAGTTCGCGGTTGCTTCGGCTCAAAATTTCTCGGTTGACTGGTTCACTATTGCCGCTGGCGGTGGCAGCATGGGCGCCAGCGGCCCCTATTCCGCAGATATTACCATCGGCCAGGCCGTCGCCGCCGCCGGGCCGGACACGGGAGATTACGCCTTCACCGGCGGATTTTGGACGCTGCTCGGGTTCCCTACGTCGAGCGGGGTCCAAACCAATACTGATTATGGCGTGAGTGTTTGCACCAACCGAATTACGGGCACCGTCCGGTTCAACAACAGTAATCCCGCCATTCTCGATCTTCTGAACGCGCCGGGCAATGAGGGTATGCAGGATGTTTTTATCTATGCAAACAGCCTGCCGCGTGGCTACTCCAGCACTTCCGGTTGGCAGCCGAGCAGTTCGAAAACCAGCAGCGATTACTCGGTGGTCGTGGACACTGACTGCACCAATTCCACCGGTGTAACTTACGAAATCACACCCGGCATCGCGCTGGGCGCCGGCGAAGCTCAATACTACACCTTCAATAGCAAAACCGCGGCGCCCGTTGTGGCCGGACTGGCCGGCCCGGTCGTGGATTTTGTCGAATGTCTCGGGGTCGTGCAGTTCAACTTTGTGGACGAGTTCGGCTCCCCGGTGAGCGTCACCGGTGGAAATATCATTGGCGACTATTACAATGCTTACTTGTCCGCCATTCCCAATGGCGCGACTCAGCAGCGGTTCTATGCCCGCGGCGGTGAAACCCATGTTTTCCGGCTCACGCTTTACCGCGGCTCAGACGTCTATTCGGACCGCCAGGTACATTCGGTTTCCACCAACCTCATGGTGGGCTGCGATACCATCCTCAATGTCAACATCGTCATCCCATCTCTGAGTACCCTCGGCCAGATCACCGGGACGGTGCACATGCTCCGTGAATTCGAATGGAATATTCATAGCTTCAACAACGTGCCCGACTGGACCACTGTGCTTGCCAACAACGGCCCGTTCTCGAACCAACGATGGGCCCGCCTCGGTGGCGATGATACCAACACGCCGTCCAGTGGCGCTTTCAGCCTCGTGAATGTCGAGCCTTCCACCGCCGATCCCAACTCCGCCGGTTATAGCCTCCAGGCCTACATGATGTTCCGCGCCAACCGCAGAGTAGAAGCTTTCTACTCCCCGACCCTGGGCTTTGGAAGCAATCCGGCTGTAGCGGTCACGCCGGGCGCGACGGTTAACCTCAGCAACATCTTTCAAATTGATCCCGGCTATGTTCGAGGCGCCATCCGCCTGCAAGGTCCCGCCGAAACGCCCGGCCACCCTTCCATGCTGCGCGGTGTTTTTCACTGTGGCGACGACGATCTCAATCACGACGGCATTCCAGATGTCGCTTCTTACTATGGCGTCTATGAATCTCTAGTCGGATACGACGGCGTGGACCGCGCCGGCGCGGACGCCCATTACACCGCCGCCAATGGCTTTGGCTATGCTGATTTTGATGGCGATTTTGACGCCATCACCAGTTCCTATCTTGGCAATTACGAGCTGGCTTTGGGCGGCTTGCAGGGCGAGCGCAGCCTGTGGCGGCACTCTTATTTCAGCGTGAGCGTGGGCAGTCCGACCTGGACTGATTCACCCGACGATTACTCCAACTTCTATGCCATCACCGACCGCAGAACCAACTCCGTCGAGGTCATTCCGAACCAACCCGTCACCAACGACCTCGCCTACGGCTTCGGCGAGGTGATTGTCCACATCTTCTCGACTTCGGCCAGCTTCTCACGGCCGCAAATCCAATTTTTCGGCGGCCTCACCGGGAACAACTTTCTTGGCCAGCCTGCGGATTACCACACCGATTGGGGGACCGCTGCCGGCACACCATTTTATTACCCAACAAACCATGCCCTTATCCGTTTGCTCCTGCCTGAAGGCACATACAATCTCTATCCGATCATCCTCCCTCAAGGCTACGGCAACGGCACCGTGAGTCTCACGCCCATTGATGTCACGGTCGGCGCCGGCCAGCGACTGGATTTGGGAACCTGCCTGACGCTCGATCTTGCGATTCCCGGGCACTCCTTAACCAATCTGTTGACCCTCTCCGGCTCGGTGCTCACTCAGTGCAGCAATATCGTAGGCGCCATCTTCTACCAGTTGAACGGCGGTCCGCCCGTGAATCTTTGCAGCACCTGCGGCATCAATCCAAACTTCACTTTCACGGTGCCGCTGGTTCCCGGGACCAATTCCCTGACTGTCACCGCGCAGGATGACCAGGGCGCAGTCAGCTCGATCAGTGGCGTGATTCAATATGACGCTCCAGCCCCTCTCTTGAGCATCCTCCTGACAGACACCAATACTGTTTTGGTTTCCTGGCCCTCGCCTTCCACGGGCTTCCGGCTCGTGCAATCCACGATACTCAGTCCAGGCAGTTGGGCCGATGTCACCGATACTATCAACGATGACGGCACTACGAAATCGGTCTTGGTGAGCCCCGCCGGCGGCAAACGGTTCTTTCGGTTGTCCAACCCGTGATTGCAAACAGGCCTAAAGGCCAAGAATCAGTGCCCGAACTCGAGCCGTTCCGGCGCATTCATCTTGAGCAGCGCAACCGTGGCGCGGCCGACTGGTGTTTTGCCTGAATGCCGCGCGCCTTTCCGGACGAAATGGTCACTCCAACTGTCTCTCCTCGGGTGAAAAGGCGAGTCACGCGCCGGCTGCGAGGGTCCATCGCAGTAAGATTCGGCCCCTTCAGAAAGTTGCAATCCGGGCAGGCGAGAGCCAGGTTTCCGGCCTCGCCTGAGCCGCCATGTTGCCGAGCAATGATGTGCTCGACGTGAAATCGCAGTTCGGAAAACTCCTGGGAAAGTTGGCAATACTCGCAACGATTCCTGACCCGGGTGCGGACCAACTCGCGCAGTTCCGGGTCCATCAGGCAGCTTTTTGTTGCTGCAGGAAAGCGCGCGCTTGGACTTTCAACAGGCTGAGAATGGAATTGGCGCGCACCAACGACTCAAGTTCTCGGCGTTCAGCGGCTGTCAGCGTGCCTTCCGTGTTCTTATCTGCCAACTCGTCGTACCGGGCCTGAACCTCTGCATCGGCTTCCAAACGAACCAAGGCGGCAGCCAACTTTCTACCCAATTGGCGCCGGAGAGGGCGCAACATACGCTCCAGGCTACCCAAATCGCTTGTTTTCGTCATGGCTCAGACTCTACCGCACCTTCTGTTGAACGCAAGCGCAAGAAGATCTAGCACAGCCAAGCCTGGGCTAAACAGTCTTGAGGTTTCCTTAAAATGTATTTCCCCTAAAACACTCTATTTGACATAAATAACTGACTGCCTTATACATTCAGGACGAATGAATTCGGGCAGACCAGACGTTTTACGAAAGGTATCCTTCGATTCCTCTTCGTCCGCTGCGGCGGATCAGGTGGCGCAGAACAGCGATCATGGCAATGGGGCGCTCCCTCACGGTCGCGGCTCTGATCCCCTGCCCCTGACAGCCGTCCGCCCCCGCTCAGCGGTTCACTTGTCTCTGGAAGGTGTTCATGGCACTGTCGAAGTCCCGAAGGCCGAGGCGGGCTTCTGGCGTAAATGGAAAGCCTTCGTCGGGCCGGCCATTTTAGTGAGCGTGGGCTACATGGACCCGGGCAATTGGGCCACCGATTTGGCTGGCGGGGCTCAATTCAAATACGGCCTGCTTTGGGTCGTGGCGCTTGCCAGTTTGATGGCCATTTTCATGCAGGTGATTTCTGCCCGGCTGGGGGTGGTGACCGGCAAGGACCTGGCGCAATGCTGCCGGGATTGGTATCCGCCTTGGACGCGCTGGCCGAACTGGCTGTTCTGCGAGGTTGCCATCGGCGCATGCGATCTGGCCGAAGTACTGGGAAGCGCGGTTGCCTTGCAGCTCATCTTCCACATACCGCTGCTTTGGGCGGTGATCATCACCGGCTTCGACGTGCTGCTGCTCCTGGCCCTGCAACGGTTCGGAATGCGTACCATTGAAGCGATCGTGTTCATCCTGGTCGCGACCATCGCTGTTTGTTATCTCATCGAGATTTTTGTGTTGCCTCAAACGCAGCCCGAGCTCGGAGAGATGGCCCATGCGCTCACGCATCCGGGCCTCGCGCAAACCGGAATGTTGTATGTGGCCGTCGGCATGATCGGAGCCACCGTAATGCCCCACAACCTCTACCTGCACTCGGCCCTGGTGCAAAGCCGCAAGCTCCAGCGCGACGAAGCCTCTATCCGCAGCGCGATCCGATTCAATGTGATTGATTCAACTGTCGCGCTGACCATCGCATTTGTAGTCAACGCCGCCATCCTCGTGCTCGCCGCGATGGTTTTCTATGGCCGCACGAGCGCTCATTTGCCTGGAGGCCAAATCGTAACCTTTAGTCCAAACAGCGACTGGATCCGAATCGCTTATCTCACTCTGGCACCATTGCTGGGAACAGCAGCGGCCAGCGCCTTGTTCGTCATCGCGCTACTGGCCAGCGGCCAGAGCAGCACAATCACCGGCACCCTCGCCGGCCAGGTTGTCATGGAAGGCTTCATGCACTGGAGGCTGCAACCCTGGTTGCGGCGGCTGATTACTCGTGCCCTCGCCCTGGTGCCCGCAATCCTGATCATTGGCTTGCGCGGGGACAGCAGCGTGAACGACTTGCTCACCTTGAGCCAGGTGGTGCTGGCGCTTCAACTTCCTTTCGCCATGTTTCCGCTCTTGCACTTCACCTGCTCGCGCAAACGAATGGGCAATTGGAAGAATGGCCTTTTTTTGATAATCGCCGGTTGGGCCAGCGCCTTGCTGATCACCGGCATGGACCTAATCTCCCTGCCTGAGTCTCTCAAATCTGCCTGGACCACAATCGTCGGGGGAAACTAGGGCTTAGGGTTCAGGGTTCAGGGTTTAGGCACGGAGCCGCACGTGGGGGCGGGCGCCTCGGAGCGCGGACATTCTTGTCCACAGCGACGTTCTAAAACCATGTGCGTCAAAAACTTTTCTATTCGCGTTTGTTCGCGTTTGGCCTGCCCGGCCCGGTCCTCGCGGTTGGATGCTTCGCAAACCGCTTAAATGCCTGTACCTGCTCCGGATGCGCCCGCCAAAAACTTACCAATTGCGACAACAAGGCCAGCGTCTCGGGCCGCAAATGGTGTTCAATCCCTTCAACTTCACGGTCCACCGTTTGGTCATCCAAGCCTATGAGTTGCAGAAATTCTGTGAGGGTCGTATGCCGCTCCTTCACTTGTTGGGCCACCTGCCGACCGGTAGTTGTGAGCGTGAATCCCCGATAGCGCTCGTAATTTACGAATCCCCTTTGCGCCAAACGCCGGACCATGTTCGATACCGCAGACGTGCTTAGGTTCAGCGACGCCGCCAGATCCGCCACACGGGCATACCCCTTCTGCTCGATCAGCTCCTGGATCCGTTCCAAGTGGTCCTCGGTGGATTCAGAGCGTCCGAGCGCGGGCTTTCTGGCCTTACGGACTTTGCTTCGCACAGCCGTTGTGTAGCACGATGGTCAGTTACTGGCGAGTCTTTTGGGCAAAACAAGCCCCGACCGTGCCTTAATGCTAGCCGAATTTCTGCGTCAGCCGGTGCCGATCATACGCCCCACGCTGCGCCGCGTTCATCTTCTCGAAATCCGGCGCCCCGTTCGAGAGCACAGGCCAACCAGAATTTCGGGCTTCGGGCTTCGCAGTTCCGACTTCGGATTTAGGCCGCTGCGAGCGAGCCGGTGCCGTGCCCGAATCATAGCTCATCGCCTGCGGCGTCAATTCGAGGTCCTTCTCCAGTGGCAATCGCGGCTTGATCTTTTTCGCTGCCAGCACGCCATGATAAGCCCGCACCGCTTCCTCCGGACTGATCTTGCCATCTGTGATCAAGCGCAGCATCTCGATAAACGCGAGCTGATGCTCGGCATTGTTGATTTTGCGGCCGAACAAAGCGACTCGCGCACCGTACTTTTGCGCGTCGTGAATAAGTCTGAAGGCATCGTAAGTCGTCCCCGCGCTGCCCCCTAGAACGCCTACAGCCAGATTCGGATCATACTGCGCCAACTCCTCCATCGCGCGCGGTCCGTGATAGACGATTTTGAGAAACAGCGGCCTGCCTGATTCGGGGACGCCTGCCAGGCTGCGAATAATGTTGTCGTTGATGAATTCTCCGAGCTTCTCAGGAGCGACTCCGCTTTGCACATTTGGATCGAACACTTCGAGAAAGTAGCGGAACTTTTTCCGTTCGGCTTCTTCACGAAACGCTTTGAACGCTAGCAACGTCTCCCGATCCTGTTGCAGGTCGTTTACGAATGTGACTGAGTAGAGTCCAAGATTTGCGCCGGGAAACTCGCCGGACGACCTGTCACATTCGATTTTGCCGCACTGGATTTGATCAATACTCGCCGTCCGGAACGGCTGGGCCGGTTCGCTGGTGTAGCAGCCATGGCGCACTGCCCACACATCAGTAGCATCGTTAGCCCTCGCCGCCGGTGTGACCGCCGAATCACGGAAAAGCCCATCTTTGATGGTGAGTTGCTCATTCACATAGGCCGACATGAGCATGATGTCAATGAGTCCCTGGTGGACTACCTCGCGAATAATATCCAAAAATTCGGGTAGATTCCGATAACCGTACTCGCCGCGCGTCCAAACCTCGGGCGAGAACCGCGCCGGTCGCTCGCCTCGCATCGAGAGATAACCGCGCGGCCCAGGCGCGCGCACGCCGAAGGCCATGTCCGCGTCCTTCGCATCGGCGATGATGAAGGCGCGGGATGAGGGGCTGCGCTTAATTTCGGTAAGCTTTTGATCCAGAGACTTCATTTAAACCACGAATGGACACTTTTGCGAAAACTTCAAAATTCAAACTCCAAACTTCAGGCAAACTTCAAACTGCAAGCTTCAAGAACCGACGGAGGTCACAGTTGATTGTAATAAGCCTCGAACTCCGCCACGCGATTTGCGAGATCGTCTCCAAGAGGCCAGGAATCCGTCACTTCGCGAGTCAGATAAGAAAACCTCAACTCCTTAACCGGAAGCTGCTGAGTCAAAATACTTTCACGCCTCTGTTGGATTAGAAGAAGCATGCTGCAAAGTTGCTCCTCAGACACCTTCGTCTTGCGATGGCTGAACTCGATCTGGAGCTCATTTTGGATGTCTGCAATCAAGCGATTTGCAATATCAACAACTCTGTCTGCAGGTTTGGAGTGGCTGTTCATCTGTGCTCAGGTTCGCAAGCCCCTGTGGTCGGTTTGGAAGCTTGATGCTTGAGGCTTTTTTGGAGTTTGAAGTTGGAAGTTTGAAGTTTCATTTGGCTTGCCCCATGATCTGGTCTGTAATCGCCCTCACCAATTCCTCCGCTTCCGCATCTGTTCCAACGTTCTCCACCGATCCATTATTCGGCAACGCACACGCCACCCCCGGCCTCCACTCATCGTTATCGCACAGCTCACACTCCTTGAGCCCGAACCGCGGATCGGGAATGCCGAGGCTCTGCTTTATCGTAAGTAAATCCTGAAGCTGCGCCGGCGTCATGGTGTTTACAGGCTTGCCCAATTGCGAGGCCACCAGGACGGTCCTGCAGTAGGCCTCCAGGATCTCCATTTTGAAATAAGCGTCCTCCACATCGTTATGGCTCCAGGAAACAACACCATGATTCGCCATCAGGATGGTGTTGTGCTTGTCCACCAGGTCCGCCACCAGCTTGCCCATCTCAGGCGTGCCGGGCGTCCGATACGGCGCGATGGCCACGGACGAAAAAACCTCGAATTCAGGAATCATACAGGTGGGCGGCTGAACGCCGGCCACAGCAAACGCAGTGCTGTGTGGTGGATGGCAATGAACGGTTGCGACCGCGCGCGGCTGGCGCTGCATGATTTGCAAATGCATCAGAATCTCGCTGGTCCGCTTCTTCTCACCGGCCAATTGATTGCCTTCGAGGTCCACCAGGCACATGTCCTCGGGCTTCATGAACCCTTTGGATACCAGCGTCGGCGTGCAAAGCGCAATATCAGGACCCACCCGGATGGCAATGTTGCCTCCATTGCCATCTACATACGCGCGGTGCCAGAGTCGCCGGCCGATGTCGCAAATCTGGAGCTTGAGCTGGTGTGCTGCAGGCGAGCTGAAATACGCGTCGATTTCTCGGGCAGAGCTTTTGGAGGTAACTGCCTTTACCGATGCTGCTGCCGGCGCACTCGGCCCCGGCTTGAAGGGCCCGCGCCCTTCCAATTCCCGCAAAAAGTCGCGTGCCGATGGCGTGAGTATCACATCGTCCGGCAGCGCCTGAACGTCTTCGCCTTTGCGCAGCAAGTCCTCAAGATCCCGAACACTGATAACCTGCTTCATGGCGAGTAAAAGATTTCATCAACAAGGGCGGTGTTGATCGCATCCACCGGCGTCGGTTTCTCAAACGGACACGCGGCTTCACGGCCCTCTACGAAACCGATCGTTTGACCCACCGCCCCGCCCAAATCGTCATAAACTACCAGGCTGGGTTCGCTGCTTAAAGCGGGCTTGTCATTCGGGGAGCCGGCAGCGTACTGGTCTCGGGTGAAGGGGCTCACAATCAGCCACCGCCCTCCTTCCAATGGCGGCACCGTTACGCTCAGCGTCACGCGGCCTATGACAGTGCCAAGTCTCATTGCAAATAACAGGCGATCTCCGAAATCCGAATTCCGAAGGCCGAAGGCCGAAGAGGTTCCTTCCGGGAACCTTCGGAATTCGGAATTCGGATTTCGGAGATCAAACTTCTCATGCGGCCTCATCCACTACTCCCACCACCATCCAGCGCGCAGGGCTTCGCTCATCCCCGACCGCTTTCCGCGTTGCCGCGCCATCTGATGAGATGACAACGCGCTGGTGCAATGCCGCTCCATGAGGATCAATTGCCACCTGAGGCGAGCCTTCGGGCTGCCCGGCACCATTAATCGGCTGGCAGATCAGCAGCCTCCAACCTTCCATGCTACGGTGCTTCCGAGTCGCCACGACATTTCCTTCAACACGTGCCAGGAACATACGAGGAGACAAAATTCCAAACTCCAAACTCCAAACTCCAAATAAACTCTAAGCTCCAAACTTCAACAGCCGCGCTCGTTGCCGAATTTGAGGTTTGAAGTTTGAGGCTTCTTTGAAATTTGAAGTTTGAAGTTTGAACTTTCACAGTGGATTTCAGCAGCACTAGTAAATCCTTAAGTTATCCACCATCACACACCTCCTCACCCTGGTGAACGTGCGCGGGTTCGTCACTCCTTCGCCGGTTGGAGTAGCGACGGAGTAACTAAGATAGCCTTGCCCACCCAGGCCGAGCCCCGCCATGCAAGGGCCATTCTTGACGAAGAGCGTCGTGTCCAATGCCCGAGCCATAGCGGTCATGTGTTCAACGTCATGGGAGTGAATGATTGAAGTATGTTTGTAATTGTGCTCGGCAGCACGAGCGGCCTCGATGCCTTCCTCCACGCTCTTCACGCGAACAATGGGCACGAAGGGCATCATTTGCTCCTCTTTGACGAATGGATGATTGTGGTCAGTTTCCGCAAACAACAATTCGGTCTTCTCCGGAACATCGAGGCCAGCAGCTTTCGCCAATGCTGTAGCATCTTTTCCGATCAAGGCTTTGTTCACTATCGGTTCGGGGCAGCCTGCCCCCTGCCCTTTTTTAAACGTGAAAGCCTCTTTTGTCAGGCGTTCGAGCTGCGCCTGCTTGAGCCGGGCGGCACCGTGCTTCTCCATTTGCGTCATCAGTTCATCGGCGCACCACTCGAGCGCGAAAACCTCTTTCTCGCCAATGCACAGAAGATTGTTGTCGTAGGCCGCGCCTTGGATGATCGCTTTGGCAGCCCGCTTCATGCAGGCTGTATCGTCCACCAGCACCGGCGGATTTCCTGGACCGGCACAAATGGCGCGCTTGCCGGTTTGCATGGCGGCTTTGACGACGGCGGGTCCGCCAGTCACACATAGCAACCGCACCGCTTCATGGCTGCAAATCGCCTTGAAGGAATCGAGGGTGGGATGCTCGATAATCGTGACCAGATTCTCGATGCCCACCTCGCGCTCGATAGCTTTATTGTATTCGCGCACAGCCATGGCCGCGCATTTGGCCGCGGAAGGATGAGCATTGAATACCACCGCGTTGCCAGCAGCCACCATGTTCACAATGTTCCCGCTGAGCGTCGGCACTGAGTGCGTTGAGGGCGTGATAGCAGCAACAACACCGAACGGCGTGTACTCTTCGAGTGTAATCCCATGATCGCCACTCGAAGCATCCGGGTGCAGCCATTCGACGCCGGGCACCAGCTTGATTATTTTGAGCTTCTCAATTTTGTGATCGAGCCGGCCAATTTTGGTCTCTTCCAGCTCGATCCTGCCCCATTCCACAGCGTTTGCATCCGCCATTCCCTTGATTATCTCAACCACCTTGGCACGTGCTTCCATGCCCTTGGTCTTGAGCCGGAGGAAGGCCTCGTGCGCCGCAGCGCAGGCTTCATTGGCGTCTTGAAAGACTCCGTGTTTGCCAGGGCCACTTGCCCAAGAGGGCGCATTCGTTGTAGCGTGGCCGTTCCCTTTGCAGCCGCACGAGTCCTGAGGAGCAGGCGGGACGCCTTCCCTACTTTGTCCCAGTCGCCCTAGGACCTCCGCTACAACATCCCTGATCAAAGCTTCATTGACTGGTTTCATCAGAATTTCTTGCTCACGCTGACGCATTAAATTCAACCGGCGCACTTTTCCCTATTTAACTGATTTAACCTATTTAACTTATTTAACTCTTTGCTCCGTCACCTTTCACGTTTGTTTCGCGTTATAGATCTGCTTCCCCAGGACATCCACAGCGTCCACGATTCCTATGATCACCGCATCCACCGGCGCATCTTTGAGGCTGGGCGCGAGGCGCGCAGAACTGCCCTGGCAAAAAAGCACCATCTCGCCAATGCCGGCGCCAACGCTGTCCACCGCCACAATAGTGTTCGCCCCGGGGCGAAATTTCGTCGGATCCTTCTCATCCACAAGCTGCGGCCGCACCAGCAGCAGCTTGCGACCGTCCATGGACGGATCCTTTTTGGTGGCCACTACCGAACCTTCAACGCGAGCCAGGAACATGGGAGTGATGCGTGAAACGTGAAACGTGAAAAGCCCGATTTGGACGTTTTAACGTATTAACGTTTTAACCATTTAACTCGTTTTAGCGGCTGGCCTTTTAGGCAGCACGGCATCCACTTCCGCATGTGGGCGCGCGATAACGTGGACGCTGACCAGTTCTCCTTTGATGGCCTTAATGGCCTGAGCGCCGGCATCAGTAGCCGCCTTGACGGCGGCGACGTCACCAACGACCACGGCGGTAACGAGCGCGTTGCCGACTTGTGTCATAGGCCCGGCCAACTCGACATTGGCGGCTTTGAGCATGGCATCGGTGCCCTCGACGAGGGCCACCAATCCACGCGTTTCGATCATTCCAATTGCTTGATGAGCCATAATTTGTTTGTAGTTAGTAGTCAGTAGTCAGTAGTTAGTAGCTGGAACCGTAGCGCAGACTTCTAGTCTGGTGTATCGCCGAGTTCCAGTCGGCAGACCGCCCCAAGGTTCCGGCAAAGCCTCGCATTTCCATATTGGTTTCGGCCAGAGTTTTGGGGCTTGAGGCTTGGAGCTTTTTTGAAGTTTGAACTTTGGAGTTTGAAGTTTCTCCGGTGTTTGGGTGGCCCGCCCGGCCCGGCCTTTGGTTTTTGGTGTTTGCGATTTCGAGGAACCGTTTCGCTTCGCGGGCAACCACCAATTCTTCGTTTGTGGGGATCACCATGATTTTGACCCGGGAGCTAGCCGCGCTGATGACACCCTCCTTGGCCAGCGTGGCTTCGTTTAGTGCTTTATCGAGTACGATCCCAAGGTCCTCAGCATTAGCGCAAATCGCCAGGCGCAACGCCGGACGATTCTCGCCGATGCCAGCGGTAAAGACGATGGTGTCTGCGCCGTTGAGTTGGAACAGCAAAGAACCAATCCAATGACGGGCCTGGTAAACGAGCACATCGAGCGCCAGTTGTGCGCGGGCGTTGCCTTGAGCGGCTTGAGTTTGGATGTCTCTGAGATCGTTGAACCCGCCGGACAAAGCTTTCAACCCGGATTCTTTGCACAGGAGGCGCTCGGCTTCATCGAGCGTAAGACCGGCCGAACGCATTACGAAGGGAAGCGCAAAAGAGTCCAGCTCGCCCACCCGATTATTCTGCGGCAAACCAGATTGCGGGCTCAGGCCCATGCTCGTGCCGATTGCCACGCCGTTCAAAATGCCGGTAATGGAGGAGCTGCCGCCAAGGTGGCAGGAGATGACCCGAAGGGGCGAGGATAGGTTGTCGCCTCGTGTATCGTTGCTCTTCAGAGCAAGCGCGGACGAGGCCGTCCGCACCTCCGGCCCTTTGACGTAAAGCTGGCGCACTCGTTCCGCTACATCCTCACGGCCCAGCAATTCCGCTGAGCGTTCGGCAATGAACTTGTGGCTCGCTCCATGAAAGCCCCAGCGGCGTACACCCATCTGATACCACTCTTCCGGGATTGCGTAACGAACGGCTGCCTCGGGCACCCATTGATAAAAGGCCGTTTCGAACAGGGCAACTAGCGGCACTTCGGGCATGCGTTGCGCAAAGAGTCTGATACCTGTGATGTATGGGGGATTATGCGCCGGAGCTATGCCATTGAAGGCTTCCATCGCCTTCACGACTTCTTCATTCAGGCGCACACAGCCGTTGAACCCTCGGGCCATGATAGCTTTGAATCCGACAGCGGCCAAGTCCTGCTCGCTGTGGATGTGACCAGCGTCTTTGAGTTGCGCCAGACAATCTCCGATGGCTTTCGAGTAATCGGTCACGCGCTCGAAGCCGCCTTTGTGCAATACGCGCCCATCCCCGCTCGAAAAATCGAACAGGCGCCACTTCAAGGAAGTGGAACCAAGATTTGGGACGAGGATTTTCACAAAGTCTTAACGCAACGCAAAGGCGCAGAGAGCAAAAACTATGGAAAATCACTGGAGCCATTTGCCCAGCGTGGCCAAGCCATCATGCGGACGCGGGATCACCTGCACGCTGATCACCTGCCCCACTTGGCCGGCCGCAGAAGCGCCTGCATCGGTGGCCGCTTTGACCGCCGCAACGTCGCCGCGGAAAAAACCGGTCACGTAGCCGCTGCCGATCTTTTCCCAGCCTACCAGTGTGATGTTGGCGGCTTTCAATGCCGCATCACATGCTTCCAGCAAGGCGCAAAGGCCTTTGCACTCAATCATTCCAATCGCTTGTTGTGCCATATTTTTTTTGTGTCAGGTGTCAGGTGTCAGGTGTCACGTTTCACGTTTCACGTTTCACTTTTTGTTCGCTTCGCCGAGGAAGGCTTTGAGGAGGTCCTCATGTGGGCGGGCAAGAATGTGTGAGCTGACGAGTTCGCCAACCTTGGCGGCTGCCTTCGACCCCGCGTCCACGGCCGCTTTCACGCTGCCCACATCGCCTTTGCAGATGACTGTGATGAGCCCACCACCGATCGGGATGGTTTTCACCAACTCGACATTGGCTGCCTTTACCATGGCGTCGCTGGCTTCCACGCTGCCCACGTAACCTTT
>PSRM01000314.1 GCA_003176045.1 Verrucomicrobiota bacterium | reverse complement strand
CCCGGCTAGGACTTGAACCTAGAACCAATTGATTAAGAGTCAACTGCTCTGCCAATTGAGCTACCGAGGCCACCGGAAAATTCATTGTGTTGCTGCGCTCCCTTCCGTCCCCAGACGCGCGGCGGAACATAGGCGATTCGCCGCTGGGATGCAAGGAGGAACGGAACTTGGAGCGCCAGATGCCACGTTGAGAGCTGTTGACTCTTAATCAATTCATAGTCCGGTGAGGGACGGCAGACAATAGCCCACCGATTCATCGGTGGGTTAGAGGGTTCGTTGACGATAAAGTCCCGTCAGGGACGACAGAAGAATTTTCTGTCGTCCCTAACGGGACTAACAACTCTTGGCGCTCGCCTCCCCACCGATGAATCGGTGGGCTATTATCTTTCGTCCCTGGCGGGACTAATTCCTGTGCGCCTCTGTGTCTCTGTGGTTCATATCGGCTGTCACTGGTCCCCGACGCTGCTGGCTGGGTGTTCTAAGGTATCAACCCCATTTGTTGGCGCTTCGCACGACGCGAGGTGTTATGGAGGAGTTATGAAAACACAAGCAACAACTCAGGATGCAATGTATGCAGCTGAGGTAAAGACACCGGCTTACCATGCCTATCGGTTACTGCATTTTACATTCGTGGTAGCGCCGATCCTGGCCGGGGTGGACAAGTTTTTCAACAAAACTGACCAATTGGACACAATACTTGTGGTCACCTCTTCAGACCGTATTGGGGACACCACGCAATTTTATAGAAGTGGTGGGGGTGATCGAGATTGTGGCGGGATTTCTGGTGCTGTTTGTGCCAAGGGTCGCTGGTTACATTGTTGGGCTGTGGCTTTGGGGCATTATCGCAAACCTGCTCCTGGCGCAGAATTATTACGATATTGCGCTTCGGGACTTTGGCCTCTCTCTAGGCGCGTTCGCTTTGGCGCGATTGGCAGCGTATTTCCATCAAAAGCCTGCGCCGGCGCAGACGTAGCTGCAGGAGCGCCGAATTCTATTTCGGCGCGAAGGCCGATTCGGGGAAGGATCGCGCCGAAACGGAGTTCGGCGCTCCCTCACTCGTATCGTAGCGCCTCAATCGGGTCCAGGCGCGATGCTTTCCAGGCGGGATAAAAGCCGAAAAGGATTCCGACGGTGCAGGAGACTGCGACGGAGGCGATGATGGCCGGGAGCGAGAGCAGAGTGGGCCAGTGGAGGAAATGCGTGATCGCCACGGAAGCCCCGCGGCCAATGAGAATTCCCGTGATGCCGCCGGCGAGGCAGAGAACCACGGCTTCGATGAGAAACTGGCGGAGGATGTCGCGGGCGCGGGCGCCGACGGCCATGCGGATGCCAATCTCGCGGGTGCGTTCGGTGACGCTGACGAGCATGATGTTCATGATGCCGACACCGCCGACGATGAGCGAAATGAGCGCCACGAAGAGCAACAGATTTGTCATTACCCGGCTCGTTGCGGCGAAGGTCTCGGAAATCTCTGTGTGGTCGCGAATCCTGAAATCGTCGGGACCGCCCGGGGCGATGTGATGGCGGTCACGGAGTACGGTGTTGATTTGGCGAATGGCCAGGGGAATGTTCTGCGGCGTGCCAGCGGAGACCCAGATGTCGTCGAGGTCGGTGAAGCGAATCAGTTGCGGCGTGTCCGCCGCCTGGCTGGCGGATAGGGGCGGGTAGAGGGGCGGCTGCTGGCTGGGGTAAACCTGGCTGATCGTGCCGGGTGAACTCGCCGACGGGGTAGCCGCGAGCGATTGCGAGCCCTGCCGTTGGCCGAAGACGCGAAACTTAATGGTGTTGAGCGGCGCGAGGAGAAAGTCGTCCTGATCCTGGCCCATTACGTTCGCGCCTTTGTACGCGAGAACGCCGACAATTTTCAGGCCGATGCCGCGCAGGCGGAGTTCTTTGCCGATGGGCGATTCGGCGCCGAAGAGTTTTTCGGCAAGGGTTCGGCCAATGAGGCACACGGCTGCGGCGCTGCGCACATCTTCCACTGTGAACTCCTCACCTTCGGCCACCGGCCAGTTGCGCACCCGCAGATAATCCGGCGTGGTGCCGAGAATGCGCCCGACACGCCAGTTTTTGTTTCCATAAACGACCTGGCCCCAGCAATCGACGCTCGGCGCGACGTTCTGCAACGCGCTGCACTCGTTCCGCAGCGCGTTGGCGTCTTCGATCGTGCATTGCATGCCGCCGCCGCGTCCCGTGCTGACGCCCGCCACGGTGATGCTGACGTCATCAATCTGAAGCATGGCGGCGCCCAGGCTGGCGATGGCTTGCTGGATGGAGCGGGAAGAGCCGCCGCCGATTTCCATCATGGCGATGACAGCAGCAATGCCGATCACGATGCCGAGGCAGGTGAGCATCGTGCGCAGGACATTCCGACGGAGGGCACGCAGGGCCATGCGCGCGGTGCGCACGGCGTGCTTGAACTGGCTGATATTGCGGTGAAGCGGGAGGCCGGGCGGTGGCGGGAGGGTTGTGTTGTAGGGGACGACGTGAGGAGTCCCTTTTTGGGACGCCTCCTCAGAAAGGGACTCCTCACGTCGTCCCCTACAGGTTGGCGGGCCTTCCTCGACGATCACGCCGTCGTTGATGCGGATGATCCGGCTGGCGTGTCGGGCCACGTTTTCGTCGTGGGTGACGAGGATGATGG
Source organism: Verrucomicrobiota bacterium (assembly GCA_003176045.1). Classification (GTDB taxonomy): domain Bacteria; phylum Verrucomicrobiota; class Verrucomicrobiia; order Limisphaerales; family UBA8199; genus PSRM01. The sequence continues at coordinate 22,256 of PSRM01000314.1, read as the reverse complement.
TGAGGGCTTCCTGCTGATTGAGCTGCTGCAACATCCGCAGGACTTCTACGGTGGTGCGCGAGTCGAGGTTGCCGGTGGGCTCGTCGGCGAGGAGCAGTTGGGGGCGGTTGATGAGGGAGCGCGCGATGGCCACGCGCTGTTGCTGGCCGCCGGACAATGCGGCCGGTTCGTGGTCCATGCGGTCAGCCAGGCCGACGAGCTGGAGCATCTTCTCGGCGTGCTGGCGGCTATCGAGGTCGGAGGGATGCGTGGGCGAATAGTCGAGGGGCATTCGCGCATTGTTCAAGGCGCTGGTGCGCGGCAAGAGGTTGAAGTTCTGGAAGACGAAACCGATTTTGGTGTTGCGGAGATTGGCGCGTTCGTCGGGCGAGGCAGAAGAGATCTCTTTGCTTTCGAGCCAGTATTGGCCGGAGGTGGGCCGGTCCAGGCAGCCGAGGATGTTCATGAGGGTGCTCTTGCCGGACCCGCTGGCGCCGACCAGCGCCACCAGCTCGCCGCGGGCGATGGTCAGCGAGACGCCTTGGAGCACCGGAATCTCCAGGGTGCCGCGGCGGTAGGTCTTGCAGATGTTCTCGAGCCGGATGAGTTCATTTGCAGGAGTTGAACCTGGGGAGGCTGAACAGGAGGCAACGGAGGTAACTGAGGTTTGGGGAGCGCTACCGCTCACCTCTTTGGTTTCTACTGTGGAGAGATCAGTCATTTCTTCAGCGGCGGATGATTTTAGGCAGAAATGGGTTTTTAACGTCGGATCGGGCGGAGGCAGCAGTTTCGCCGGTGACAACTTCCTGGCCTTCGTGCAAAGCATCGGCGGTTATGGCGGTGTTTGCGCCGTCGGTCGTGGCGGCCATTACTTCAATGGGGCGGACGAACTCACCGTCCTTTATCCAGAGGGTTTTGCGGGACTGGCCTTTTTCATTCTTTTGGGGCGGGTCGGTGGCGGGGGGATCGTTGGCCGCCGAGCTTGACGAAATGGCTGGGCGAACGTCGGGGGCGATTTCGGCGAGAGAGGACGGGGTCCAGCGCAGGGCGGCGTTGGGGACGAGGAGCGCATTGGTTTGACAACTAAGTTGAAAGCGGACGTTGGCCGTTAGATAGGGCAGGAGGACGTTGTCGGGGTTATCAATGTTGATCTCGATGGTATAGAGGACGACGTTTTGGGTCATCGTGGCATTGAGCCGGACTTTGCCGACAACACCCGGGAACTCACGGCCAGGGTAGGCGTCCACGGTGAACGTAACCGGCGTGCCGGGCTTGATGCGACCGACGTCAGCTTCGTTCACTGAGGCCCAGATTTGCATTTTGGTCAGGTCGCGGGCGATGAGGAACAGGCTTGGGGCATTGAGGCTGGCGACAACTGTTTGGCCGATGTTGACGCGGCGGTCAATGATGACACCGCTGACCGGGGAGTTAATCGTGCAGAAATCAAGATTGCGCTGGGCCTTTTCAAGGTCGGCCTGGGCCTGGGCCACGGCGGAGGTAGCAACGGAGACGTTGGCTTTGGCGACTTCGTAGTTCGCCTTGGCAGTGTCGTAATCCACTTCGGCGATCAATTTGCCCTGGTAAAGTTGCTGCGCGCGTTTCCAGTCGGCGGCAGCCTGGTCAAGTTTGGCCTTGGCCTGTTCGAGGTTGGCGGCAGCGCTGAGCTGGCCGGCCTTGGCGACCGAGAGATCAGCGGCATAGACGGAATCGTCGATCTTGGCAAGCAACGCGCCTTCCTGAACGACGGAGCGATAATCCACAGTCTTGTTGTCCAAGTCCTTGCCGAAGGCACTGATGCGGCCGGCGACCTGCGCGCCGACGTCAACGGTTTCGAGGGGCTCGATAGTGCCGGTGGCGCCAATGGAAGCGACCACGTTCCCACGCTTGATAGTAGCCATTGTGAAGGAGAGGGTGGGACGGTTGTGGGAGCGCCACCACCATCCAGCCGCGCCCAGACCGGCGAGGAGCAGGATGCCCAGAATCAGGCGGGATCGGAACAAGCGTTGCATGTGGGGATGATACAGGACGCAGCAAAGCCGGTCAGGCCTTCAATTTGGGCTGTGAACGCGAAGAGCCCATGTCACTTTTGGAAGCAACACAAAAAACCGTCAATTAGCGTCAAATAGCGTCAAATAGCGGTAAATGTTTCAAGTGTCAGGTGTCATGTGTCATGTGTCAGGCGGCAAGGCGTATCACGCATGATGGGGAGAATGGGAAGGATGGGAATCATGCGTCAGACGTCAGGTAACATGTATCGGATTTGGCGGCGGTGAATAGGGGATTAAGATTAAGAGAAAGATTAGGATTAAGAGGTCCGTGTGTGTCCACGGGGAAAAAAGCCGTCACAGCGTAACAAGCCGCATTTTACTGGGGTTTTTTCGCAAAAAAGGCGTAACAAAAGCCGTTACGGGGCGTAACCGGGGCGTTACAATTCTGGCAGGAGCGGAGTAAAGGATGACGTTCAAGGAGTGGTCAGTGTCGGCATCATTATGCGGAGGACCGGATGCCCGTTTATGTTCTTCAGCGGGAAGTATGCCTTGTGAGTGTGTGAATCCACTGCCACCGTGTGTGAGTTTGGGCCCACCTCAGCATCGCCCAGTTTCGTCAGCTTGCCCTTCGCGGCTTTGAAAATGGACACGCCACCGGATTCGCAGGCGACGTAGAGCAGCTTGAGTTCCTGATCGAACGCAAGGACGTCGGGATCGCTTTCGACCTCGAAAACCTCTTCCTCCGAGTGTTGACTCAGATCGAAAACGATCAGTTTGTTATCGCCCTGGCAGGAGATGTAGGCGCGGTCTTGCTCGGCATCAATGTAAAACCCATGCGGGTGTTTACCCTTCTTTAGATCGTAGCGGGCGGCGATCTTGTCGGTCTGTGGATCAATGGCGACGAGTTGATTGCGGGTCTGGACGGCGACGTAAATCAGGTGGGAGGTCGGATCGTATTGAGTGTTGCCGGCTTCGCCGCCCAACGGGATCGAACGCAGCTTCTCGTTTGTCCTGGCATCTATGACTGTATCCACGCCGCCGGACTCGTCTGATACGTAGAGTTTCTGAGTCTCGGGCGAAAAGGCCAGGCCGTCCGGGAACTTCCCATCCGGCACTCTTTTGATGATGGCGAGGGTTTCGGTATCCACGACCGCGACTTCGTGATTTTTGGTGACTGAGCCGTACACTCGCTTTAGGGACGGGACCACCAAGACGCCGGTCATCGTGGGGAAACCCGGGAGGTGCGCCACGAGTTTCTCGGTTCGGGTGTCAAAAACCATGAGTTCCCCTTCTCCCATGTGCGAGAAGTAGAGGCGGCCGGCAATGGGATCGAGGCTCTGGTAATCGAAGCGACTTGCGCCTCCAGGCAGTGGCACATCCGCCACCTTCTTCAGCAACTCAGCAGATAATGCCTGAAGAGCGAGGACCTGGCCCAGAAGGACAAATGAGAGGCAAGCGCGGGGTTTCATGGCTGTGCTTGGCTAATTTTGCCGCCTGTGCTTCGCTGCTGCTTCTTATCGTCGTCATCGTCACCCTCGCCCTTGCTCCCTTTTTTGGATGCATCCTTCTCATCTGCCTTTGTGACTCGGGCCTCCGGGCCGTAGCTGAAATCATCAAAAAGCGTCGTGCTGTCGGCCTTGGTCCAGACGCCCACTTTGCCGGCGTCCTTGAATGTATCATCTTTCCAGGTGAAGGCCTTTTTGCCGTCGAACGTAACGACGAAGTAGTTATCCTTGAAATCCACGCGCAGCGTGTGCCATTGGTTCGGAGTGACTTTGGTATTGAGCCGCTTTTTCTCCGAACGTTTGCCTTTGACAGTGTGATAGATGGTCACGTTGTCTTCGAGAGCATTTGCCCGCGAGACATAATAGTTGTTCGCGTCCTTGCAGCGCCAAATCACTCCACCCGCTTTATCCTCGTTGCCCGACACGGGCTTGAACTTCACTTCCACATATCCGTCCTTCAGACTGGTATCGTCTTTGATGCAGACCGGGTAAGTGGCCTCACCGGACTGCTTCAACACATTGGGTTTACTGGGCGCAGAGTCGTCCGCCACGACCTCCCACTTCGCCGTGCCGCTGCCGGTTTGGGTAGCGGCCCAACCGGGAGGAGGTGCGCCGGTTTTAAACTCATCGAAGTTTACCGTTTCAGCCATCGAGAGAGCTGCCGTGAGGGTGGTCAGGAGTGTGAACGTGAGTGTTTTCATAGCGGAGCCAGGACATGTTAGAGTTGATTCCACCTGTCGGAATATTAAAGCTCTAAGATGAAATTACGATGAATGAAAGATGACACTTCTGTCATGTTCGAGATGCTTTAAATGCATATCTCTGCCAGCATTTGATCCCCGCCAAACTGCGCTCAGGAATACGCGCGTGTAATTACTATTACGACGAATTGCTTGCTAGTCGGCGCGTGAGCTTCGTCCATATCGCGGATCTCGCCGGATCAACGGAAAAATGCGTGGGTCAGAGCGTAGCCGCCACCAACCAGCATGGCTGCGATAGCAATCTTTGCGACATCAACTTTCCACCAGGCAATGCTGATAAAAGCCGTGGCCGCAATAGCATAGCTCCAAAGCCCGGAAAGAGCATCCGGCACCAGCTTCCACGAAACGACTATGATTACTCCGACGACGGCAGCACTGGCTCCGGCCAGAAAGTGCTGAATCTGCGGCTGATCTCGAACCCTTTCCAGATATCGGGTGCCAAGAATGACGAGCACAAAAGAGGGCAGAAACACCAGTACCGTTGCCACGATCGCGCCCAGCGTACCTTTGGCGAGATAGCCGACGAAAGTTGTGAACAACATGAACGGCCCCGGGGTCGCCACGCTCAGCGCGACGCCATCGAGCAATTGACCGCCACTTAGCCAGTGAAAATGTTCGACGGCGCCGCGCTCAAGGAAAATTAACGAAGCATAGGCGCCTCCAAAGCTGAACAGGCCGGTTTTGAGAAAAAGCCAGGAAATCGCGAGCCAATTAGCCTTTGCTGCCATCGGGGCTTTGGCGCTCACCAGAGCGATAGGCCCAAGCAACATCGTCGGAGCAGGAGTGTTGGCCTTTCGCGGTTCTCTCCGGCGCCTCAGTTCGATATAGGCCAGGTTCATTAACCCGGCCCCAAGCAATACGATCAGGAAATCTACCCGGCCCGCGACCATGGCTATCACGGCTACCACCACTATTGCCGCCAATATAGCGGTTTTCACCGCGGCCCGACCGAGCTTGATAATTCCGGCGACAATGATGCCCAGCACCGCGGGCTTCAGGATCAAGAGCAAGTCCTTGACTTGTGGCAGATTGCCATAGCTCACGTATAAATAGCTCAAGCCAATCATCGTCAGCGCTCCGGGAACGATGAAAGTTATCCCGGCAAAAAGGCCGCCGACGATTCCGCGTTTGAGACAACCTACGTAGATGGCCAACTGCAACGCCTCCGGTCCGGGCAGCAAGTGGCAGAAGGCCATGATCCTGGTAAAGCGCTCCTTGGATAGCCAGTGCTCCTTCTCAACCATGTGATTAAACATCATGGTGATCTGCGCCACTGGCCCGCCTATATTGATGAAGCCCAGCACCAAAAAATACAAAAAGACCCTCTTTGTCGAAGGCAGACGGTCCTGCTCGCTGCCAGACTCGCTCATTGCCTCAATGCGGCGGGAACTGCGCCGACGCTTTCTTCTGTCATTTCTCTCTTTGTAATTACTATTACATCGTTGTAATCTTGTCAACATAGATGAAAACCGACGGCTGGTTGCTTCTGCTCTACGCCCTGCCTACGCGCCGGAACGCGGAGCGAGTGAATTTGTGGCGCAAGCTGCGAAAATTCGGAGCCGTTCAACTCAAGACATCGGGTTACGTCCTGCCCGAGGCCCCGCCACACCTGGAGAGGTTTCAATGGCTCGCTGCGCAGATCCAGGATGCCGGTGGCGAAGCTACTTTGATCCGCGTCCGGGAAATCGAAGGTGTTTCGAACCAGCAGATGATTGCAATGTTCAATGACGCAAGGGCCGCCGATTACAAAACGATCATATCGGCTTGCAGAACCGCGCTTTCAAAAACTGCGAAGAAAAAGAGCGCCAAAACGGCGAGCACCTTGTCTGAGCTGAAGGAGCGTCTGGCTGACGTTCGCAAAACTGATTATTTTGATTCCCCAGCGGCGCACGATGCCGAAATGCTCTTGCATCGTTTAGAGAAGATGTTGTCCCCGGACGGAACTCCACCCGCAGTCAAGAGGCTCCAAGCGAATGATTTCAGAGGAAGGACTTGGTTGACGCGACCGCGACCGGGCATAGACCGTGCGGCTTCGGCGTGGCTAATTCGCAGGTTTATTGATCCAAAAGCTCGTTTTATTTTTGGAATGGATCCTTCCAATCGCCCGAAAGCACTGCCGTTCGACATGGCGAGGGCCGAATTCTCCCATCAAGGCGACGATTGCACCTTCGAAACTCTGATCAAACGCTTCGGCATTAAGGATCAAAAGATCTTCCAGATTGCCGAGATGGTCCACGACGCGGACTTGGAAGACGATAAATTCCACCGCACGGAATGCATAGCCATTGATCTTGTGCTGACCGGGTGGGCACGATTACCGATAACAGATGCCGAGTTGCTGGAGCGAGGCATCCAGTGCTTTGAAGGCCTTTACAAGGGCTTGGGAAAATAAACGAATGCGCTTTATGAAATGGATTACACGCGAACGAGTGAAGGTGGACAGGGTGGCCTGTCCATGGTTGATCAAAAAATTCATTGATCCGCAGGCCGAATTCTTTTTTGTGCCCGCGGACCAGGTGATGGCAGTCGCCAGACGAGAACAAGCGATCCCGTACGATGTGCCAGACGTGGAATTCGGGCATCACGGAAAGGAATGTTCTTTCGAAGCGATTTCGAAAAAGCACAAGCTCACCACCAACCCTGCCCTGGTGCTTCTGGGCAAAATCGTCAATGGCGCCGATACAGACAACACTCTCTGGAACCAGCCCGAGTGCGCTGGCCTCAATGCCATTGCGGAGGGGTTCCGACATCTCGGCTTGAAGGACGATCACCAGATCAACGCCGCAGAGTGGATCGTGTACGACGCGCTTTACGCCTACTGCCAGGAAATGGTCAAAAAAGGCAAGCCGAACGGCGCGTTTCGGTAAAACCCCGTAGGCGGTGGCCGTCCCCCAACAATCTTGGGGCAGGGCGCGTTCAACATCGGAGCGCACAACTCTGTTGTGCGAGTCGTTCGTGGCTCCTGAGGAAAACGCAGCCCGATCGGAGGCCGTTTCAACCACGAGGTTGGTGGCGGTTGAGCCGGGCACAAATTGCTACACATCCTGCCAGCCGTTCAGGTCCACGCTTTTCTGCAAATCAACGACCTTTAAGGCGTTATCAAATGACCGCCCAGGGCGCGGTTGGCGGGGCCGGGAATCGCCAGGCCCCGCTGGCACGGGGAGAGCCCGCGCCCTGGGCGGATCTCCTACTGGAGTTTTAGCCGGTAGAATCTGGCGCCGGGCTGCGTGGGCATATCCACGTGCGCATTGGTGCCCACGATCGAGACTGGAGCGGCGACGGTCGCCCAGTTCGTCGAATAAAGGTCGGTGTTCACTTGCAGCACGCATGAAGTCGCGTTTGTAGGCCACTCGACTGAATGGGATGTCACAGAATACGACGTCATGCGGAGATTGGGCGGAGCCGGGACAAAGTTCGCCACCAGCGACCGGTTCAAGGAAACCGGGAACTGATAAGCGGCATTGGTGCTGACCACAGCGTCATTGTCCGTCCAGTTCGAGAACCTGTAACCGGGCCGCGAGGTGGCAGTAACTGTGCAGTTGTCAGTGTTGGTATAGAGGCCGAGGCCAGTGGTGTCGCCGCTGTCGAGCGGATACGTAACCGTGTCCACTGTGCTGTGAGGCGGTAAGGCCTGGTTCGCCCCGAGTATCGCCAGTGTATACGCGTGCTCCAGTGTTACCTGATTGGTGGAGGTGACACGCACTTTAAAGGTATAAATTCCCGCCTGGGACGGTGTGCCGGAGAGTTGACCCAAAGTGGTGTCAAAGGTCAGGCCCGGTGGCACCGTTCCGATGTTTGTGCACGTAAACGGCACGCCGGCAATCACGATGGTGCGCGTGGGATAGACGCTGTTGATTCTGCCGTCCGCGATGTTTTCGGTAAGGCCGATGGGCAACTCGTGCTTGTAGGCCGCCATTTGGGCCCCAAGGTAATCGCCCACCACCACTGTATTTGAGTATTGGTTGATGCCGTGGATGCCGTCGGGTCCGACTTTTTTAGCCAGCGCCGCGTGAGTGGTGGGGTCGGTAGGGCCGACGTATGAATAAAACTCGTAGCGGCGAGTGATGATTTCATCTCCGACCGGCAGAGCTTCCGGAGCATTGGTCACCGCCAGAACAGCCGGGGCGGTCCCATGATGGCTGGTGCCATATTCCTGCTGAAGCAAATCAAACTCCGACTCGACCTCGCTCGCTTCGCCATTCCGCCAGGTTTTGTCGCCCGGAAAAGCGGGGTCATCAGAAACCAATTGGCGCAGTTGGATCACAATATTGGTATGGATGGCAGTTTTTATTGATTTGACCCAGGATGCAGGTCCGAAACCTTCGACGGGTTGAGCTTGGACCTCAACCTGGGGAGGCTCAATGACTGCCTGGACCTGGGGAGGCACAGCCGGAGCCGGAGGATAATAGGCGAAAACAGGAGTGGAAACCAGCACTGGAGGACCGTAGATGAGATTCCCAGCACCATCATCGAGAAGCCAATTGTACTTGAGCGCCGAAGGCGCTCCGTAGAAACCAACACCAAAATGCTCGCCGCCAAAATTCGTACCCGGATTCACGAATGAATGGCCGAGCGTAGGCGCGATAGGCCCGGGAGGGATCGCGGTATAAGCGGACCATACTCCATTGGAATAGACGGCGGCATAACGGACGAAACAGTTCGTGTGCCCGGGAACAGTGACAGTGTCCTGGCGGATGCTGGGCGTGCCATAATGGTTGTAGCTGAAACAGTACGTAATGTCTTGTGAGCGGCAATCGTCGAGTTCGATTTCGAATCCATGACAAACATTGCTGGTGTCGTTCACGGTATCGAAGTTGTTGATGGATCCATACGCGATACTCGCGTGTGCGTTGTTGCGGACCAGCGCGAGCGCGCACAGCACGAGCGCCGTAAAAAACTTTCGGACTGCGTTCCAATAATTTCTCAACAATAAGGGCTTCATAGTTCTTCCTGTTATCAATTGCGGTTTGGTTTTTCAGCGGTGGAACCAGAGCCTTTCCCCAACTCCACGCTGGATAGCGCGCCTTAAGCACCTCCAGTGCCAGCCGTTGTTAAGCGAGAAAACCAGGCGGATTTTGGGCGCAACTCTCCCTGTCTGGTCCGAACGCGGACTGATCGTGGTCCACTCACGGAAAAATTTGGTCCGCTCTCTTTGCGGTTCTCCTTGTTCGTTGTAGCAAAAACATGTCTGAATTTTTTCTATGGAACTCAAACCGCAAACCGAGATGAAGACATGAAGGAGCGCATTTTAAATGTACCGTTAACCCGGACATTCCCCCCGCGAGAGCCGGGTGAGGGCATGGCCTCCAGGCGCAGCGCTATGGACGTGTAGGCCGGGTGCCCTCACCCGGCGCTTCGGGCACGTGCTCCAGGGCAAGTAACGGTACTTTCAGGATACGCCTGACATAATGACAAGAGCGGACTTTGGGGCCACACGGTTGTTATATCCCCAAAATCCGCTTTTCCTCCCACCCGAGAGGAAATTTTGAATGGAGAGACCGATTCCGGCCTCCTTATGTCGCCCCGTTTGGATCCGCGTTTAGAAACTGGTCGCCAAGCAAAAGCTTGCGCAACTGATCCAGGCCGCGGGCGATCCGTGATTTCACGGTGCCGAGCGGCACACTCAGAATCCGGGCAATTTCTTTATAGGGAAAATCGTCCAGGTAAAAGAGTCTTACGGGCGTTTGATACAGCTTATCCACCTGCGACAACGCGTCCCGGACTTTGGCCTTGTCCAGGTTGGACCCCAACTCCGGTGCCACCAATGGCAGTTCCCATTCTGCTTCGGACAATTCGCTGTGCGGAAAGCGGGTTTGTCTTCGGACTTTCTCCAGGAACGCGCGATGCATTGTGGTGAACATCCAGGTCTTCACTTTCGAACAATCGCGCAACTGGTCCCCTTTTACAGCCCACACATAAAATGTTTGCTGTGTCAGGTCCCAGGCATCCGCTTCGGACCCCGTTAGACTCATGGCGAATTGATAAAGCGGCCGATAGTGATCAGCGATTAACCTCTCGAATTCAACTTCGGCGCGCCCGGCTGTCTCATTCGTTTCCCTCAGCACAACATCCTCCTCCGTTCATAGCGATTTCGTTTCGTTTCTGTGTTCGATTTGGCCGCGGTTTGTGCGGCGACTCCCTTTAAGCATGGCCAATGCCAGAGGCCGCAGACCTCATTTTCCAATAGGATTTCGAGCTTTCGTGTACCTCGTTGTGGTCCGCTGCTCCGCCTTCGGACCAAATGGAAGGAAAAGTGGTCCGGACCCGGACCAGTGGGAGAAAAGGTTAAATAGGTTAAATAAGTTTAATGAGTTAAATGGGTTAAAACGTTAAAACGTGGAAACGTTAGAACGTGAAAACGCGGGGAGGATTTGGAGATTACGGATCGCGGTGGAGTCCGTTTGTGGTCGGTGCCGACTGACGTCGTGCGGTTATACCGTTTTAACGTTTTAACCTTTTAACGTTTCAACGCCTGGCCAATCACCGCGAGCAATTCCTCCAATCGAAACGGCTTATTGAGCAGCGCGCCCACGCCCGCGGGCAGGGGGCCTTTGCTTATCTCGAGAGAGCCGCTCATAAATATCACGGGCAGATCGGGCCTGCGCGTCCGCAACGCGGCAAGGAATTCCCGCCCATCCATTACAGGCATTGCCACATCGGTCAAAACCAGGCGCACGTCGGCCCCCGACTGGCTCAGCAGCACCAGGGCCTCAGCGCCGTTTGCGGCGGTCAGGAGGCGATACCCATTCTCCAAAAGCGGCGGGCCCACCATTTCGCGCACCGACCGGTCGTCATCCACGAACAAAATCAATTCGCCATTTCCCGATACGGTTCCTGCCAGTGCCGTGGACGGTGGCCGGCTCGGTTCTGATGCCGCTTCCGCTCGCGGAACGTAGATCTCGAAACAGGCCCCTTCGCCGGGCGCGCTTTTCACGCTAATGAAGCCTCCGTGATTACGCACGATCCGCGCGATGGTTGAAAGCCCAAGGCCAGTTCCCTTGCCCACACCTTTAGTGGTGAAAAACGGCTCGAAAAGCCGAGGCAGAACTTCTGGCGGAATGCCTGTGCCCGTATCGGAGACCAGGAGCATCACGTACGACCCGGAAACCGCGTCGGCGATTTCCTTTGCATCCTCGGCTTTCAATTCCACGTTATCCGCCGCCAGCGTAAGCTCGCCGCCATCAGGCATTGCGTCCCGAGCGTTGATGCACAGATTAAGCAGGACCTGGTGGAGTTGCGTGGCGTTCCCAAGCACAGGCCAGAGATCTCGCGGCGCCATGGCTGCCACGGTGATGGATTTGGGCAGTGTTTGACGGACGATGTTTTCCATCTCCCGGAGCAGGCGGCCAACGTCGAGCAACTCGCGCTCATTCTCCCGGCCACGCGCGAAAGTCAGCACCTGCCGCACCATGTCCGCGCCCCGGTTTGTGTTAGCTTCCATCACACTTAGCATTTGGCGGGTTTCGGGGTCCTTGGCTTGGCGGCGTATAAGCTGGATGCCCATTAGGATAGGCGAAAGCGCGTTATTGAGATCGTGCGCCATGCCACCTGCCAGGGCGCCAATGCTGTCCATTCGTTGCGCCCGCAGCGCCTCGGCCTCGATCCGTTTCTGCTCGGTAATATCCTGAATAGTCCCGACCAATTGTATGGCTTTCCCAGTTTCATCACAGATTAGTTCGGCTCGCTCATGGACGATTCGCAACTCGCCGTCCCCGCGCAAGACCCGATGCTCCAAGGCAAATGGCCCTTTGGCCTCGAGTGTCTGGCGTATTCCCTGCACCACGGTTTCCCGGTCCTCAGGATGCACCCGGTCGAGCAGCGCGCTATATGTCGCTCCGAACCGTTCGCGCGACAGCCCGAAGATCGAGCAGACCTCATCTGAGTACAGCAATTCATCGGTTTTGATATTCCAGCGCCAGTTCCCCAGCCGCGCAATGCGCTGGGCTTCACGCAGGCTGGTTTCACTCACCCGTAAAGCCGCTTCTGTCCGTTTTCGTTCGGCCAATTCACGGGTCCGCTCCTCCAGCCGTTGTTCCTGGGCGACGTACGACGCCTGAATGCGCTGGGCCATGTCGTTGAACGATTGCGCCAGGTGGCCGATCTCATCATTGCGCCGGACAGGCACTTTAACCGCGTAATTCCCATGCTCGATCTGTGTCGAGCCGTTCACCAACTCCTGCAGCGGCACCGTCATGCCTCGAGAAATCAAAAAGCTCAGACCGAACGCAGCCAGCAAGGCGATCGAGCCCGAGATCAGAATCTTCTGACGAAACCTCCGCATTTCGGCTTCCGCATCCGCCAACGAGTAAAGGCAAACCTGCCGCGCGACGGGAAAAGCTTTGCCGGTGTTCAACGTTTGGCAATAGACCTGGTGCGGCACTCCGAACACGGGAGCCCGGAACTCTTCTGGAGCCTGGTTTCCGTTTGCCGGCCCGCCTCCTATCGCCTGCGCTAATTGCCTGGAGGCAGAATCGGGAATTGAAGCCGAATAGAGCTGCCCATCCAACCAGATGCCGCTCAGTAGCGTGGATTTGGACTCCTGCGCGGCAGGTCCAGTGCTCGGCAATGGAAATCCGACGGCCAACACCCCAAGCTTCTGTCGGCTCACCTGATCCACGACGGGCGTGAACACCATTTCGCAAAGCCGCCCGGCCTCCTCGCCTACTCGAGGCGCCAGATAGCCAACTTGCCGCAATCCGTCTCGTCCTACTGCCAGGCCCACCGCCTCAATCTGCCGGGAAAGCGCGCCCAAGCCCGGGAAGACAAAAGGCAATCTAACCTTCGAACTCGGATACAGAACCTCGCCTTTAGTGTTCAGGAAGAAAAAAAATCCGCCCGGAGGCACCGTCTTCTCATTTCGATTTACGCCCACAAACTCCAGAAGCTGGTCGAGCCCATTCTGATACAGGTCGTCCACATCCTTCTGCTCCGCGCCAGGCTGGCCGGCATTTTCCATTGCCGCGATCAACCGGGGCCGCGCTGCCCCCGCCTCCGCTACGCCCTCCTGGATTGGGGCCAGCCGTGTTTCCCTTTGTTCCAGAAAAGTTTGGGTCTGGAATTTGAACGTCTCGCGAAAATGCCTCTCGTACGAGGCGCGGACCTGGTTCTCGGTGATGAGCAGCGTCGTGGCCGTCACACCAACGACCAAAATCATCATCGCCATCAGCAGTTTCGCCCGAAAAGTTAGCGCGCTTTTCAAAAGTCCTCTCCATTGTAGCAGCCGCCGTGAGGAGGCTCAAATGTCTGGCGCAGGATTGAACTGACCTTCCCAACGGGCTATCACGACGGAGGCAACGCAGTTGCCCAGCAGATTGACCGAGGTGCGCGCCATATCCAGAAAGGCTTCTACGCCAAGAACCACGGTTATCCCCTCGAGCGGAAAACCAAAAGCCGCCACGGTCGCCGACAAGACCACCAGGCCGGCGCGCGGCACCCCTGCCGCTCCTTTGCTGGTGAGCATGAGAGTTATCAGCAACACGATTTGTTGGCCAAAGTCCAGGTGGATGCCGCCGGCCTGGGCCACGAACAGCGCGGTGAGAGAAAGATAAAGCGCGGTGCCGTCGAGGTTGAACGAATAACCGGCCGGCATGACAAAAGAAACGATCCTGCGCGGGACTCCGAATTTGACCATGCGCTGGAGCGCATCCGGCAGCGCCGCCTCGGATGACGCGGTCGAAAAAGCCAGCAGCGTTGGTTCGCGCAAGGTTTTGAACAAAGCCACGAGCGGGATGCGGGCCAGCAGTAACACGGGGACCAGGACCAACAAGACAAACAGCGCCTGGGCGCAATAGAGTGTGCCGACCAGTTTGCCCAGGCCGGCGAGAATGGAGAAACCATTCAGGCCAATGGTGTGCGCCAGCGCCGCCGCCACGCCGAACGGCGCAGCCCACATGATGATGCCCGTGAACTTGAACATCACTTCGGACAAGCCCTCGAAAAATTCGAGCATCGTTTGCCTGGGCCTGCCCTTCACCCGTCCCAGGGCCACACCGAAGATGATGGCGAAAATGACCACCTGCAGAACGTCGTTGCGGGCCGCCGCATCGGCCAGACTCTGCGGCACCACATGCCCCAGCACAGCCGTAAAGCTGAGCTGGCTGGAATCCACGGGGGAAGCCGGCTGCGCCGCTGCCCCGAGCTGAATTCCGGCCCCGGGTTGAACCAGGTTGACCATCGCAAGTCCCAGCAGCAGGGCGAAGGTGGTTACCACCTCGAAATACACGATGGATTTCAGGGCCAGCCGGCCCACTGCTTTAAGGTCATCGGTGTGCCCCGCGATTCCTACGACCAGCGTGGCGAAAAGCAACGGCACGATAATGCATTTGATCAGCCGGATGAACAGGTCTGAGACGATGCCCACGCGGGCCGCAGCCGCCGGGAATTGCCAGCCGAAAAGGACGCCAGCGATCATACCCACGACGATCCAATGGCTGAGCGACAAGCGGCGGAGCGACGCAATCATTTCGAGCTTCAAATGCAAGTTAGGTCTTCAGGCCGAAGGCCTGACTCATACCAGCCCAGGGCGAGCGGAGCGACGCCCTGGGTCAAGTGCCTAAGATTTTATTCCGTCGCAGGCCAACGGCCTGCTTCATAACGTTTCGGTGTGCCCATTCGTGCAATCCTCGTCGTCCTGGTCCTCACCTGCCCCGCCGAAGCCTTGGCGAAGGCGGGTCCGCGTTCTCGTCCTCGATCCCTATCTTCCATCTTCCAACTTCGGCTGCGGCCTTCGCAACTCCGGCCACTTTTGCAGCCGGCGTAGCAGCGCCTGGTGCGTAAGACCCAGCTTAGCTGCCGCCCGCCGAATCGCACCGTCTTCCTCCAGGAGAGCATTGGCAATTAAATCGTATTCCTGTTGTTCGATCGGGGTGAGGTCTGGGCGAGATTGACTCCTCAAATCGGTAACGGCCGGACCGGACGCTCCCTCACGGTCGCGGCTCTGTACAGAGGCTTTCAGCCAGGCAAGGTCTATTTCCAATTCCGGGGCCTGCGGCTCGCCCCTCAACAACGATCTTTCGAGCAGGTTGCGCAGTTCTCTCACGTTGCCAGGAAACGTGTGCCGCCGCAACCGCTCGAGGTCCGCCGGCCTGAGTTTCGGTTTTGCCCGTTCATATTTTTCGCAGAGTTGGCCCAGAAGCGCTTCCGCAATGGCCTCAATATCCTCCAGATGCTCACGCAGCGGCGGCAGACGAGTGCTCAGCACATCGAGCCGATATTTCAAATCTTCGCGGAAACGCCCGGCGCTGACTTCAGCATCGAGCGAACGATTGGTGGCCGCTACGACGCGGCCCGTAAATAGGCGCGTCGTGGTTCCGCCGATCGAGCGGTATTCTCGTGATTCCAGAAAACGCAAGAGCTTGGATTGCAGCCCAAGCGGAATCTCCGCCACTTCGTCCAGGAAGAGCGTCCCGCCTTCCGCTGCCTCCACCAGCCCCGTCCGTCGGCGGTCGGCGCCCGTGTAAGCGCCCTTTTCACTGCCGAAAAGCTCCGCTTCGAAGATCTCAGTGGGGACACCGGGACAATTAACAGCGATGTAGGGCGACGTCGCCGCTCGTTCGCCAAAGGTCATTTGGTGCAGCATCCGCGCGGCAAGGTCCTTGCCGGTGCCGGTCTCGCCCAGCAGGAGCACCGTCGCGTTGACGTGACGAGCAGCCTGCTGTAGTTCCTGCACAGCCTTGGTCACGGCGGGCGATTTGCCCGCCAGAACAGCGCTACCGAGTTCGGGCTCGGGCCGGCTCAACCGCAGGCGGGCCCGCCGCACCAGCGCCGCAAAAGCATCGGCGCTGATTGGTTTTGTGAGATAATCGAACAGTCCGTTGCGGGTCAACTCCACTGCCTGCGCCAGTTCGGGCGCCCCCGTGATCATCACCACTACGCTCGCCGGAGATTTGCGAATCACTTGCGGGTGGAACTCGTAACCCGTGCCATCCGGCAAACGGTTATCCAGAACTACGAGATCGAACGACCGCCCTTCAAGCTGTTTGCGCGCCGCCGCCAGCGTGTGGCACGCGCAGGGCTCCCCGCCTTCCTCGGCAACGATCTTTGCGAACATGCTGGAGAGTCCAACATCATCGTCCACCAGCAGACATGAAAAAGGATTAGAGGAGGTCGAAGCCATTTTCATCCTGGTCCGGGCCGCAGCCCACTTTGTCTTTCACTTTGTCTTTCACTTTGTCCTTCACTTTGTTCGCCGCGCCGACTCGTCGCGCCGAAGCCGCGCGCAGGCGGAAGCGCAGCGAAGGCGCGTCCTGCACTTTGTCGAAACCCATAAGCTGTTCTGGCTGCCAAATTCGCTGGGGTTAGGGCCAGTGATAAAGTCCGCCATCGTAGGGCAGGCTTTCCAGCCTGCCGGTTCAGGGGGCTTTTCAGCCCCCTGAACCACCGCCTTCTAGGGTCGCGGCGCTGGAAAGCGCCGCCACCGGCAGGCTGGAAAGCCTGCCCTACACACTTTATCACTAGCCCTGTCGCTGGGGTTGCAACCCCATGAGATCCTTGGCTTCCACCATGTAACCATGCACCCATTTATCCCCATTTAACTTAATTTCGGGAACTCTCGCAACCGCTGGCGTCTCTTCCTATTACCAATTAAGATAGCGACCGATGAACTGCGCCCCCTGGTCAATGCCTTGCCACGCCGGCTCCTCGCGCCGACTCGCCGCGCCAAAGCACATCCAAGGCACGGAGTCCGAACCGCCGCGAAGGCGGGTCGGTGGACTTTGGACTTTGGACTTTGGACTTTGGACTTTGGACCTAAGGGTTCGGACTTCGAACTTCGGACTTCGGATTCCGCGCTTTGGACGTTGGATGTTGAACGTTGAACGTTGGATGTTGAACGTTGGATGTTCGTTGTTCGACTTTGGACTTCTTGTCCGCCGTAGCTTTAGCGAAGGTGGATGGACCTTGGACTTTGGACTTCTTGTCCGCCGTAGCTTTAGCGAAGGTGGATGGACTTTGGACTTTGGACTTTTGGTCTGCGCCCTCCTCTTCTTTTCTTGTCCCATCTCATCCCACGCCCAGGCCGCCATCGAAGGCAAAGTGGCCCTTCCCGCTCCCGACCCTCCAATTGCCTCACCCCCGCGTTATGGCGGGCCGGTGGGCGAGATCGCTTCTGCCGATCCCCCCGCCGCCGTGGTCTATCTCGAAGGCCAATTCCCTCCCGGCTCTATTATCCCTACGAACGCCACAACTCAGCTCTGGCAACGCGGCATGCAGTTCCGGCCAGCTCTGCTTCCCGTTCGGGTCGGCACCACAGTAACTTTTCCGAATGGCGACGACCTCTATCACAACGTATTTTCCTACTCTAAACCCAAGCGCTTTGACCTGGGCCGATACCGGAAAGACGATAAACCCGCCGCGCAAGTTTTCGATAAGCCCGGCGTCGTCAAGCTCTACTGCGAAATCCATGAGCACATGCGCGGGGTCATCCTTGTCCTGAACACACCATTTTTTACCCGCACAGCTACAAACGGCCTCTACAGATTGGACCACCTCCCCTCCGGCAAGTACACATTGAAAGCCTGGGCCGACGAAAAGCACACCTTCGAAAAACCAGTCGAGTTGAAACCCCATGAAACGCTCCACGTGGATTTCGATGGCAGGTGACCGGCGGGCCAGGAAAGACACGAATTACACGAATTTGCCCGAATTCGTGTCAATTCGTGTAATTCGTGTCTTTAGCCTTTTCGCAGTGATTTTGCTTTCTAATCACTGCCCCGCCCAGCCCTTTCTCGACAATCTCCAGGACAATCTCAAGCTCCAAACCAAAGACGGCTTCATCCGCTCAGATCTAACCGTCCTGCTCGACCTGGAAGGCTACTATGTGGACCAGCGCCCACCTGGCCTGCTCTACGAAGACGAAAGCTTCATCAATTATCGCGCCTCCTTCTTCATTGATGCCCACATCGGCCCGCATTTTTACAGCCTTATCCAGGCCCGGGTGGACCGGGGCTTCGATCCAGGATCGCAAGACCTGGATGCGCGCCTGGACGAATATCTCCTTCGCTGGACGCCAACCGACGACAGCCGACTGAATATCCAGTTTGGCAAGTTCGCCACGGCTGTTGGCGGATGGGTCCAGCGCCACGACTCCTGGCAAAACCCGCTCATCACCGCTCCCTTGCCTTACGAAAACCCTACCATCGTCTCGTATGATGACGTGCCTACCTCGCCGGCAGATTTCCTTTATCGCCGGTCCTACCCTGATGACAAAGATAGCTGGATCCCCGTCATTTGGGGCCCCGTCTATGCCACCGGCGGCTCGATATTCGGCAGCATCGGCAAAATGGACTACGCTTTCGAAGTCAAAAACGCCGCCATCTCTTCCCATCCCGACGCCTGGGACGTGGACCAGAACTACTGGCGCTACCCCACTTTCAGCGCGCGCATCGGCTTCAGGCCAAGCCCCGCCTGGAACCACGGACTCTCATTCAGCGACGGCGCCTACATGACCCATGACGCCGCCGCCCAACTGCCCGCCGGAAAGAACATCGGAGACTACCGTCAACTCACCCTGGATTACGATGTCAGTTACGCCTTCCGAAAATGGGAATTATGGGCCGAACTCTTCCTCAACCGTTTCCAGGTCCCAAATGTGGGCGATGCAGATTTGGGCGCCTATTACATCGAAGCCAAATATAAAATCACGGCCGGCCTCTACGCCGCCGCGAGGTGGAACCAGGAGATTTTCGGCACCGTCCACGACGGCTCTGGCGGCTGGGAAGCCTGGGACCACGACATGTTCCGCGCTGATGCCGCCCTCGGCTACCGCTTCACTCGCCACCTCCAAACCAAGCTTCAATACAGCTTCGGCCACCGCAACGGCTCCCTCCAGCAAGGCGAGCAACTCGTCGCGGCGCAAGTAACGGCGAAGTTTTAAAACTTTGTCGTTAACTTTGTCGTCAATTTTACTCGCCGCGCCGACTTGTCTCGCCGAAGCTGGGCGCAGACGGAAGCAGTAGCGGAGGCGGATCCTTCACTTTGTCCTCCACTTTGTCCTTCACTTTGTCTTCCCCTAGCTGATTTCGCGCTACTCCGCATCTATCCTCGTTCACCCGATCGCGATTCATCGGAGTTCGCGGTGAGGAGACCCTCCTCTGAAATCTATAATCTACTCATTCCTCAACTTCCTGCGCGTCCAAAGGGCTCCTGATGCCCAGGCCAGGACGATTCATGACGTGGGTATAGATCTGGGTCGTGGCCACATCCACGTGCCCAAGCAAATCCTGCACGCTCCGAATGTCCGTCCCGCCCTCCAGCAGGTGAGTGGCAAAACTGTGGCGCAGCATCAGCTCTGCCATCAGACGCGATGTGCCCTCCATCGCCTCGAACAACCGGTGACATTCCTTCCTCGACAGCACCGTGGGAATTTGCGGTCCGCGCCGCGAGATTTGGAAGCCGCTCAGGTCTCCCGCCTCACGCCCCAGCGCTTCGCGAAACAGGAACACCAGCGCGTTGAGTGCCTGCTTTTGCGTGCTCCGGCTCACGCGCCCTTTCACCGCCAGCTCGCTCAGAAAAGCTTTCACGTCCTCGCCGGTCGCCTCCTCCAGTTCCCGCGGACGCACAAAATCCGCCAGCCGCCATGACCACTCGCGGTAAGTCTGCTCTGTGCGCCACGCGTAATGTTGAATGCGCAGCCGCTCGATCAAGCGCTGCTCCCATGGCACCGCTCCGGTGTCCGCCTGGTTGAGCGCGGGAAGCACCCCGCGCGCGACCGACGTGTGCTGCCTGCCTGATCGGAAAAACCAATTCAGCCCCTCTTTCCATAATTCAGGGTGCCGGGCCAACCCGCTCCGCGTCACATCGTCCATGTACGCCCGGGCACTCTCTGTGGTGACACTGATGGCGTTATGGGCGCAGTAATCCAAATATCCCTGCACCGCCATGCAATAAACCGTTTGAATGCCCGCGCTCAGCCCGCTCTGGTGCAAGGCCTCGCGCCAGTTGGCGAAGATTATCTGCGGCGTTCGGGGAACGGGGTTCCTGGCGAAGAAGCAGGTGTGCATTGGCGTGGTCCATGACTTAAGGTTTACCACTTGCGCTCTAACTGTGCAGACATCAAGCCACATGATGCTTTCTTGACAAATTCTATGCTGTCCATCAACTTTTTATCATGAAGAAGCCCTTCCAATCCGAGTTCGGTTCCTTTGGAGGACTTCGGGTGATTTATACTGTTGGGCATGAATCCATGCGTATTCCGGTCCACATTTTGGTGTGCTACGTGATTGTGGGGCTTTCGTTTGTACACGCGACCACGGAAAAGGACATAGCACGCGATCTTTCGTTAATCAATCCGGTTGGCCTAGCTGCTATCGAATGGTGTCCGTTGGCGTTGCTGCTGATGTATGGACTACTCGCGCGCATGACGCGAAAGGATTCGAGAAGGACTGCCTGGCTCACCGCGGCCTCTGCGGTGGTTGTTTTGGCTATCGTTGGAACTTACTACCCGGATTGGATAGTTGAACGCTATTCGGAAAAGATAGAGATAGGCTCGTTCGTGGGAGATGATATGTTCCTGCCCCCCGATGAGGTCAGGCGTTTCGAGCGAGCCTTCGAAACGCCAACAACTCAACTCGTCGAGTCCGGCGGTGGGCCTTGGCTGATCGTGCCACGGGCGAAATACTCCCCCACGATGGTCGTATTCCTGAGGGAGGAGGCCCGACGGAAAGCCGAGCCGGTGCAGGCAACAGCCGCCGCGCTTTTTGTTTACATCGGTCCGGGAGATTCGCTGCTCCCTGGCTTCGTCATGGCGCAGTCTCCGGCGGCTGTGCCTGACCTTTTACGTTCGACAGCATGAGCTACGATCTCACCATTGCAAAAGACCGGGGGTTCTCCGCCTCTACCCAATTCGCGGATTTGGCCGATTTCCTCCGGAAAGCACAGGACGTGAAGCCAAACGGCGATCGAGGGTTTCTGTATGAGCCGAGTCCGAAACGGCACATGGAGATTGATTTGGAGGTGGTTAGCGATGAGGGCGATAACATTGAGGAGGCTGGCACGAATTATCCAGAGATTAACTGTGTGAGGCTACACGTTCCTTATTCAATGCTGGGCAATGCACCCGAGCGGGACTATTTCCCACTGGCGTTTACGATCGCTGAGCGCCTTGGGTGGACCGTTCACGATGATCAGAGCGGCGAGGCGATTTCGCGCCAGCAGGTTGAGCGCGATCTCGCCAACCAGAAAAAACCATGGTGGAAGTTCTGGTAACGGGAGTGTCGAATAAGACGCGCCAGCCAACGCCGGCAGCGCGTCTGTTCTGCATTCTAGCGCCACTGGCCCGGCGTGGCTGCGCTTTTCGTTCGGCTGACAATGAGCGCGCCTATGGGTAATAACAATTGGGACACAGCTAGGAAGTTGGGCGTGGCGCTCGCATTGGCGTCCATTGTCTTTCTAGCGGCGGCCTACTTCCACAGGAGGCACATCGCGGAGCAGCGGCTTGCGGAATTCAAGGAGCGGGATCCCGATTTCGCGAAGCGAAACTGGGCGTTCTTGGCGACTGGCCAACGAAACCGCCTGGGCTTGGAGGTAACCAGGTCCGTTGGCCTGATCGAAATCAAAGCGCGTGGACCCGGCGAACCTGAGCCGCCCCTTTATGGAGGCTCGGCGGTCGTCAAGAACATTGGTAATGGCGCGATTTGGGAAGTGGTGGAGGGGAAGGCCCGACTGTTTTGGTCTCCCAATCCCTATTGGTGGGTTACGACTGAGCCTTTGGCCGCAGGCGTAGCACTCGCGGCACTCGCCGTCGGGATGTGGCTCTCGCAGTCGAAGACAAAAGGGAAAGCGGTGCGTGCGGTGGTCGCCGCCATTGCAGCCATCGGAGTGGCCTTGGTGGCGCTCGCACTCGCTGCACTGACAGCCGGCCAACCGCCTGATATTTGGGGCTTGCCGGCTGGTCCCGGGGTGCTTTTGAGCGCAGGCGCCGTCGTCGTTGGTCGATGCATGAGGTCGCCCTCCGCCTAACCTTGAAGGGTGTATTGCTGCGGAGCGCGCCGCGCTGAGTGTAGGAAACGGCTTTGGCGTAGTCGGCG
>PSRM01000281.1 GCA_003176045.1 Verrucomicrobiota bacterium | reverse complement strand
GCGACCTGCCTGACGGTGAGCTTACGAACGCAATAGAGTTGGAAGATAGTGATGAGGCTGGGGGAGCGACTTGGGGAGTGCGAGTCGAGGCGGGTCAGGAGCGTGAGGGCGGCGCGGAGGACTTCGGGGACGGGAAGGCTGGATGGTGGATGATGGATGGTGGATGATGGATGATGGACGTTGGATGTAGGATCCTCGATGCTGGATTCGAGGTGGGAGTCGGGAGATTGAAGATGGAAGTTGGGAGAAGACGGATTCATAGTTTTTGATTTGAGCGTAGCAAGGAGGGTGGGACAAAAACTGTCCTATCAGTAAAAGTACGGATAAGAAAGTTGTGCGAGCTCAAAATGGTTTTGAACCGGCAGGGTAGAGGGTAGAGAGTCGTCCACGATGGAATTGAACCGACCGCAGTTGTCAGTTTCCATTGGTGCGCCCGGTTCCGCCCTTGTGGGGGGGCGACCTCAGCTTGCGGGCTGATCGGCCGTTTTGAGGACTCGATTCGGAACTGCCTCCCCTCGGCATCTCTCCTATGAAATAACAAAGTCTGAATTAGGCGGCGGTGCGCCGGTTTTGCGAACGACATCCCCAGGTATGTTGAACCTACGCTGCTGCCAATCAGCCAAGCGGCACCATTAAGGCCTCGGCTGACGTCTGATGCGATAGTAGCGGCCGCTAGACACCGCCGAGTCGCTGGCCGTCACCAGATCACCTGTGCCATTGGTAGATCCCAAGTCGGTCCATTGGTGCGATGCGCCCAAGGTATCCGTAAACTGCGGGGTGTAAACATAACCGGGCACGGTTGTAAAACTGAACGCGAAACCGTTCGAACTCAGCGACTGGCTGACGATGGTCGGTGCGGGCACCCAGCTTTCAGACGGGACGGCCAGCGGCTCGGCGAGATCGTTCGTGATGCAGCCGAATGAGCCTGCACAAGAGGCATAAACGTCCGGGTCACGTGTGCTAAGCACAAAGGTGTCATAGCCGCTGTACGAATCTACGTAGTAATAAGCTGGCTGTCCGCCGGGAAACCATTGCAGTTGAGGTTGGCTGCCGTCAACAATTGCCTGCCGGATCTTGTACACACCTGCTGCATTTGTTGCTCGTCCGTTGGCCGCAATGTAGAGAGCCACAAGACCTGCGGCGTGAGGCGAGGCCATGCTCGTACCGGACAACTTGGCGTAGTTCGTCCCATTCCACGTCGAGAGCACGAAGACACCAGGAGCCGCCACGTCAATCCCACCGCCTTGAGAGTGGACGAATTCCGGATTGTGACGAGTTTCGCTGTAATTCGAAAAAAAGGGGATCTGGTCGAAGGCAGGATTATTCGCGTTGACCCATACGCTGTTCGTACAATCCCAGAACCAATCCGTGTTAGGATCCATCGCCGAAACCGCCATCACTTCAGGAAGCCCGGCGGGAAGCACGTCGTCAGAGTTTCCCCAAATTGTGTCACCGCAGATATCGCCGGCATTGTTTCCAGCGGCAGCGACGACCACAACCCCCCGGCTCACGAGATTGCTGAAAGCGGCGTGAATAGTATCGTAGATGTTGCCTGCGTAGGTCGTGAGGCTGACGTTGACCACGGATATTCGATCGGCGTGCTGAGCAATGTAATCCACTCCCGCGAGCAACGTGGCCTGGTCATTTACGGTCGGTCCGACCACTTCGACCGACCACAAGCGCACTCCAGGCGCGACCCCGACGACACCGATGTCGTTATCGAGCGCGCCGATAATTCCGCTGACGTGCGTGCCATGTCCGTGCCAGTCGCTGCCGTTGGTCGAGCCATCGGCAAAGCTCGTTGAGCCGGGCAAATAAACATTCAGGTCGGGATGGTCCAACTGAATCCCGCTATCCAGCACCGCCACGTCCACGTTGAAGCGGTGATCCTGCCCGTTGTAGCGGGTCATGGGGAAATTAGGCAGCCCCATTCTCATAATACCAGCCGGGATCTGCTGCGTCACGATTGCACTGGCCGGTACAATGAGGGCGGGTCCCACCCCGACGCAGTCTGACCGAACTTCGCCATTATCTCCGATCGAGAGAACCCGTGCATCGTGGCTCAACCTTTCCGCTGCGGCTGAATCCATCGGCGCCGCTAAGCCGTTGACCGCGTAGCGATAGATGAATTTTGGAGTCAAGCCGAATTCATGGACTAGGCCGTCGGGGTCCGCTCCTGGCCGCAAGTGGACAATTTTGGTGGGTGGTGGATTAGTGGCCGCTACAGACGCGCGGGTTATGGACACTGCCAGGAATAAGGCGACCGCGCCGGAAATTACATAAACCGTTCCGATTCTGGCTGGCACCCAGGAATTATAGGCGGCCAATGGCCAGCGTCAATCACATTCGACGCGGTCGGTTGATTGGAGATGTTCAATGCCGCCCTCCGAGCGGTTGCAATCCTCGGAAGATAATTTTCAAGAATGTTGTTGACGAGTTGCGCCGAAGTTGCGCGGCAGGGAGTAGAACAAGGGCAGAAATTCCCCCGGAGGAGTGGACCACGGACTACCCGCCTTTGCTTAAGGCTACGACGCGGCAAGCTGGACCACTGACCGCGTATAACACCAAACAACGACCGATATGAGTCAGACGACGATTAGTGCAGTGCGGACCTTCACAAGTTTGTGAAGGCTTTTACGAAAGATGCCCAACGGCATCGAACGACATCATCGAGAAGCTGTCCCGAAAGACTTCGGGGCGGACCGGAAAATCTGCGGGTCGAGCTCGCCGGGTTGCGGGATTCACTGAACGCCTCGCTGGCGAAGCCGCCGTCAGGGACCAGGTGTCCAATGCCACGAGCTTTTCGGCTTTTAATCCCGGGATAAAAGAGAATGGCCCAGCCCCGAAAGCTTTCCGGACTCGCACCATGGTCTTACAGGGAATAAGTCCCGCTAGGGACGACAGAACCAGTGCCTCTGTCGTCCCTGACGGGACTCATGGCGCTCAAAGGCTCGTACCCAGCGTTGAAACGCTGGGCTATTTTCTGTCGTCCCTCCGGGACTAAGTCGGAAACCAAACGGAAGTCAGTCGGCCTGGTTAAAGGCCGCCAGCTCGGAGTCCAACTTTCGCTCCATCACCAGTGAAAGCAGAATCCAATGAATTGTCTGTTTCATATCTACGATCACTTTAGCATGCCTCCCTTCCTTGGCGGGTGTTTTTTGAAATAGGCGACGATGCCGTTGGCGATCAGGGCGGCACCCAGAAGCCAAATCAGCATCCAAGACCAGCCGCCAAGCTTTGAGGCGAGCAGCGGGTAAACCACGAGAAAGTAGAAGAACAAGTAGGCGATGAGGCTCCCCCATAGTATCAGGAGGCGCACACGCAACGTGACGAGCGTGCCGAGTTCCTTCGGCAGCGGTTTGCCGGCCAGAACTTGTAACTGGAAGAAAACGGAGCAGAAGACCAGTACCAGGCCCATAATGCCAAAGAACGGGCCGAAAAATTTGTCGAGCCTCTTGGTCTCGATGTGGTATTCCTGGAAAAAACGGGCGGCCAGAACTTTGCCGCCGGTTGTGACGGCCCAAACGACATTGGTTTGGTCGAGCAATAGCCCGTAGTCCGGATTTAGATGCCGGATCTCATCCGAATACGGAAAGCTTGCATCGTAGCGAATCCTGGCGCCATGGTCCGTGCGCAGCCAGATGCGGCCAATTTTTGTGCTGCCGGGGTTTTCGAGTTTCGTAACTACATTGGTGACCTGCGTCAGGCTTAGCGCGTGCAGGTCAGAGGGCGTCGGTCCGGTGAGCCGAAAGTAACTCCGCACGAGTCCCAGTCCCACGGCGAGCCAAGCCAGGCCAAAGACCAAAAAGAACCAAAGGACGGAGATTCTTTTTTCGCCGGGTTGTTCGGGCAGGTCAGGGATTTGAATTTTGAGGCCGGGCATTGGCTAGGCCTGATCTATTCAGCACCGAATTAACGCAAAGGCGCAAAGACGCAAAGCATGTAGGAGACAAAGGCAGGCCAGGAATTTGGACTTTGAGGCCGGGCATCGTCGGGCTTCAAGCCATGTCCTTCCAGTAGTTGCGGATGCCTTTGTATTCAAATTCTGCCTGACTCTTGGCATTTTCTAGAGTGAGGTGAAAGGTGTCTGTGCGGACGGCCCAGTTCTCGTCGCAATAAAACAGGTAAAAGGCAGAGTCGTCCGGATACTGACAAATAGCGAGGCCACAAGCTGGTCCTAAAACCTGGCTGTCGCGCCGATGAGTAGTGGCCGCGGTTGGCTTAACGGCGGCGGTGACAAGGGCGAAGCAAGTGACTTTTGCTCCGTCGAGCTGATCGGGAGGTTTGATCATGGTTTTGTTTTATCCCGGGGAACGATGTGGCGTACAGCGCCGCCCGAAGTTTATTTAGCATCTTCCGGTCACTTATCTTAGCAGTGCGACGACGTAGTACATCAACGCGCCTATCGCAAATAGACCGACGAGAAGGGCCACTATCATTGCGCCTCTGGCGATTGTACTCTCGCGGTGCGTTACAGAATGTTCGGCGGGCGCATCCCAAATCTGCCTCCACCATCGGGCTTTTGGTTGAAGGTTCCCTGGATTGGCGGAGAAATCAATCGGCCGTACAAAGACCGGGGCACTCCAAACGAGATCGCCGAGCTTCTTTCCATCCAAAAGCGCTGCGTTGGCAGCCCGCACCTCGGCACTTCGGCTCATGATTGGAAAAGAAGGCTCCCTGTCCTGTTTGGCGAAATCGAGCGCCTGCAGCCAGAAAGGCAGGCTGGCGAGGCTGCCCGACTGACCTGGTTTCCCCTGAGCATCAAGGGCGACATACCTCTCGCAAAAGACAGCTCCGCTGCCAGATAAGCTCACCCGCCCGTAAGCTAAGGGCAAGAGTGCAACCAACTGGATTGCCGCCGCCCGCTCGACGCCACTTTCGATCACGCGGTTGAGGATTTCCTCCATCGAAGAGTTCGGGAAAGAGCGGAACGTGTGGACGACGGATTCGATGGGGTTTTGGATAGTCGTTCGCATTATGGTCTGCCCCTAAAGCCGTTAAAAAGGCTCACAAAATCCTGACTTAGAAGTTGTTTTGATTATTGATGAGGTTCCCTTGCGGGTCGAGAGCCGCATTAAAAGCAAATGTCCACGTTCGCTTCCATGGATCGGGGTCGCGAGACATCTCGGCCCCGTAGCTCACCCTGTTTCCCAATGCTGTCTTCACCTCGATGCCTATCCGGTACGGGGCATTGGTGTAATCGGGATAAACGTAGGCAGTGGGCAACGTTGAGAACCAGACTGCGTCCCGGCTGACAGATTTCGCCAGTTCGCCGCGCGAAGCCTTGAGCCAGTAGGTTTCCAAAAGAGTGGCCTGGAAGTGCGCCACGAGCGGCTTGTCCATCGGGTAGCTAACGGGTGCTACGACCTGCTCGTACCCCGCCCAAGCGTATCGGAGCTTGCCGGCATCATCGAAGTACGCTGAACCCTGCTGCTCGCCACCACGACGTTGAAGTACTTTTCCCTGTTCGTCGGTCCAGTACTCCCAAACTTCTGCAATGCCTGCAAGCCAAGTACTCCACCTGGAATCCGCCTCGCCCTGGATGGCCGATGGTTTGCCGAGCAGGTTCTGAACTTGGGCCTTTGTCATTCCGTGCCTAAGCGACTTGAGTTTCGACTGCAAAGCGCTCCGCCCTTTAGCGCACGCGGCCAGCACGACAAGCAGGAGCAAACCAACGAAAAGCCGTCTCATAAGTGTTCCGGGACAACGAGTAGGCCACTCGATATTCAAAGTCAAGCGTAAGGTAAGGAAAAACTGGCTTTCAAGCCATATCGATCCAGTATTTGCGGATGCCTTCATACTCAAATTCTGCCTGGCTTTTGGCATCTTCTGAGGTGAGGTGAAAAGTGTCGGTACGAACTGCCCAGTTTTCGTCGCAATAAAAGAGGTAACAGGCGGAGTCGCCAGGATATTGACAAATGGCGAGGCCGCGCGCTGGTTGCAAAACCTGGCCGTCGCGGCGATGCGTGGTGGCAGCGGTTGGTTTAACGGCGGGAGTGACTACGACGAAGCAAATGACTTTTGCTCCGTCGAGTTCGTCAGGAGGCGCGTTCATGGGTTACAATTGCGCCCTTCAGTCCTCAACTTCTTTGAGCCCGGTTTCCCAAAGGATGTCGCAATGTTCACAGTAGAAACGATAAACGAAAGCCTTACCTTTTTCCTTCTTGGGCAGGGGCAAGACCGAACCACAAGCACCGCACTTATACCGGCGCGAAATGAAGCGGTGACAAGTGAAGGCGACTAGCACCATAGTCAAAAGCGCCCCGGGAAGGATCAGAATTAAAAGCCAATGGCGTATGCATAGGAGGATAAGCATCGTTGAGGTCAGGCCCAGAACGGACAAAGCCGAGAACCATGCCAGGAACCGGCCACCGAAAACCTTATCGTGCTTGATCGTTGTCACGTGTACGGCGCGGTCGAACACTCAAAGTCGCTTGGCGCGGCGCCAGTGAGCTTCGATATGGAAACGTATCGTCATCGCCGCATCCAAAGTGTGCTGCTACTCATTCGATTTACGGTTCCGTCAGTCTCCCGGCGCTTTGAATACTACGCGGAAATAGGTGCGGCTTTTGCGGCAAATATAGGCAAGCTCATATTTTTTGTCCTTGAGTACGTCCTCCAGACGATAAACCTCCATGGGCTGTCCAGAGCGCGGACTGATGGGGACTGCTGCGACCATACGACGCCATGTGGCGACAAAGAAACCGACGCAGAGCACGAAGGAGGCTGCGGCGGTCAGCACGTAAACATTTGGGACAGGGTCATATTGCTTGCGCATCAATGGAATAACTATGCTCGCGCCAAAACCGAGGAAAGCCACAAGGCAGCTCAGCGACCACGGCAAGAAACGGTATGTGAAGCGTCTGGCAGCCAATTTGTCTTCGCTAAATCCGGCGAGGGCATTCAGCGCGATTAACGGATAATCTCTCTCTTTGCAGAACATGTCATGCGCGCATCGAGCCAACACATGTTCGGACGGGCTGTGGGTAAAGTCAAGTAAATCGAGGGTGGCCTGTTTATGCGGCATCCCTCGAACTCGAGTCGCATGAATCGCGCTTTCAGCGCTCGAATTGGGTTCCTGGGGGCGCTTGACCCAGGGCGGCGCTCGTGCCTCGCTTGCCCTGGGCTGATATGAAGGACGCCGATGGCGTCGAAGGATTCGTGGACCCGCCTTTGCGAGCTGTTAGAGCGCAAATGGAAATGGCTGAAACAATGGGCTTCATGGGCGTCGCTGGCCTTGACGCGGCGGCTGCGAGGTCGCATCCTGCGGGTCTGACTTTGGATTCCAGATTGAGTCATTCGATGCGCACAAGATCGCCAGCCCGGCCACCAACTTGCTCACTCGCTTACCCACTCACTCGCTCACTCCACTTTCTGGTGGCGGGGGGCTCCCTGTTTTTCATGTGCGCACGCGCCTATAGCAGCGACCAGATTTACCAGGTCGGGGTTGCCAAGGTGGACATTACGCCGGATTATCCGGTGCGGCTGAATGGGTACGCGGCGCGGAAATCTGAGTGCCAGGGAGTGGCGCAGCGAGTTTGGGCCAGCGCGCTGGCGATTGGCAGTGAGAAGGAAAAACCGGCGGTTTTGATCACAGTGGATAATTGCGAGGTGCCGGTGAATGTGCGCAATGCAGTCCTTGGCCGGCTGGGCAGGCAGGTTGCGCCGGAGCGGTTGGCAATTTGTTCGACGCATACACATTCTGCGCCCTGGCTGGAGGGGTCGGTGCCGAATATTTTCACCGGGCCGATTCCGGCGGGTGAGCAGGCGCACGTGAGTGCCTATACGCAGCAGACGATCGAGGCCCTGGTGGACGTGGCGCTGCGCGCGCTGGGAGACCGGCGTCCGGCGCGGCTGAGCCGGGGGAAGGGAGAAGCGGGATTTGCGATGAATCGGCGGACAAAGGGCGGACCAGTGGACCATGATTTGCCGGCGCTGTTTGTAACCGGCCTGGATGGGACCGTTCGGGCAGTTTTCACCAGTTATGCGTGTCATTGCACGACGCTGGGCGGGGACTTCAACCAGGTCTGCGGGGATTGGGCCGGATATGCGGAGGAATATTTGGAGCAGGCGCATCCGGGCGCTGTGGCACTTGTGGCGCTGGGTTGCGCAGGGGATGCGAACCCGGAGCCGCGCGGGAGCCTTGAATTGACCAAACTGCATGGGCGCGAGTTGGCAGAGGCGGTCGAGAGGGTTCGGACAAATGAGCTGTCGCCGGTCGTGGGCAAGCTCACGTGCCGGATCAGGAATTTCACGCTTCCGCTGGACACATTGCCGACGCGAGCTGAATGGGAAGCCCAGGCACGGTTAACGAACTATCTGGGCAGGTTTGCTCGAGCGAATCTGGCGCGGCTGGACCAAGGGCAGCCATTGCTTACGAAGGTGCCTTACGTTGTGCAGACCTGGTCATTTGGGGATAATCTGACGATGGTTTTTCTGGCTGGGGAAGTGGTGGTGGATTATTCGCTGCGGCTGAAACGCGAATTTGATGCGTCGAGGCTCTGGATCAATGCGTATGCGAACGATGTGCCCTGCTACATACCATCGGAGCGTGTGCTTAAGGAAGGCGGATATGAAGGAGGGGCGGCGATGGTGTACTATGATAAACCGACGCGGTTTGCGCCGGGGGTGGAGAATCTCATAGTGGATGTGGTGCATGAGTTGGTGCCGCGGGGGTACTGCGCGGCGAAGCCGTAAACACAGAGTTAAATAAGTTAAAAGAGTTAAATGGCTAAATGGGTTAGTCATCCATGACAAAGCGCCCTGCTAAACCAAAACTGAGCGGTCGGACCGGTCGGACCGGTCGGACCGGTCAGACTAAACGCGCTGCGGGTCAAGCTCGGCTTGCCGTCTGCTCGTGGTCTTTGCAGCCGGTTTCTCCGGAAGACCTTGCGGCGAAGCTACAGGCTACAGGAATCAAGCGGGTGCAGTTGGCTCTCGATCCTTTGCGCGAATTACCGGACGTGTGGTTCGAGACGGGTGGGTTTCTGGCGAAAGCGGGCATCGAGTTGGTGTCCGGCATGTTTGGATGCGTGGGGGAGGATTATTCCACCTTGGACAGCATTCGCGCGACCGGGGGTATCGCGCCGGATGCAACCTGGGCACAGAACCTGACCAACATTCAGCGGACGGTGGCGCTTGCTGAGCGCCTGGATCTCCAACTGGTTACGTTCCATGCCGGGTTCATGCCACACGAGGCGAGCGATCCGCGGTATGTGAAAATGCTCGAACGCCTAGGCCAGGTAGCTGATCGTTTTGCCCTGAGCGGCATCAGTCTGGGATTGGAAACGGGTCAGGAGACGGCTGCGCTTTTGCGCGAGATGCTCGAGGAATTGAATCGGCCAAACCTGGGCGTCAATTTTGACCCGGCGAATATGATTCTGTACGACAAAGGCGATCCGATTGAAGCAGCGCGAATTTTGGGTCCATGGTTGCGGCAGGTGCACATAAAAGATGCGCGGCGCACGAAAAACTTCGGCACCTGGGGCGAGGAAGTCCCGGTGGGCGAGGGAGATGTTGACTGGCGCGCATTTGTGGCTGCTCTGAAGTCGCTGCGATTCACGGGAGACCTCGTGATCGAGCGCGAAGCTGGGGAGAAGAGGGTTGAGGATATACTGCGAGCTAAGGAGTTGGTCGGTAAGCTATGGCAAAAATGAAATCCAAGAAGACCGCTGCCAGACCGGTCCGACCTAAGGTTAGGGCTAAACCCGTCCGCGTAGCTGTCGTGGGTCTGGGCTTCATGGGAGTGACGCACCTGCGAGTTTATCAGGAAATCGCGGGTGTTCAGATCGTGGCGGTTTGCGATGCCGTCCGGCTGCCGGTGAATGGCATCCTTGAGGGAGTGACCGGCAATATCAAGAAGTCCGACGATATTGATCTCGGGCGCCAGGTGAAGGTGTTCCGCGAGTTGAGCGATGTCCTGGCGCTACCGGAGGTGGACCTGGTGGATCTGTGCACGCCCACACCATTGCATCCGCGGCAGGCGGTCGCGGCGTTGAAAGCGGGCAAACATGTCCTTTGCGAGAAGCCTTTGGCCCGGACCTCCCTTTCGGCAAAGGGGGTGCTTGAGGTGGCGAACTCTTCGCCCGGATTTCTCATGCCCGCGATGTGTATGCGGTTTTGGCCGGGCTGGAGCTGGCTTAAGGAGGTCGTGGAAAAGAAATCGTATGGCAAAATTCTTTCTGCGAGCTTCCGCCGGCTTTCCGAAATGCCACGTTGGAGCAAGCAAGGAACCTACACGGGCGGCGCGGATCCTGGCGGCGCGCTGTTCGACTTGCACATTCACGACACAGATTTTGTTCAATTCCTTTTCGGCAAACCGCGGGCGGTTTTCTCGACTGGCGTGACCAGCGCCGGAGGGTCCATTGACCATGTGGCCACCCAGTATATGTACCCGGGCGGGCCGGCCGTTTATGCTGAAGGGAGCTGGCTGATGGCGCAAGGATTCAACATGGCTTATACAATCCATTTGGAACGGGCTACATTGGATTTCGACTTGACGCGCGGGGCCAAGGCGTTGCTTGTGCTTGAACAGGGAAAGAGTCCAAGCTATATTTTGTGCGATGGCCCAGATGGTTACTCAAATGAAATCCGCTATTTTGTGGAGGCGGTCCGTAGCCGTACGGCTCCGGTCACCGTTACGGCGCTGGACGGGCTCGGTGCTCTCAAGATTTGCGAAGCGGAGGAAAAATCGGTCAGAACGGGCCAAGTTGTCCAGATTTAGGCTGGATTCGCAAAAATATGCAAATTTCGGCGTCCGCGATTTTTGGCTGCCGGCAGTGGATGCCTGCTGGACAAGCCGTTTGAAACGGGAGAGATCCCGTCTTGTAACCCAGTTGTAACCCCTGGCATCGCAAAAACTTGATCAGATAGAGCAAAATTCGGTCAAACCCTAGGCAATCCTTTGGGGAGACCCCTGTTTTTTGGGGGCCTCCGCTGCGAAAAGCACGATTCCGGCACGGAACTTGCCTTTCTCAGAAATGGATTGACTGGTTAGAGCTTTTTTTGTACAAAGTCAGTTACCTTTCGGAAAGTCGAATATGTTGTTGTTCTCGAATCGAGGTGACACCAGCAAGAAGGTAAGCCCTGTGCTTGCCTGTTTGTTGGCGTCAGGGACTGTTGTATTTACGTGCGGGCCAAGCCTGGCGTCAGATTCTGTGGTGCCATTCGCGCCGCAGATCCAGTGGATTGCTGGTCCGGCCACCGTCAACCTCGATGTGGCGGATTTGAAGGTGCCCCGAGAGTATAAGTTTGCCGACGCGCAAGCTGCACGCTCTCTGTTGACCAATGGAATCCCTAAAGGATTGGCTGGAGTCCTGGCTCCCGAATCCGGGGCGTGGTGGATAGTTTTCTCATGGTCGGACGTCGGATACGTGAAGGAGGCCGCAACGGCGAATCTCAACGCCACGGCAATTCTGAACGGTTTGGCGCGGGATAGCGCTGCTACTCTGACGTGGGAACTGGAGCCTGCGTTCGATGCGGCCGACAATTCGCTGGGCTGGGCATTGCGCCAGCAAACCAAGACCGGCGCGTCTGTTACGCAAACTATGCGTTTGCTGGGCCGGCGGGGGACGCTGGACGCTTCGGTGACGCGGCCTTACCGTGGGTTCTCGGACCTGGTCCCGATACGTCAACTGGTTCGAGGCGTGTCGTTTCACGAAGGGGATCGTTACACCGATTACAATGCCGGTGAAAAGGTTGCCAGCGGTGATCTGGCTTCGCTTGTCTCACGCGGTGGTCCATTGTTGCAGGCCCAGTCGGAACCGGCTGCCGCTGCTGTAGCCAAACCGTCACCGCTAGCTGATTTACCGTGGTTTTGGATAGGGGTTTCGGGTGGCGCAGTTATCCTGTGTGGCATAGTGATCATGATCGTAGCGGTTCGCAACAAGCCTGGCGAACGCAACAGCACGGTTGCGCCACACGCCGCTGCGGCTTCAAGTCCCTCCGGCGTGCTATCGGCAGAGCCGGTTGCCGCGCCGGTAGCTTCACTTTCAACGACCTCAAGATCCAAAGCTCAGCAGCCTGCGGCTTCTCTGAGGCTGAAGCCTTCCGCAGGCGGCAAACGCGTCAATGGACACCGGCACGCCGCAAAACGCGAGTTCGATTACAACCGCTACTTTACGGACCTGATGGGCGCCGTCTCGAGTCATTCGAGCCACCTGGACGCCCCTGTGGTCAATGGTTACGGGCAGGAGCCCGCGAAACTCCCGGCGCCAGGCTCGCCGGAAAACGGCGCACCCTACGCCGAGGCCGTACTCCAGGCCAGTTCTGAGCTCATCTCTCATCAGCGCTCGCTTATAGAAGACCAGAAGCGCCTCATTCAGGAGCAGAACAAACTGATCGAGGAAAAAGCCAAGCTAATCACTCAAAAGAACCAGCTTCTGAAGATGCAGGCCGACATGATGGATCAGAAGTTAATGTAGCCTTCTCGAATGGAGGGCGGACGGCCTGGTTCGCCGGCATGTCAGCGCGGTTCGATTGATCACGCGCCTCACTTCCTGCTAGTAGCCCCGGGCTTATTTCAAACGCCACAGGCGTCATTCAACATAGCGCTTGACCCAATTTACGGCCGGTGATTAGATTGGTGCTGGTTCCTGTTCAAAAAGCCGAAGCGTCATTTGTGAAAATTCAACTCTCGCACCCATTGTCGATTCGTTCGACCCTCGTTTTTTGGCTTGTCCTACTCATATCCCAAACCCAGGGGGGACTCGAAGCCAAGGCAACAGGTCCTTCAACTGTGGTGGGCGATCTTGGATCGCCCCAGGGCGGTATTAATTTCGGCAATCCGGGCTACGGATATGCTCAGGAATTCACTATCAGCAGCGGCCTATGGACCATCAGCCAGGCGTGGATCAGTTTGGGGGATAGTGCAACCATGCCCGGACCGCCATTGTTCCAGGTCCGAAACACCCTGGGCTCCAGCGTAGGCCCGGGAGCAACTGTCCTGGGGTCCTTTATACTAAACCCCAACGACATACCGACCGGATTCAACTTTGCCAACATTCTGGCTCCGGCCAATTCTCCTTTCATGCTCGGGCCGGGTACCTATTGGCTTTGCATAGGGAACAACCAGCCGGTTGGCGGCTTTTGGGTGCCCATGGCTACGGACAACACGTTGGTCCAGGGCGGTATTGCCGGAATAATCAATACAACCGCCGTTGCACTCAGCAGCAATGGCGGACAGACCTTCAGCCCTCCCTCACTGGGAGGATGGGCGTTGATAACCCAGTTGGATGGCACCCAAGTCCCAGAACCGCAGGTATGGGCTTTGCTGGCTGTAGGTTGCGTCTGCTTCCGGCTTGGCCGCACTCCCCGGTCGAAATCCTTCGGGCTTCTTTGAGGCGCCCGGCAGCAGCGCTCGCTGCAACATTGACCGGGCGCTGTCCGGCCGTCTTGTCCGCCATTCAGCGGCCGTGGATGAATTAACTCGCCGACCTTAGACGTTGACCCTTTTCCACCAATCCGCCATTCCATGATTCCAACATTCCAACATTCCACGATGCCAGCATCTGCCAGCATCCCGCCAGCGCAAAACCGAAGGTGACAACCGCCTCCTCTACCTGTATTTTACGCCCGAGGACTCATTGTGAGGCGATTCACGTTGTTGGTAATATGCGTAATCCTGGGCTTAGGAGCGCTCGTTTGCGGTTTGTTAGTCCCTGCGCACTTACGCGCAGTGGATTCCTGCGTTATTGAACTGGCCGGCAAAGGGACGCCGGGCCTGGTGCAACGCGGGTTGAAGCTGCTGGCCGGAAATGACCTTGGCGCAGCTCAATTGCTTCAGCAAACAGCCGAACATCTGAACGTGCCGGACCGGCAGGAACTGCGCGCGGCGGTCGCAGACCTTGCCAAAGCCCATCCTGAGCTGCTGGCGCTGGGTGGGCCGGAAGCGCTGGGAATCCCAGTCGCCAGCGTGGAGAGGGTGGCGCCGGTAACGGATTGGTTCGCACGCACGGAGCATCGCACGGCATTAATAGCACACCTGGAGCATCCATCGCAGTATGCCCCGAAAGATGCGATCGGGCAGCTCCTGCAAACGCGTGGCTTAACCAATACGGTTATGCTGCCTCCCGCACAATCGAGTTCCGGCCAGGCGTTCGAGACGGCTTTGGCCATTAGCGGCACCTTGGCAGAATACGGACACATCACCCACGGCCTGACCGACGGATTGGCGCAGCTTGCCGGCCAGGCCAACCGGGGAGCAGAATCGCAACCATTCGAACAGGCATTGCTCGATTTGATGTCTCTGGGCCAGAGGTTCAACTGGGGCCAGCTTTGCGTCTTCGTGAGGCAGATCGAGGACACCCAGACTTTGCGTACCTTGGCGCACCTGGCCAGGCAGGCACAACCCGAACTCTCGACGAATAGCAATGGGAGTGATGCCTCGGTCTCGAGCGGGTCCCCTGCCCTGCTCTTTTCCGCCGTGGCGCTTTCCGAAACTCCTGCGGGCGTTGCGAACTACCTGATGAATCATAGCAAGACAGGCCAGAAGGACCTGGAATACGGCTTGAGGGCGGGACAAGGGGGTCTTAATGAGCTTTTGCTGAGGGGACAACCGTTGTATATTTCGAAAGTGCGCCCGAGGTTGGCGGTGGAACTGTGCTGGAAACAGCCATCCGCGGGCTTGGCGGTAAAATGGATTCTATTTTTCTTGAGCGGCTTCCTTGTGGCCATGGGTCTGCATTTCGCATGGCCAACGGTCGCGCCATTGGAGCGGCCTTTGCAGGTCCGAGGCTTTCATTTTGCGCGAGAGGCTTTATTCGCTTTGGGCTTTTTGGCGGTGGTGATTCTGTTCACCGAACCGTTCCTGGCCGAGCAAGGCCAAAAGATGGAATTGTCTGTTGGGACACGTCTGGCAGCCGTAGTCGGTCCACCTTCTGGAAACGTCAAAACAAACGTCAAAATCGCATTTATGGAAACGCGTAATCTAATACCTATTGTTCTATTCTTCGTGCTGCAGGCGCTGCTATACACCGCCTGCCTCGTGAAACTGGCCGAGATCCGGCGCCAGCGCGTGCCCGCGCGCGTGAAACTGCGTTTGTTGGAGAACGAGGACCATTTGTTCGATGCCGGGCTTTACCTGGGTTTCGTGGGCACGATCATCTCGCTGATTCTTTTTTCGTTAAGCATCGTGCAGCCGAGCTTGATGGCCGCCTATTCGTCCACGTCCTTTGGCATCATTGGCGTCTCCGCCTTCAAGATCTTCCATCTGCGCCCACTGCGGCGGAAATTGCTCCTGGAATCTGAGGCCGCCAGTCCCGAACCTGTAGTCCCGGCAACGGCCAGAACGCTCGTTACTTCTTCATGAATCGTTCCATTTTGATAGTCATCTGCGACTTCCTGCTCGTTAGTCTGCTGGCGTTCTCGAGCATCGACATCAATAATGCGTTTAAAGAAAGGTCTGCGCCGCAAATCAAGCCCGTCGTGGCAGATGTTCAGGCCGAGAGCGGCAAAGATTTGACGGCAGTGATGCGCGTGGCGTTGGAGGAGGAACGCAAGAACCGCGACGCCTTGATGGGCGAGTTGGCGAGGTCTCGCGAGGCTGCGACAAAACAACAAGCCCTGCTCGCCGAGCGCGAGAGGCAGACCCAGACCCTGCAAGGTGAGCTTCAGAGCCGCGAACAAGAGGCCCAGAAACTTCAGCAGCAGCAAGCCAATCTTCAGGAACAATACGCCTCGGCGCAAACAAACCTCCAAACCCTTGCGCATCAACTGCAGACTAGTTCGACCGAAGCTGTGATTTCAAAGGAACGGCTGGCAGCGTTGGAAGCCGAACTGCGCAAACAGACGGAAGCGGCCGCGGCCCTGCAGCAGCAAATGGCTTCTTTGGCCCGCAGCAACCAGCTGGTGCTTGCCGAACGCCAACAATTGGCCGGCCAGCTTCAGGTGGCCGAAGTCGAGAAACGCCACGCCGCGGAGCAAGTGGTTAAAATGGAGGAACAGGTCAAAGTCGAACGCGAGGAAAAGGCCAAGCTGGCTGAAGGCGTAAAAGTCCTCGCCAATCAATCGCAAGACCTGGCCCGCGAAGTGCGCGAAAACCGGCAACTTGCTCCAAATACTATTTTCAACGAGTTCGTGACCAATCGTGTCCAGGCCCGGTTCGACGCTTTCCGCTCCACAGTCCTCGGGATCGATTCCAGCCGTCGCAAGGATACCGAAACCATCCTGGTTACCGACGGCACCAATATTTTTGCCCTCTGCCATGTCCATGACACGCCGTTGACGTTCTTTAATCCGGGCACCGAATGGGAAAGTCTCTCGGGCACACTCAGCCACAATGAGCACCAGGTCCCGATCCACTCGCTTTCCTTTTGCTGGCCTGACCCGCGCGCGGTGCTGATGCCGCTATCTCAGGCCGAATCCAAGCAGCTCGCCTGTAAGGTGTATCACATCTCGACCGAGCCGTATAAATTCCAGGATGCGGTGCTGGTTGGCGCGCGTGAAGGTTATTACGGCGAATGTCGCTTCCAGATTGATCTGAGCACGCCGGATTATGTGAAACTGGACAACAGCTTTCTCAAAGGCCTTTTCGGCAAATTCAATCCGTCACGCGGCGATCTGGTTTTCAGCAAGACTGGTGAGTTGCTTGGTTTGATGGCGAACAACACTTACTGCATGATGATTCATTCATTCAATCCGACCGCAACGTTCCAGTTCGGCCCGGATGTGCGCGCCCAGCACACCGGCGATACGTTGGCGCGGCTCTATTCGTTTGTAGCGGGAATGCCGAATAAATTGCAGTAATGTGAAGCATGAAACGTGAAGCGTGAAGGCTAAATGCCGAAGGACGTTCTGGCAGGAAACTTCAAAAGATCAATCATCAAACTTCAAGGAAACTTCAAGCCTCAAATTCCAAAACGGGTGCAGTTAAGAGTCTTGGTTGCTCGCCGAAGTGCAAAAGCGGCAGAGGACTGCCGCAGTCCAAGACGCTTGCGCGCTTCTCGTGAACGTTTCGAAATACCGAAGGTTTTGGAGTGCGGCAGTCCTCTGCCGCTTTTCCTGAGATTGTCCGGTGTCCGAGAGTTTTAATCGCACCTTCCCGGACTCGTTTTGCGAATCGGCCCTTGAATTTTGATTTTTGAATTTTGAAGTTTGCAAACCTATGCTCCACAGCGAGTTTATCCCTGCCGCTCAAGAAGATTCCCGGCGCTTAATGATCATGCTCCACGGTCTGGGCGATAGCATCGAAGGTTATCGCTGGCTGCCGGAGGCGCTGAATTTACCGTGGTTCAATTACCTGTTGATCAACGCGCCGGACGAATACTACGGCGGCTATTCGTGGTACGACTTTGCGGGCGACATGGTTCCCGGCGTTGAGCGGAGCCGCAAAATGCTCTTCGGGATTTTGGACGAGCAGCGCGCAAAAGGCTTTCCAACCGACCAAACCATTCTGGGCGGCTTCTCCCAAGGCTGCCTCATGTCCATAGACGTGGGCCTCCGATACCCACATCGGCTGGCGGGTATCGTCGGTATCAGCGGTTATGTTTGCGAACCGGAGAACCTGCTCCGGCAATTGTCCCCTGTAGCCTTACAACAGCGTCTGCTCATCACGCACGGAAAGCTCGATCCCATGGTCCCATTCGCAGAGGTGCGCGAACAAATCAATATGCTCAAAGCCGCCGGCCTGCACATCGAATGGCACGAATTCGTCAAAGAGCACACCATTGCGGGAGAGATGGAGCTGGACGTGATGCGGGAGTTTATTGTTAGGGGCTACTTGGTAGCCAAGTAGTTACCGTAACCCACAATTACAGTCGAAAACACGAGCATGAATAAACCGAGGGCCAGCAGGCTCTTGGTAAACGCGCTTGAGCCCTTCCATTCGCGCAGGCCGATTCCCCAGAGGGAACTGAAAATAATGATGCTCGCCATGTGCAGGGTCCAACTCGAGAATTTGTAGCTCCCCATTTGAGTCTCACCCATAGTGTAAAAGAAGAACTGCATGTACCACGTACTGCCGGCCACCGCAGAAAAGAAATAGTTATTGAGCATTGGGGCGCGCTCAACCGCTATGCTGGTCCGAGCCTTTGTGGCCGTCATGGTCTGGGCCACCACCTCCTCACCAGGGGCGTCTATGGCCGTTTCAATGATAGTCTCTTCCTCTCTGGAGGGCGCCTGAGATCGCATTTCGGAATTGAAATACTGATAGCCGGTTTTGTTTTTCAGATTCAACAAGACGCACCAGATAAAGTTTGAAGTAAAACCGCCAAGCAACACCACGCATAACTTGGGCAGGCCGGTCCAGAGTTCAGGAGTGCCTGCTTTAAGAGATAACTCGGAGATAGGAGCCGCAGCGTGCAACCCATACGAGAAACAGGCGCTCATCACTCCAGAAAATGTGGCAACCAGGATCCCTTTAAAGAAATTGAACTCTTTGATTGTGGCTTTCTTCTGCTCCTCGGTCATTTCGCGTTCTTTGGACATCCCCGCCATCCCTGCAACTGCGATGCCCATCAAACAGACCAGCACACCAATCAGGATCACTTGGCCCGAGGTTGTTTGGAGAACTTTTGGAACAAATTCCCCGTCAAAAATCGGAGGCATGAGCGTCCCGAAAAAAGCGCAGTACCCAAGGGCGACGCCCATCCCTAAAGACATACCGAGGTATCGCATGGTTAGGCCGAACGTCAGCCCGCCTAAACCCCACATCGCGCCCCAGAAATAGGCCCACCATAGTGCACTGTGCGGCGTCGAACTGAGGACGCCCCATAGATCTTTCGTGTTGATGGAGGCCAGTATCCAGGGAGCAATAATCCAACTGAAAAAGCCGCCCACCAGCCAATACACTTCCCAAGACCATTTTTTGACCCCTTTGTACGGCACGTAAAAGCTCCCGGAGGCCAACCCGCCCAACCAGTGGAAAACTACGCCTCGAAATGGATTTGCAGTCATCATAAGGGACAAGTTTCACTTCTTTGTATGCGCGTAATGACCGCGCAGAGCAGATTGGGATTTGAAGCTTGGTGTTTCTCTGGTGTTTGGTGTTTGGAATTTGGTGTTTTGTCCGTGTTCATCCGTGTTCATCCGTGGTTAAGCAATTACTGTCTCTTCGCCAACACCTCCCGCTCATACTTCTTTACCTCGTTCATCCATCCATTGCCCACAGGCACATTCATGCGCTCACAGTAATAATCCCAGACGGCGCCGAAGGGCAATACTTTCGCATCCTCCATCAACGCCAGGCGTGAGGTGAAATCGCCCTCGGCTTCCAACTCTTTCAGCTTTTTGATCGGCGCCAGCAACGCCAGCAGCAGCGCCTTCGCCATGTTGCGCGTGCCAATGACCCACGCGGCTACCCGATTGATGCTGGCATCGAAATAATCCAGCCCGATCCGCACGCGGCCAACGTAGCCACCCCAAACAATCTCCTGCGCAATGCCTTGCAGCTCGTCTGTGAGCGTCACGACGTGATCGCTGTCCCATCGCACACCACGACTAACGTGCAGGGCAATTTCAGGTAGATACAGCAGCACAGAGGATATCTTGTCTGCGATGCCCTCGGTAGGGTGGTAATGACCGGCATCCAATGTTAAAAGAACCTTTCGCCTCACGGCATAGCTGAGGTAAAACTCGTGCGAACCGACTACGTAACTCTCCGACCCAATCCCAAACAGCTTGGGTTCCACGGAGTCCACATTGTATTTTCGATCAATCTTCTTGCTGAAGATGGCGTCGAGCGATTGCAGTAATCGCTGGCGCGGCCCTTTCCGGTCCGCGGGCGTGTCTTTCATTCCGTCGGGAATCCAAATGTTGGTTAGGCACGATTTGCCGAGCGCTTTGCCGATTTGCGCGCCGATCTCGCGGCAACGAATGCCGTGCTCGATCCAAAACTT
Organism: Verrucomicrobiota bacterium; assembly: GCA_003176045.1. Taxonomy (GTDB): domain Bacteria; phylum Verrucomicrobiota; class Verrucomicrobiia; order Limisphaerales; family UBA8199; genus PSRM01. The sequence goes on along the minus strand of PSRM01000281.1, from coordinate 21,038 downwards.
GCGGATGCCCTTGTCAGGATGGGCCAAGGTCATTCCATCAGCGGCCTTTGGATGAGCGAAATAGGTCTGGTTAAAATCCAAGCCGATGCCGAGGGACTTGGCCCATGCAACCCAGTTTTTGAATTGCTCGATGGTCAGCGCGTCGCGCTCGACTTTTCTGCCGGTCATCTCTGCGTAGCAGGCGTGCAGATTGAAACGGTGCTTGCCCGGGATCAGCGAAAGCGCCTTCTCGAAATCCGACCGAAGTTCCTGCGGCGTGCGGGCTTTGCCGGGGTAATTTCCCGTAACCGCCAAACCACCTCCAAGTTCCTGATCCGCGCTCTCGAACCCGCTTACATCGTCTCCCTGCCAGCAATGAATCGAAATCGGGATATCCGCGAGCTGCTCAAGAGCCCGCTCGGTGTCCACACCCAACCCGGAATAGCGATCCCGGGCGATGGCATAAGCCCGCTCGAGGTCCTTTGGTTTGGCCATGGCGATCATTTATCGCAGGTTTGCTGAGCATAGCCAAACAAAAAGAGTGGCGATGGTCAGGCTGAGCCGACCTTCATTTGGAGTGCGCGGACATGTCCGCGCTTTGGAACACCGCGACATGTCGCGGTGTTTAAAAGCGGCGACATGTCGCCACTCCAAACGCAGGTCCGACCGGTCGTATGCATGTGTACGCGCTTGGCGCGCTGGGGATTAAGATTAAGAGAAAGATTAAGATCAAGTTCCCTCAGAAGGCGCCCCTGACTGATCCTTTGCGACGGAAGACAAACCACCAATACCAAATCGTCCCCAACGCCCCACACACAGCCGCTCCCAGGAAATTCGCTCGGGGCCCCAGCTTCCATAGCCATGCGCCCAGAAATGAACCGCTGGTCACAACGCAATCCCGGATCAAATAGTAAGCGCCATAAGTGCGCGCGCGCAACTCGGGCGTGCCTTCGCCAACAATCAAGGCTTTCCTTGCCGGCTCACCGAATTCCTTGAGTCCCCGCACCACGAACGCAAAGGCCAGCCACCCGAAGGTCGTGGCCCAAAGCAGGGTAATTGGGAACAAAGTAAAAAAGCCAAACGTGATCAATACAAAAGGCCGCCGACCGTATCGGTCGGCGAGATGCGCCACCGGGATGTAGCAGAGCATTGCGGCGATCATTTCGAATGAAACCAAGACACCGAAAGTCTTGGCGCTAACTCCCACAAAATCCGTGGCCCAGACGAGCACCCATGCGAACGGCAACCTTTCGCAAAAACGGATCAGGATATCGCTCACGAGCAACTCGCGAAGAGTGGGCGTGAAGGACTTAACTGTCTCGCCAAAACCTGCGGAAGCGCCCTGGTTACTGGTGTTTTTGTCCTCGTCCTCGTCCTCGATTCGTTGATTCTTTGTTCGAGAACGAGGACGAACTTCCCCTTCCAGTATGAACCACTGAAAACCCATCGTAACCAGATTTAGCCCGATACAGGCGAGCAATGAATATTGCACGCCCTGAATCCATCCAAAGCGCGAGATCAACCAACCACCAGCCAATGGCCCGATCAGCATCGGAACACGCCGGACCATGGATTGCACTCCTATGCCCATCGTATGGCGCGCTGCCTCGATACTTGTCGCTACGACTGCGAACGTTGTTGGCAGCGACAGGGCGGTCCATGCCAGAAAGAGAAATGCTCCAAAAATGACCGCCAGCCAATGATGCCAAACCAGCAAGAGCAGGTAGCCCGCCAGGGATAAAATGCTAAAAAGCATAAGCGAGCGACGCTGGCCCCACCTATCTGTCAGCCACCCGCCCGGCCATGCATAAACAGCTCCCAGGAAAGTTTGCAGTGCATCAAACAGCCCCACGACAAACGGCGCAGCCCCAAGTTCCAACAGGTATTTGGGCGTGAAGCCAAGCCAAAGCCTTTCTCCCGTGCCTGCCAGCACCAGCGCGATGAGCAGCAGACTTGTGTTCCGCCGCAACGCAAGGAATTCCGCAATTCGACGCCACTTGGCCACATCCCTTTGTAGCAGCCGACGTGAGGAGGCTCAAATAAGAAGGCAAGAGACAGCACAGTAGCAGGCAGAGAACAGAGAACAGAGAACAGTGGACAGTGGACAGAAAGCAGGGGACGAAGAGCAGAAGACAGAGGGCCAGAGCCAGTACGATCTCTTAGAGCAATCGGTTATCCAAAGCGGCGGAATGCGCCGCACTCCAAACGCTTCGCGACGCAGGATGCGCAAAAGAACACGGCGAAGTCCCGCTGAGCGGGATAGTGCGGGGTATTCCCCCGCTTTCGTTTGGAATCGGCGCTTGAAAGCAAACAACTCGTTTGTAAAATAAGCGCGTGAAGAGGAAAGTCGCTGTCTCGCTTGCGAGTCACCTGCAGAAAAAGGCCAACTCATGAAACTGTTCCTGGTATTCCTGTGGAACCTGGCTGCTCTGTCCGTCCCCGCCCAGACCGAACAACTGCTGCACAGCTACGGCAGCATTTCGCTTTCGGACATAAGTGGTCGCCTGGATCACTTGGTGGCGGATGCAGCCGGTCGGCGCCTGTTTGTGGCTGCGCTGGGGAATAACTCGGTTGAAGTTCTGGACCTGGCCGCTCAGAAGCATGTCGCCAGCTTCATTGATATCCAGGCGCCGCAGGGCCTGCTTTACCTGCCAAAACCCGACATGCTCTTCGTTGCCAGCGGCGGCGATGGACAGGTGCGGATTTATGATTGCACATCACATCGGGCCGTGAAGACGATCGGACCGCTGCCGAACGCCGACAACCTGCGATATGACTCCTACTCCGGACGAGTGTTCGTCGGTTATGGCGACGGAGCCTTGGCAATGGTAAACGCCATCTCGGGCGTTCACACCGTAAGTATTCCGATGGGGAGCCATCCCGAATCTTTTCAGTTGGAAGAGCACGGTAACCGAATATTTGTAAACCTGCCTCAGGGAGGCGGCGTGGCGGTCGTGGACCGGCTGGCCCGCACGGTTGCACAAACCTGGCCGCTCCCGGGCGTAAGCGGGAATTACCCGATGGCGTTGGACGAGGGCGCCAGCCGATTGTTCGTGGGTTGCCGAAAACCGCCTCGCCTGGAAGTCCTGGACACAAAGAGCGGAAAGGTTCTGAGTGAAACGGAAATCTCGGGAGATACCGATGACCTTTTTCTGGACGGAAAACGGAAACGCATTTATGTCTCTTGCGGTGAAGGGAGTTTGGACGTGCTCGAACAGCGCGACGGCGATCACTGGCCGCGAGTGGCCAAGGTCCGAACGGCTCCAGGCGCTCGAACCTCTCTGTTTATTTCTGAATTGGATCTTTTATGCGTCGCCGTGCCGAAATCGCCCAAACAGGGATGTGAGGTTCGGATTTTTCAGGCACGACCGAAAGCTGCAGAGGCGAAGTAAAACATGAAGCAAAAATCTCGAAACAGCCCCAGCGTGGGGATCATCATGGGGAGCGACTCTGACTGGCCTACCATGAAGGCCGCGGCTGACGCCTGCGCGGAATTTGGGATAACCAGCGAAGTGCGCGTGATCTCCGCTCATCGGGCTCCGCAGGACCTTACGCGATATGCTACACAGGCGCATACACGTGGGTTGCGCGTGATTATCGCGGGCGCAGGCGGGGCCGCTCACCTGCCCGGCGTCACAGCCGCCCAAACGCCATTGCCGGTCATCGGCGTGCCCATTGCGGGCAAAGAGATGAGGGGCATGGACTCCTTGCTTTCCATCGTGCAAATGCCCCCGGGCGTACCCGTGGCTACCATGGCCATCGGCGGTGCCCGCAACGCCGGCTTGTACGCAGTCCAGATTCTGGCCGTTGGTAATCCTGGTTTGCAGAAGCGCTTCCTCGAATTCAAAACCCGCCTCGCCCAGGAATCCAGGGCGAAGAATCGGAATCTGGCCTTGTAGGGGACGACGTGAGGAGGCAACCTTCCAGTCGAGCGCCGCGCGGGGGGCATCCGGCCTACAACTCGGAGCCGTTGTTCCTGTAGGCCGGGTGCCCTCACCCGGCGCTCGGAGAATATCCGGACGGAGAATTCAACGCGCGATTTGCGCCAAGGCCTTCTCTATCCGCTCCAACGCACGCTTCTTCCCCAACACCGCAATCAAATGATACAGGCTCGGCCCTGCGGGATTGCCGCAGCAGGCAAGCCGTACCGGATGCACGAGCACGCCGGTTTTTACTCCCAGTTCCTGTGCGACGGTTTTGAACGTGCTTCCGATCGGGTCCGGATCGAAGGCTTCGAGCTTCTCCAGGGCTTCGCGTAGCCGGGCCAGGCGCGGCTTGTTTTCCGATGTGAAGTCCCGCGCTGCAGCCTCAGGGTCATATTTGATGTCATCAGTGAAATAAAATCCCGCATAGGCCGGCAGTTCGCTAAAGAGCTTTATCTTCCCTTTGCACGTGTCCAGTGCCGCCTTCACGTACTCGACACTGTACTTGCTTGTGTCCAACCCCGCTCGGGCAAACGCCCGAACCGATTGCTCATAAAATCGGTCATCACTCATTTCGCGAATGTACTCGCCGTTCAACCATTGGAGCTTGGCCAAATCAAACCGGGCATTGTGCCGCAGAATCTGCGGCAAATCGAACAGTTCGATAATCTCTGCCACAGGCAATTTCTCCCGGTTGCCTTTTGGCGACCAGCCGAGCAGCGCCAGATAGTTAACCAGTGCCTCTGGGCAGTACCCCTCCTCCATATAAGTCGTGAGTGAGGCACCCTGGTCGCGCTTGCTCATTTTAGTGCCGTCAATGTTCAGAATTAACGGGATGTGCGCGTACTTAGGAGGCTCGACGCCGAATGCGCGAAAGAGGGCGATGTGTTTCGAGGTGTTGCTCAAGTGATCTTCGCCTCGAACCACATGGGTGATTCGCATTTCCAAATCATCCACCACATTGACCAAATGGAAGACCGGTTGGCCGTCGGAACGGACAATTACAAAATCCGGGTCTTGCTGCTCGCGATCCGTCAGTTCGCGTCGCACTTCTCCCACGATTACGTCGGGAATGATGATGGGCTCGCGCGGCATCTTGAATTTGATCGCACCCTCCTGCTCGTAAGCCAGCCCGCGGGCCAGCAGAGCTTCCACTCGCCGCTGATAATTCTCTTTGCGCTGACTCTGAAAGTAAGGCCCGGCGTCGCCTTTACTTGCGCCCGTGGCATCCCCGCTCACGGGCCCCTCGTCCCAGTCAAGGCCCATCCAGCGAAGGCCGCTGAGAATTACGTTCACGGCTTCCTGCGTATTGCGGGCGGCGTCCGTGTCTTCTATGCGGAGAATAAACATGCCTCCGGTGTGGCGCGCATAAAGCCAATTAAACAGGGCTGTGCGTGCACCCCCGATGTGCAGGAAACCGGTTGGACTGGGTGCAAAACGTACGCGGGCTTTCATGAAACCTGGTTACGATGGAGGGATTTTTTGGCTGGCGCAAGGTCAGACCGTTTGATCCGGGAGCGCGGCATTTATGCCGCTTCACGCGCCGAACGCACGGAAGCGCCCGCATTACCAGGTACGCTCATCGAGATGCGGACATTGAAGCGGCATAAATGCCGCGCTCCCGCACGCTGGCTCTATCAAGTGCGCTTGGCCGGACCGGTCTGACGTAAGGACTACGGCACCCCTCCAGGATCAAGCCGTTTGAGCACCTTGCACAAAGCTTCCAGCCGCGGCGTGGCAACTCCAGCCTCTCGAGCCTGGCGAAGCGGTTCCAGAAAAAGGCTTTGCAATTCCAGAGCCTGGCCGCGCTCGAAATCAATAAGGGTCGAGGCTTTGTACGCTCCCATAGTCCGGGTGCGCTCGATCTGCTCCTCCACCAAGCTCTCCATCAAATTGAAACCCATGGCCCGCGCGGCCGACACCACCTCCAGGATCAACTCTCGCACAAGCTGCAGCCAGCGGGGATCAGAAAGAAGTCTGTCGGTCGTGAGGCAGGGAGCGGACGTCGAGGCTGGGGAAGCAAGGGACGAGCTTTGGCCGCCGGTCAATGCTTCATAACCGGCTGCGCCAGCAACGCCAAGCCCGTTGAAAGGAATGTTCCAGGCGAGCTTCTCCCAGTGCGCCTGGGCCAGGTTCTGGGTGACAGAACAAGGCACGCCCGAATCACAAAAGTGTGACGCCAACTCATGCGTTCTTCCTTTTGGCCCCCGATCAAACTCTCCCAGGATGACGCTGCCATGATCGAAGTGCTGGACTACACCCGGCTCGAGGCGGTTTAAGCACACAAAGCAAAGGCCTCCCAATATCTGGCGCGCCGGAAAAAGCTGCGCCAACTGCTCCTCATTCCCAAGCCCATTTTGGAGAGTTACGATCGCGGTTTCAGCCCGGACCAGTGGAGACAAAAGGCTGCCAAATTGGTCATTGGCGGTGGTTTTGAGCCCAACGAGGACGACTTCAGCGTGGCCAATTTGTTCCGGCTCAACGGCGCAATGCGGTCGAACTACAAACTCGCTCAAACCAGTCCGAACCCGCACTCCTTTCTGACGGACTACCTCGTAGTCCGAACGCAACAGAAAATGCACCTCATGGCCGGCGCGGGCCAGATTCCCGCCGTAGAAACTCCCTACAGCCCCGCATCCTACGACGGCGATCTTCATGCGAAGGTGCTCGTAATGGGCACCGCTGGTGCCGCATCTTTCCCTCTCTCTTGCAAATCGGAATCGGACGCCGCGTGTGGGCACGCGGCCTACAAGTTCGATGCGTTGCACCTGTAGGCCGGGGCCCTCCGGTGCGCGGGAGTGGAAAAAACCGGCCCGAGGGCTCCCTCATCCCGCTTGGCGGGACGGCTCTGTACCGAGGGACAAAGAAGGCACTCTGCGATCAGCAGAGTGCCTTTCTGAACGAACAAATATTACTTCGCCTTGAGGATGGCGTCCTTGGCGGCTTTGGCCACGCGGAACTTCACCACGCGCTTGGCGGGCACAGTGATAGTCTTGCCCTTGTTGGGGCCAAATTGCATCACCATTTCACGAGCGGGGCGGTTTTGCAGGACGAGCTTGCCCAGGCCGGGCACAGTGAAAGTGTTCTTGGCGTTCCTGTATGCCAGCGTAGCCAGGGTGTCGAGAACTCCTACTGCCTGCTTCTTAGAGATTTCGTTCTTCTCGGCGAGTTCGGCGGCGATTTGGGATTTCGTAAGTGCTTTTGCCATAGTCAGTTTGATCTGAATTGTTGTAGTTTGGTTTAGTTAAAGTCGTTCGACTTGCCCGCAATTAAAGCCCGCCAGCAAAACCGCGCAAGCAGAAAATGCAAAAAAATGCGCTTTTTTCCGGGGTGCCGAACGAGTATCGCAAGCAAATTCTCAGGCATCGCGGAGCGATCCAATCATACGCAGACAGACTTGACTTCCTCGCAAAATGCCTCAGCATCAGGACGTGGCGCTTTTCAGCATTCAGAACGAGTTCCGCTACGACATCGTCCGCAAGATCTTCGAGGGCGGCATGGGCATCATCTACGAAGCCGAACAACATGGCGCCCGTCAATTCGTCAAACGCGTCGCCATCAAAGTCATTCGCGACAACTACGCTCGCCAAAAGCAGTTCATCGAGAACTTTATCGGCGAAGCGAAACTCGTGGCCGACCTCATCCACACAAACATCGTCCAGACTTATCACCTGGGCGAGACTCGCGGTGTTTATTTCATCACCATGGAATTAATCCGTGGGGTGAACCTGGAGCAATTCGGTCAACAACTGGCCGAAAAGCGCAAGGTTCTCCCGAAGGAACTCGCCGTCTTTATTGTGAGCCGCGTCGCTCGCGGCCTGGCCTATGCGCACGCCAAAACCGACAAAGACGGCAAACCGCTGGGACTCGTTCACCGGGATGTCAGTTTCAAGAACATCATGATCGCATTCGAAGGCGATGTGAAGCTCACCGATTTCGGCATCGCCAAGGCGCGCGGTTTTCTCGTGGATAACGAGGGCGAAGTGGTCGCCGGCAAGGCGGATTACATGAGCCCCGAGCAGGCAAATTTCCAAATCACCGACAAACGTTCAGATCTCTTCTCCGCGGGCGTTGTTCTGGCGCACCTGTTGCTCGGCAGGAATATTTTCAAAGCCCAGACTCCCGAGGAGTCCCGCCAACGGATGATGTCTTTACCCATTCCGGACTTCCGCAATCTGGACTCGCGCATAGACGATCGGCTCAATGAGATTCTTCACCGCGTCCTTGCGCGCGAGCTGGACAAACGCTACGCCAGCGCCGACGAACTGCTCTTTGATCTGGAGCATTACATCTATCACTCCGGCTACGGGCCAACCAACGAGACGATGGGCAAATTCATTCGCGAACTCTTCGGTCAATATGTGCCGGCGGCCCCATTGGCGCCCGGCCATGAAAGCACGCGCATCCTCGAGCCGATCGCCGGATCTGCAAGGACTTGAGGCGGCGAACTCCAAACTTCAAACACCAAACGCCAGAGAAACACCAGGCTCCAAACACCAAAGATCAACCGGCGGCGCATTTGAGATTTGGTGTTTGGAGCTTTTTGTGTTTGCGCCCAATGCGTCGATAATGCAGGCGATAAATGAGTGATAGTTCGGCCAAAAAAGTGCGGATCGCTTTGATCCAGAGCGCCTGTTCTGCCGATCCGGGCGCGAATATGAACAAGGCCATGGCCTTTGCCCAAAGCGCCGCGCGTGAAGGCGCACAGATCATTTGCACCCAGGAACTCTTTCGCTCCCAATACTTCTGCCAGACCGAGGATCACTCCCGCTTCGACCTTGCTGAACCAATTCCAGGCCCAACGACTGAGGCCTTTGCAAAACTGGCCAAAGAGAAACAGGTTGTCATCATCGCCTCCATTTTCGAAAAGCGCGCGCCAGGACTCTATCACAACAGCGCCGTGGTTATTGATGCGGATGGAGCGCTCCTTGGTATCTATCGCAAAATGCACATCCCGGATGATCCGCTTTATTACGAAAAATTTTACTTCACACCTGGCGACTTAGGTTTCCGCGCATGGCAAACGCGCTACGCGAAAATCGGGGTGGCGATTTGCTGGGATCAGTGGTTCCCGGAGGCCGCCCGCCTCACGGCACTGAAAGGAGCCCAGATTCTGTTTTATCCCACCGCCATTGGCTGGCATCCGGCAGAGAAAGCCGCAGACGGTCAGGAGCAGCATCTGGCCTGGGAAACCATCCAGCGGGCGCATTCCATCGCCAATGGTTGCTTCGTTGCCGTCCCGAACCGTGTCGGGCATGAAAAAATCTCGGGCGATGGAATCGAATTCTGGGGCCAAAGTTTCGTGGCCGGTCCTTCGGGCCAGATCCTGGAAAAACTGGACCCCCAAAACGAAGGCATTCTGCTTGTTAATATTGACCTCAACCAGGTCGAGACCACGCGCACACATTGGCCGTTTCTGCGCGACAGAAGGATTGACGCTTACGAAGGCCTATCTCAAAGAATGCTCGACTAAGGGACGCAGCCTTCTGCAAACCATGGCGAACCTTGGCACAAAACCGTGCGACTTGCCGCCAGGTTTTGGAGTGCGCTCCCGATGCATCGGGAGCGCTTTTCCTCCGTATGGAACCCAAAGCGCCAGAGGACTGGCGCACTCCGAGACGCTAGCGCGCCAATCAACCCTCACGTCAAGTGCTGAATAAAATCTGGATCACCGGCGCTGGCGGTCTGATCGGCAACTATCTCGCCCAGACCGCGCACCGCTTTCTGCCGCAGGCCACGATCCTCCCACTCACCCGCAAAGACCTCGACCTTACAGATTTCACGGCTGTCCGGAGAGCCTTTCAGGCGCAAAAGCCCGACCTCATCATCCACTGCGCCGCTCTGAGCCAGAGCCCCGAGTGCGAGGCCAATCCTGCCTTAGCACGCAGGCTGAACGTCCAGGTCACAGCCGAACTCGCCCAATTGGCAGCGGCTATCCCCTTCTTCTTCTACTCAACCGACCTGGTCTTCGACGGGCGGCAAGGTAACTACGATGAACATGCTTCCGTGAACCCTCTGGGCGTTTATGCGCAGACAAAAGTCGAAGCAGAGAAGATCGTTCTTTCAAATCCACGCCACACGGTCATCCGAACCTCGCTGAATGGCGGCGTTTCGCCCACCGGCGACCGCGGCTTCAACGAAAAACTCCGAGTAGCGTTTCAGGCCGGCAAAACCCTCGACCTGTTTACTGATGAATTCCGCTCACCCATACCGGCCGAGGTCACCGCGGAAGCGACCTGGGAATTAGTGCTTCAAAAGAAGACCGGGCGCTACCACGTAAGCGGCTCAGAGCGGCTCTCCCGATTTCAGATGGGCCAACTGGTGGCCGCCCGTTGGCCACAACTGAATCCCAATATCGTCCCAGGCTCTTTGAAAAACTATGCCGGAGCGCCTCGGCCTCCCGACACATCCCTGAACTGCGCCAAGGTCCAACAATTGCTCTCCTTCCGCCTGCCGCGCTTGAGTCAATGGCTCGACGATCATGCAGATATCCTCTTTTAGCTCCGGAACCTTAGGTCTGCTTCCCTACCCGGTTAAAATGAGATGAATGCTGCCGAGCCTTCACGTTTCACGTTTCACGTTTCACGCCCTTACCGCGGCCGTCTCGCTCCCTCCCCCACCGGCCTTCTCCACCTCGGCCACGCCCGCACCTTCTGGACCGCTCAACAGCGGGCACTTTCTTGCGGCGGCACACTCATTCTGCGCAACGAAGACCTCGACCAGGCGCGCTGCAAAACCCAGTTTGTTTCGGCCATGTTCGAGGACCTGCGTTGGTTCGGCTTCCAATGGAAAGAGGGGCCGGACTGCGGCGGCCCCTTTGGCCCGTACTGCCAGAGTAAGCGCGGGGAGTTTTACATTGCAGCTTTCGAAAAACTTCGTGCCTCTGGCGCAGTTTATCCATGTACCTGCTCCCGCCTGGACGTCCTGCGCGCGTTGCAGGCGCCGCATGTCGGAGAAGACGAGCCGATATACCCGGGCACTTGCCGGCCGGCTGTGAGTTCAGACTTCAATGTTCAAAGTTCAAAGTTGGAGCCGGCTCAGGACGGCCGACGAGATCGGAATAAACTTTCGCCGCGGATTAACTGGCGTTTTCGAGTGCCCGATGGTGAGCCCATTTCTTTCGGGGATGGCTCTTACGGCCCTCAAGAGTTTATTGCCGGCAGAGGCTTTGGCGATTTCATCGTCTGGCGTCATGATGGCTTGCCCTCGTACCAATTGGCCGTTGTCGTGGACGATGCAGCCATGCAAATCACGGAGGTGGTGCGCGGCCAGGACCTCCTGAAGTCCACTGCTCGCCAAATCCTGGTCTATCGCGCCCTGGGCCTGACCCGACCGAACTTCTATCATTGTCCCCTGGTAACAGATGAATCCGGCCAGCGCCTTGCCAAACGCAGCGACTCACTGAGCCTCCGCGCTTTGCGTGCCAAAGGCATCGAGCCCGAGATTTTGCGCAAGTCCTGGAATGTGGTTGACTCCGGCTCTGCCTTGCAATAATCCTTACGCCAGATTCGAATAAATATGACAATGAAGAACCTTCTCCTATTGTGCTTGAGCGCCGCGCTATGCGCCTCTTTCATTACTGTTCGCGCCGCGGAAAAAGAAAAAAAGAAACCGGCAGTAGATGTGAGCAAGCTCCCGCCTCCATCGGATAAAAAGGACGTAACCTACGCGGGGGATATCAAACCCATTTTCGACAAATCGTGCGTTAAATGTCACGGGGCTGAAAAACCAAAAGCCCGCCTTCGCCTCGACAGTCTTCCGGGCGCGCTCAAGGGAAGCGAGAATGGGAAAGTGATCCAGCCCGGTAATAGCGCCGAAAGCACCTTGGTCATCAACATTGCTCATCTAGGCGATGAGGACGATTACATGCCTCCGCCCAACAACAAAGCAAAGATCGGACCGCTTACCAAAGAGCAAATCGGGCTGGTAAGAGCGTGGATTGATCAAGGGGCGAAGTAAGGAGAAACTTCAAACTCCGAAACTTCAAACTTCAAGCAACCCTCAAAATCCAAACTTCAAAGCCTGGAGTTGTGCGTGGGGCGTAGATGCGAAAATGCGGGTGCTTCTCGCTTGCAAAATTGGCCATCAGGCCTCATTAAAACCCCGCTTACGATTCGTTCGATCTACGTACCGGAGCGACTTGAAGTTTGACGTTTGAGGCTTTTTTGAAGTTTGACGCTTGAAGTTTGGAGTTTATAGAGGCTTTCCCTTCATCGCCCGTAAATCCTGTTGCTGCTTTAACAGGCTCAACAACTCTTGTTCCGCCAGGTTCGGCTGGTTTGCCCGTTGTTTCAAGGCCGCCAGTTGGCGGCTAATGAAATCGTCCCGGAGTTGCTCCAGGATACCGCGTTTGTCCCCGCGTTGAGGGTCGCCCTGAAGCAGTTTGGCTGGTGCCTCGATCTTTCTCTGGTTCGCAACTGCTTGCGTCACCAATGACCGTGTCTCTTCATCGGGCAATGCGTCCAGAAAGGCGGGGATGTCAGCCCATAGATCGGCTTGAAAGGCGGCGATGCGGGCCTCGATGATGCGGCGGGCGGCAGTGCTTTGTATCCAGTCGAACTCCAACCGCTCCACAATCCAGGGCACCAGTTCATCGGACCCGAGCATGATTCGCAGCAGCCAGCGTTCGGCGACGGGCAGAGTCTCGATGTCGGCTGCCGGTGTGGTGACGTCGTTCGTCTTCGGCGCCTCGGAGGCAGCCGTTGGCCTGGTTCGGGCAAGCTTTCGAAACTCGGCCCGCACCGCATCCGGCGATACTCCAAGCCTAAGGGCGGTCCTCTGAGCATGCTTGTCCACCAGAACACTATTTCCAGTTTTGTGAACGGCTTCAGCCATTGCCTGCACTACAACCGATCGCCCCTTATCGCCGGCCACATCATTTGTGTCACATAAACGATTAAGGTAATAATCAAAAAAGCCCTCCGCCTGCTCGATGAGCTGCTTGAACGCAGCGCCCCCGAATTCCTTAATGTAACTGTCCGGATCATGCGGCTCGGGGACCACCGCTACCCGAACTGCCAATCCGGAAGCCAACAAGGTATCCAGCGCGCGTACCGCAGCGTTCTGACCCGCGTCATCTGAATCGAAGCAAAGCACCACCTCCTCGACATATCGCTTTAGAATTCGCGCGTGCTCGCTGGTGAAGGCTGTTCCCTGTGGAGCGACAACGTTCTGCACCCCGGCCATGTAACAGGCGATGAGGTCCAGTTGCCCTTCGCATACTACCGCACATTCCGCGTCGAGCAACGCTCGCTTGGATTTATCCAGGCCGAAGAAGACCTTGCTCTTGGTGAAGATCGGCGTCTCAGGTGAATTGACGTACTTGGCTGTTTTTTCGTCACCGGTCAAAATACGCCCGCTGAATCCGATCACCCTGCCCTGCTCGTCACAAATTGGGAACATCAACCGACCGCGAAAGCGATCGTAGTAGTGGTCTGTTCCCTCTTTCCGTAATGTGAGGCCGGCCTTTTCCATGAGCCCTGGCTCGTATCCTTTAGACTTCGCCCAATTTACTGTGTCGTCCCAAAGGTCAGGCGCATAGCCAATGCGGAAGAATTTGATGGCTTCTCCGGAGACGCCCCGTTTCGCCAAATAGTCGCGCGCGATCTGACCCGATGCCTCATTCGCCAGCGCGTTTTGCCAGCGTTGGGCGATCTGCTCGTGCGCCTGGAGCAGCATGTCTTTCAAGTGTCGGGACTGACGCTCGCCGTCAGTTTGCTCAAACTCCAACGGAATCCGTGCCCGTTCGGCTAATCGTTTCACCGCCGCGGGAAAATCGAGCCCTTCATACTCTCTCACGAACCCGAATACATCGCCTCCTTTGTGGCAGCCGAAACAATGGAAGATCTGCCGATGCGGATTTACGTTGAAGCTTGGTGTCCGCTCTTTATGGAACGGGCAAAGGGTAACGAAATTCGCCCCTGCCCGTTTTAGGGGAAGATACGACCCGATCACCTCCACGATATCACTCGCAGCCCTAATTCGCTCCAAAGTTGATTCGCTAAACAAACCCGCCATGCATTGGATGATAAAAATTTCAGCGCGGTTAAACCAGTTAGAAATTAGAACCTAGCGAAGGGGAAAAGGAACGAGCCGCAGCCCGGAGCGGCAGGGCCAGTCACAAAATCCTCTGTAGGGCAGGCTTTCCAGCCTGCCGGTTCAGTGGGCTTTTCAGCCCCCTGGCCCCTCGCAAAGTCGCGGCGCTAGAAAGCGCCGCAACCGGCAGGCTGGAAAGCCTGCCCTACGGACCTTGTGACTGCGCGGACGTGTGCGCTGCGTATTTCCTGCTCGATTCGGACCTGAGCGCGAGAGTCATGCTAACCAACTATTCGGGATCGACGAACATCCGGCACCGCTTTAACGGGACGAGAGTGATTCAATGGTTTGCCAGGGAAGCACCGCCAGGCGAGCCGCGTGACTGGGCAGCCTTGGAACTCACTAAACTGATTCAAAATAAATCCCTTTATATCCCGTCGAGTCCGTACACCTATAGTCCCTCTCCAGGTTATGAGACGAACGGGTCTGATGTTACCGACGATACGTCCACACCCCTGCACTACGTGCTCCAGACCCTCGGTGAGTTGAAAGATCCCCGTGCCATCCCTTGCTTAGAGGCGATGATCGAGAGAGGGGAAGACATCTCCTTTTCCGCCACCACGGCGCTTGGCCAAATCGGTGATCCTTCCGCAGGGCCATTTCTCTTAAAGCTCTACAAGAGAACAGGTTCACAGGACTTCGTAGGGCGACTCATCAGGATTTCGGCCGCGATACGAGGAAATGGCGAGAGTGGATCGCAGCGAATCGGTGAGGAAACACGGGAAAGGCGGAATCGGATTTTTACGGGCGCATCGGGCTTGCTTATGAACTTCGACTGAGTCACAGTCGAGGTCCGAAGCGCCAGACCCGGCCTACAACCTTGTAGGCCGCGTGCCCTCACGCGGCGGACCTCCTGGTGTCAAACATAAGTAAAGGCACTGCTGATTTGAAGACGATTTCATCGCTCGCGTTGGCGCTGGCCGCGGCCGGCGGAATTTACGATCTGCGGGGGCAGACGCTGATCAATGTCACTCAGCACCACAACCACGCCTCGCGTGATGGCCTGTATATCGAGCCTGCTTTCACCCAGGCCGCCGTGACCAATTTGCAGCGGGACCTGACTTTTGCCGGAACCATCTCTGGCAATGTGTACGCGCAGCCGCTTTACCTGGATAATGGCCCGGGCGGCAAAGCTGCTGTCATAGCGGTGACCGAGTCCAATAATGTGTATGCCCTCGATGCAGCCAATGCGAGTGTGCTTTGGCAGCGGAATGTTGGATCGCCGATTCCATTATCGCATCTTCCCTGCGGCAACATAGATCCGATGGGCATCACCGGAACACCGGTCGTGGACCTGCCTTCACGCACGCTGTTCTTCGATGCCATGACCACGCCCAACGGAACGACGGCAAGGCATTTGATTTATGCACTCAACCTGGATACGGGAACCACCAACAGCGGTTGGCCCGTGGATGTCAATGCGTCGGCGACATTTGGAACCAATGTGTTTACTTCTCAGACGCAGGGTGAGCGCAGCGCCCTGTCGGTGATCGGCGGGAGTGTTTATGTGCCTTACGGCGGGCTGGCCGGGGACTGCGGAACCTATCACGGCTGGCTGGTGGGCGTTACGATCACAAACCCTGCGCAGGTCACCGCCTGGGCTACGACAGCGGGTAAGGGCGGGGCGTGGGCGTGCGGCGGAGCGGCCAGCGATGGAACGCATCCGTTCCTCGGCACCGGCAACACCTCGGGCGCCAGTTCGTGGAGCGGTGGCGAGGCTATCATTCGCTTCCAGCCGGGGCCAGTATTCAGCGGGCAGAGCGTGGATTACTGGGCACCGGCAAACTGGATGTCACTGGATACGGGCGACATGGACATTGGCGGCTCCGGCCCGGTGCTGATCAATGTGCCTGGGGCAACTCCGCCGAACCTGGTGGTGGCCCTGGGCAAAGACGGCAATGCCTATCTGCTGAACGCCACGAACCTGGGTGGTGTGAGTGTTCCGGTAGCCCAAGCGCACGTTTCGACAACGGCCATCATCCAGGCTGCCGCAACTTATCGGACGGCTCTCGGGACTTATGTTGTGTTTTGCGGCAATACCAGCCAGAACCAGCTCACCGCGCTGCGCATCACGGTGTCGAATCCTCCCACCATCACCAATGTATGGACGCAATCCGAGGGTGGCCGCGGTTCGCCGTTCGTGACTTCAACCGATGGCACCAACAATGTGATCGTATGGGGCATCGGTTGCGAGGGCGATCAACGCCTGCACGGTTTCGACGGCGACACTGGCCGGGTGCTTTATTCCGGAGGCGGCACAAATGAGTTGATGGCGGCCACCCGGCGCTTTAGCACAGGCATTGCCGCCCATGGGCGCATCTTTGTGGCTGCGGACAAGAAGATCTATGCGTTCAGCCTGCCTGTTTCGAAGATAGTGCTGACGAACCTGTCCAAATCTACCAACGGCCCGTTTCAGTTCGGGTTCACCAATACGTCGGGCATGAGGTTCGAGGCGTTCGCCACAACCAACATGTCTGTGCCCTTCACCAACTGGGCCTCCCTTGGCGCCGTGCCGGAGCGCGCTGCCGGGCAGTACCAAATTGCGGATCTGCAGGCGACGAACGGTGGGCAGAGGTTTTATAGGGTGAGATGGCCCTGAAAGAGACCGCGAACCACGGGCGGTTGAGCAGCGGTCAGAGGACGGAGGACAAATATTAGGGTTCAGGGTTCAGGTCGGAAAGGGAGTGATCAGTAATCAGTGATCAGCGATCAGATGAGGTGCGCCAAGGTATAGCCAATAGGCCATTTGCTCGTGGAAGTATCAACGCGCTTAACATATCTTTTTGTCGTGGCACAGACTCTGAAAGGGCGTTTGGATCATCTGGAAAAGCAAGTTGCCGGATTTGGCTGGCACGCGGGTGAAGGAGCGAGGCAACCTATGGAGATTGGGATCAAGCTGTTCGCCATCATATTCGGACTCCTGCGCTTTTCCTGTTCGGCACAAGTATCGAGTGCCGAACCGGCGCATTGGATGAGCGCAACCCCAGTCTTGTCGGGCCTCACCTCTCTTTCCGGCCTTAATCTTTCACATAATAGTTCTCAGCAGATACGTATTGAGCTATTGGACACCAACACGGTTCACCTCATCGCTAAGCGTGCCGGCCTGACCGCCACGGATCTTGCAACTATCGAACTTGGTCCCTCACCTGCGGTTGGAGACGTAACCCTTTATCAACTCAGGAAACCAGATAAAGCGTTCAATGCGATGGCCGAGTACTTGATGGTCTACGTCCAGGCCAGAGAAGAGGGACACACGCGCGAGTTCATGATGGCTGCGCTCACAAACAGCACCTCACCACTTGCATTTACGGACCTGGATCTTGGAGTTCTTGCTCTGAATCGGCCGCTTCTGCCGGTGTCGTGGATCAAAAAAATAGATTCAGGCACGAGGACGAACAAGGCAGGGCAGATTGCGGGAATTAGGACTACGATGCAGTCTATCAACGGGCGAGTCACCACGAGTACAGTGACGAACCAACCGGCCGAAGATCAGGTCTGGCGGTGGGCTTCCTACAAAATCACCGATGGTGAAATACAATGGATTTACAGGCTGAATTTTACACCCGGAGGCCGTCTTGACTACATCGAGGAAGAACGTCGCGATGCGAAGGAAGATGAACCCAGATACGAAAAAACCATCAAGGACGCGAAGGCGGAAACGGAAGCGGAAATGAAGAAGAATGGAACTTATGGCCGACTCGGTTCGGTGCATACATTTTGGCACCTTCTCAAACAAAGACTCAAGGCCAAAGGCATTGACTGGCGTTCACCTGCCGAACTGAATCCGAATACAAGGTATGATTGAAGGTAGGAGCCTATGATGACCCTGCGCCAACTTGCCGCTGAGCCGCTCACGGTGACGATGCGCACGACGTGGTACTTAAGCGATCTGGCTGAGGCAAAGGGCAAGCAGGAACTGTTCACGCGGCAATCGCCCCAAAAGCTCAAGGTGTTGCGCGAACACGCTTTGATTGAAAGCTCCATTTCTTCCAACCGAATTGAAGGAGTCGAGGTGGACAAATCGCGGGTGGGGACGCTCATATTTGGCAAACCCGCGCTACGCGATCGGGACGAGGAGGAGGTCCGTGGCTATCGCGATGCGTTGAAACTTGTTCACGAAAGCGGTGATGGGCTCCCCGTTTCTGAGGCTACGATCAAAAGACTTCATAAGCTGTCGCGTGGCGAAATCTGGGATGCTGGGAAGTACAAGGAGAAGGACGTTGACATCATCCAAACCTACGCCGATGGCCGAAGCCGGGTCCGCTTCAAAACCGTTCCGGCGAAGGAAACTTCCAGGGCGATGGCGGAAATGGTCGCTTCCTTTTGTTCATCCTGGGACAATCATGCAAAGAATTTGAAGAGCGGGTTGGGCGGCTGAGGTCGCCACGCGGGGAGAAGACCGAATCCGTTTTGGCAGCAATCGCCCGGCAATTAAGCACATTCCGCGTGGCAGATCTTCAAAATCAATGCCCCGGAGTGGGCGTGGACCTCATCCGCCGCATCCTGGCACGATTACAAAAAGAGAAGAAAGTAAAGGCACTTGGGACGGGGAGGAGAGCTAAATGGCAAAAACTGCGAAACTAGGTATTAACAAGAAACTAGGTATTAAACTAGGTATTGGGGAGTCAGCCAGAAAGATCATTATTCGCTCACGGCGGACAAGGCTGTCCGCACTCCTTAGCTCGCGGGCAGGATGCCCGCGCTCCCAGGGTTAGCTCAGCACGATCTTGTCGCCTTCTTTGAGGGTGACGATGGCTTTTTTCCAGTCGGAGGTCCGGCCGGCCTGGGTGGTGCGCTGGCGACGGGGTTTGCCGCGCATGTTAAGGGTGTTCACCTTCGTGACTTTCACCTTAAAGAGCTGTTGGACGGCCTGGCGAATCTGGGTCTTATTGGCCCGCGGGTCGGCGTGGATGACGTATTGGCGGAATTTTTCGCGCAGGATGGTGCCCTTTTCGGTGAGGCGGACTGTTTTGATGACGTCGAACGTATTCATGGCCGGCGAGAGTTAAAAGAGTTAAATGGTTAAAACGTTTAAAACGCTATTCTTTCACGAGGCGGGTTTGGAGTTGGTCAAAGGCGGCGCGGGTGAAGATCAGTTTGTCGGGACGGAGGACGTCGTAGGTGTTCAGGGAATCGCCAGTAGTCAAAGCAACGTTTGGCACGTTGCGAGAGGCCAGGGTTAGGTTTTTATCGGTGGCTTGAGACACGAACAACGCGGTGCCCTTTAATTCCAATGCCGTGAGGACGCCGGTGAATTCTTTGGTTTTTGCGGATTCCAACTTGAGGTCGTCGAGCACGACGATGTCTCCGGCGCGCAGGCGCTCGGTGAGGGCTTTGCGCAGAGCGAGTTGCTTCGTTTTACGGGAGACCTTTTTGCTGAAGTCGCGGGGTTTGGGGCCGAAGGTGACACCACCGCCGCGCCAGAGGGGCGAGGCAAATGAGCCGGCGCGCGCGCGGCCAGTACCCTTTTGGCGCCATGGCTTCTTGCCGGAGCCTGCGACCTCACCCATGGTTTTGGTGCAGGCTGTGCCCATGCGTTGGGCGGCCTGGTAAGCGACCACCACGTCGTGCACGGCCTGGGTGCCTTTGCCATCCTCGATGAGCGGGAACTTGACTTCCAACTCACCCTGGGAGTTGCCTTTGGTGTCTTTCACTGTAAGTGTCATGGCCTTAAAATCTTAATCCTAATCTTTCTCTTAATCTTAATCTGCGGCGGGTCGAGGGTCGAGGGTCGGGGGATAGCGACAGAACCTCTCGGCCCTCCGTTTCATGTTTCACGTTTCACGTTTCACGCATCACTTTTTCTTGGCCTCGGCCTTCTTCTTGGTCTCGGCGCGCTCGGCATGTGGTTTCCAGCCCTTGGGTCGTTTTTTGGACTCGCGAATAATTACGTAATCACCATTGGCTCCGGGGATGGCGCCTTTTACCAGCAGGAGATTGTCGGCCTCGTGGACCTGGATGATTTCCAGGTTCTGAGCGGTACGTCGGACCTGGCCCATGTGTCCGGGCATCCTCATGCCGCGCCGAACGGTGCCGGGGAACAGGCGCTGGCCGATGGCGCCGGAGCGGCGGTGCCAGCCTTTGGCGCCGTGGGTCGAGTCACCACCGGCAAATGCGTGCCGCCCAACCACCCCCTCGAAGCCTCGGCCTTTGGTGATGCCGATGGCATCCACGTAATCGCCGGGAGCGAACAGCGTCGCGCCCACCACATCGCCGGGTTTAACTTCCTGGGAGAAATCCCGGAATTCGCGGATGCGTTTGACGGCAACGCCATTAAACTTCTTGATGTGGCCGAGAAGGGCTTTGGTCACTCGATGCTCTTTCTGATCATTGAAACCCAGTTGCACGGCGTTGTAGCCGTCGCTCTGCTGTGTTTTGCATTGGAGCACGCGATTTGGGCCTGCCAGAACAACCGTCACAGGGGTGATGGCGCCTTTGGCGTTATAGACCTGCGTCTGGCCTAATTTTTTTCCAAGTAAACCGAGGGGCATGGCGTGAAAAGAGTTAAACAGGTTAATTAAGTTAGATAAGTTAATTGGGGGGACAGGAAGGATGGAATATTGGTAAAATGGAATGTTGGAAGGATGGAATACTGCGTAAAAGACCGCTACGCAGAATTCCAATATTCCCTTGTTCCAGTATTCCACTATTCCAGTATTCCATTACTCCAATGCGCTGGCTCATATCTTGATCGTAATGTCCACACCCGCGGGGAGGTTGAGTTTTTTGAGTTCGTCCACGGTTTTGGCGGTGGGCTCGATGATGTCGAGCAGGCGTTTATGGGTTCGTTGCTCGAAGGTTTCCTGGGATTTTTTGTCCGCGTGCGGGGAGCGTTGAACGGTGAAACGTTCGATGCGGGTAGGCAGCGGGATGGGGCCTGCGACTCGGGCGCCGGTCCGTTTGACGGTATCGGCTATATCGCGGGCGGATTGGTCAATGACCCGGTGGTCAAAGGCCTTAAGTCGGATGCGAATGCGTTGTCCAGCCATAGAAAGAACAATTGTCTGTTAATGGTGTTTTCAGTCAAAACCTGCTTCCCGA
>PSRM01000311.1 GCA_003176045.1 Verrucomicrobiota bacterium | reverse complement strand
TCGACCCTCGACCCTCGACCCTCGACCCTCGACCCTCGACCCTCGACCCTCGACCCTCGACCCTCGACCCTCGAGATCTGGACCCTCGCCCACCAGCCATCTCGCATCCCGAAAGGCAAAGCCCTGCGCATCGTCACCGAAGCGCCCGGTGTGGTCCATTGGAGCTCCAACGCCTGGATTACCGCCCACGACCAGCCTGCGAGCGAAACCGGCTTGAACTGTTGGTACGCCGATCTGCCTGCCGCCGATGTGCCGTTTGGAGGGAAGATTCTTTTCACCTTCCACTGGCAGGACAGATGGGAAGGGCGGGATTACGGGGTTGAGATAATCTGAGTTGACAAAGAGAACAATCCCCCTTATTCGATTTGGCGAAGGTTCGACTTTAACAGAAAGGATCGTATGAAAACCAAATCCCGATTGATTATTTTGCTCGCAACTCTTGCCTGCATCGCGGCGCCGTTAAGGCTTTTGGCGCAGTTTGACCAGGGGCATTGGTACTTCAAAGCCGATCTGGGCGCCAATTGGACGCAGGATGCAGATCTAAAGGAGTTCTTTGGCGTGGAGAGTCCCGGGGGCAAAGTGAGGTTTGATCCGGGGATTCGCGCGGGCTTCGGCGGCGGATACAATTTTACGGATTGGTTCGCTACTGAATTCGAAATGGGCGTGATGCAAAGCTGGATTCGTTCGATGACGGATGCGACGCAGGTGCACGACGCCAGCTTTGCCAACGTGCCGTTCATGGTAAATGTGAAGTTCCAATGGCCGAACACGAAACGGTTCATTCCCTATATCGGCGGCGGCATCGGGGGCTCGGCGGCGATCATTGATGTGGATGAAATTGATCTCAATGGTGTTTCGCTGCACGGTAGCGAGTCAACGGCGGTCTTCGCTTATCAAGGATTCGCGGGGCTGAAATTCCAAATTGACCGGCAGATGACTGTCGGAGTGGAATACCATTATTTTGGCACGGACGACCCAAGCTGGGAGGCGCACGACTTTTTCGGTGGAGTGCCGCCGTCCGATACGATGCGTTTTGGGCACATTCAGACGCACTCGTTCAGCGCGGTCTTTCATTACACTTTTTGACCGCTAATTTTTTAAACCGCTAATCTGCGCTAATATACGCTAATATTGTATTTATCGGACGACCTGCCAGCATAACCACTCAGTGCTCTTAATTAGCGTTTATCAGCGATTATTAGCGGTTTAATTTCTTTTCCATGAGCGGTTCAGAGTCGTTGTCCACTGCCAATCAACCCTTGTCCATTGCCGGACGCGTTTTCCGCTCGCGCCTGATTCTGGGCACTGGAAAGTTTTCTTCCCCAGAAAGGATGCGTGAGGCGCTGGAGGCCAGCGGCTCGGAGATGGTCACAGTTGCGCTGCGGAGGGCCGATTTGACAGGGACCAAAGATCCGTTTGCCAATATTCTGGAATTCATTGATCAGACGAAATTCCTGTTGTTGCCAAACACCAGCGGCGCCATGAACGCGGAGGAAGCGGTGCGCCTGGCGCGGCTGGCGGCGGCCGCAGGGTTGCCGAAGTGGGTGAAACTCGAGATTCATCCTGATGCGCGCTATCTCCTGCCGGACCCGGTTGAGACTTTGAAAGCGGCGGAAATGCTGGTGAAGGAAGGCTTCACCGTGCTGCCTTATATTAATGCCGATCCCGTGCTGGCCAAACGGTTGCAAGAGGCAGGCGTGGCCACGGTCATGCCATTGGGTTCGCCGATTGGGTCTAATCGTGGCATTCAAACCCGCGACCAGATTCGCATCATCATCGAGCAAGCGACCGTCCCTGTCGTAGTGGACGCCGGCCTGGGCGCGCCCAGCCATGCCGCTGAAGCCATGGAGATGGGCGCGGATGCGGTGCTCGTCAACACTGCCATCGCCGTTGCCAGCGATCCCAACCGTATGGCCACCGCCTTTAAGCTGGCAGTGCAAGCTGGACGCACCGCATTCGAGTCGGGTTTGGGCGCGGAACAACGGCTGGCGAGCGCCACAAGTCCGTTGACTGCATTTTTGGATTAACCACGAAATACGCAGCCGCAACTAAACAGTTAAATAGGTTAAATGAGTTAAATGGTTAAATGGGTTACAAAGTTACATTGGAAAAATTTGCGCGGCTTACGAAAACTTTTATGCATAGTAGTAAACACACGAAAAGCAGTGACACTCAATTTCGTCTAATGGGTCAGAAGGTGTGAAATGATTGTAGCAGCCGAGGTAACGAGGCTCTAATCTTTTTGTAACCGGCTCGTACACAAGGATTTCAGAGCCTCGTTACCTCGGCTGCTACAGGGTTTTTGGATTTTTTTTACCAATCCTTGAAAATGGAAAGAACGAACCTAAAAACCGCGCGAGTGCGGCAGCTTCTCGCCACTGCCCGCCGATCTCCGATACTGGTCGTGGGAGACGTCATGCTGGACCATTTCGTGTGGGGCACCGTAGGCCGCATTTCGCCCGAGGCTCCAGTGCCGGTAGTCGAGTTTGAGCGCGAAAGTCGAATGCCGGGGGGCGCCGCGAACGTGGCGCGCAACCTCACAGCACTCGGAGTTCCGACCGAATTGTTCGGTGTGGTGGGCCGAGACCTGGCGGCCCGGCAGCTCAAAGATATCCTTTCCGAACAGCGCGTTGGGTGCCGTGGGCTGATAGGGAGCGCCGCTCGGCCGACCAGTGTCAAAACGCGCATCGTTGCCCATAAACAACAGGTTGTTCGGATTGATCGCGAGGCGCGTGGCGATTTGAGTCCCGCCGCCACGAGGGCCCTGCTCGAAGCGCTTGAGATGGCGTTGTCTCGCGCTGCAGCCGTTGTCGTTTGCGACTACGGCAAGGGCGTCATTTCCCAACCCCTGCTCGACCAACTCAAGCACCTTTGCCGCAAGCGCGGTGTTTGGCTGAGTCTCGATCCGAAGCCAATCCACAAACTCGATTTGACCGGGCTATCGCTTATCACGCCTAATCGCAAAGAGGCTTTCGAGTTGGCCAATGTGCAGGATGAAGCGCGCAACGAGCATCCACTCGCCGATGGCGCTCTCATGAAAGCAGCGGAGCGCTTGCTGGGCGAACTGCATCCGGCCCTGTTGCTCGTCACTCTCGGCGAACTCGGCATGTTGCTTTGCCAGCGCGGACGGCGTCCATTTCACATCCCGACCGTTGCCAAGGAGGTCTTCGATGTTTCCGGCGCGGGTGATACCGTGATTGCGTCCTTTACTCTCGCCATCGCCGGCGGAGCTTCGCCGCTCGAAGCAGCCATTCTTTCTAATTATGCGGCGGGAATCGTGGTGGGCAAGATTGGGACCGCAACCGTTACACCGCAGGAATTGCTGGGTAGCTTTAACCGCTGATTCTTCGGAGGGGACTTAAACCGCTAATCTACGCTAATAAACGCTAATAAAAGGAAAAGAGAAACCTATGAAGTCGGAAATTTACAAGGATGAGGGGTATAAATTGATGGGCGCTGCATTTGAGGTGTACAATGACCGCGGCTATGGCTTGGCGGAGGAAATTTATCAGGAGTGCTTGGAGATCGAGCTTGAGTTACGAGGCATCGCCTTCCAACCGAAATCCCCGATTAAGTGTTT
This sequence comes from Verrucomicrobiota bacterium, assembly GCA_003176045.1. Lineage (GTDB taxonomy): Bacteria > Verrucomicrobiota > Verrucomicrobiia > Limisphaerales > UBA8199 > PSRM01. The sequence goes on along the minus strand of PSRM01000311.1, from coordinate 52,287 downwards.
CTACAAAGGTCGTGAGCTTAAGAAACATTACGAACCAGACCTCTTCGTCTTTGGCTGTTTGGTTGTTGAGTTGAAGGCTGTCACTCAGCTTGCACCTGAACATGAGGCGCAGCTCATCAACTATATGCGCATCACCAAACAGCCAGTCGGCTACCTTATAAATTTCGGCCACAAAGGCACGCTCGAATGGAAACGCTTCATCCTTTCCGAATTGGTCCCAGAATCACCACAACTCGTTCAGGTCTAAAAAAGATTAGCGTTTATTAGCGTAGATTAGCGGTTTTAAAATCAGTCGTTTAAAATCAGCGTTGGCGAGTTTCAACCGCTGATGCTTTTAGGAATTTTAACCGCTAATCTTCGCTAATAAACGCTAATAAAAACCAAAAACAGAAACCTATGAAATCGGAAATTTACAAGGATGAGGGATACAAATTGATGGGGGCGGCGTTTGAGAGAAAGATTAGCGATTATTAGCGTTAATTAGCGGTTTAAAAATCAGTGGTTTCGAGTGAAAGGGAACAAAATTACGGCTGCGGTTCTCCGTGACATGAAAAGTCGCGGGGAAAAGATCACTTCTTTAACCGCGTACGATTTTCCCATGACCCGCCTGCTCGACGAGGCTGGCATCCCGCTGATCCTTGTCGGCGATTCCCTCGGAATGGTCGTGCTGGGCTACCCGAATACCACCCACGTGACCATGGACGAGATGGAGCATCATGTGCGCGCCGCGGCACGCGCTAAACCTCGAGCGCTGCTCGCTGCGGATATGCCTTATCGCAGCTACCAAACAGTTGGCGAGGCGGTCGCCAATGCGAGGCGCTTCGTTGCCGCCGGCGCCGAAGCTGTCAAAGCGGAAGGTGGGCGGGAGATCATTCCTCAGGTTTGCGCAATTGTAGCGGAAGGGATTCCCTTCCTGGGCCATTTGGGGATGCTGCCTCAGCACGTTCTCGAAGAAGGCGGTTACCACGTCAAAGGGAAGAAGGATGCGGAGCATCAAGCCCTGCTTGCCGATGCCGACGCTCTCGTCAATGCCGGCGCTTTCGCCATTGTGCTGGAACTTGTCACACCGCCCGTCGCTGCCGACCTCACCCGCAGAATTCCCATTCCAACCATTGGCATCGGCTCAGGCCCGGATTGCGACGGCCAGATCCTGGTCACTCCCGATTTGCTGGGCATGTTGCCCTGGTATAGCCTTAAGCACGTGAAACCCAAGCTCAATGCCGCCGAACAGATGCGGGCGGTGGTGAAAGAGTGGAAAGAGGGCGTAGAAAAGAAATGAGCCCCCTGACTCACATTGACGCCCATGGCGAGGCCAGCATGGTGGACGTGACTGAGAAGCCAGTCATATTTCGCGAAGCGGTTGCGAGTGGAGAAATTCGGTTGCAGAGAGAAACGCTCGCGTTGATCGAAACGCAAACCATCGCCAAGGGCAATGTCCTGGCTGCTGCGCGGCTTGCGGGGATTCTGGCCGCCAAAAAAACCGGCGACCTCATTCCGTTATGTCATCCTCTGCCGCTGACTCATTGCGAGGTCAATTTCGACATCCCCAAAAGCCGCGACCGTATCATCATTACAGCCTCCGCCAAAATCGCCGCTCAAACCGGAGTGGAGATGGAGGCTCTGACCGCAGCTACAATCGCAGCTCTAACCATTTACGACATGTGCAAAGCAGTAGATAAGAAGATGCGCATTACAGATGTGCGATTGGTGTCGAAGATAAAAAAGTGAATCCAAAGTCAGTAGTCAGTAGTCAGTAGTCGGTAGTTGATCATCGGTCACCCACGTTTTTAATATCACGCATCAAGCAACGCAGCCCTGGGGATTAAGATTAAGAGAAAGATTAAGATTAAGAACTCTGGATTGCATCGCGGGCCACGCACCACGCGACACTTTGAACCCATTTAACCTATTTAGCTTATTTAACCTATTTAACCTTCCTATTCACGTTTCACGTTTCACGTTTCACGCTTCACCCCCTAATGCAAATCCTCACCGGCATCATCACCATCTCCGATCGCGCGTCCAAAGGGCAATATGACGACCTGGGCGGCCCGGCGTTGAAGCAGGCCGCCGAGGGTTATGCCTGGAAAGTCGCCGCCGAGGCTTTGGTGCCTGATGAGAAACGCGAAATCCAGCGCGCCGTGCGTGAGCAAATTGCCAAAGGTTGTCATCTCATTCTGACGACTGGCGGCACGGGCGTGGCGCTGCGTGATGTTACACCGGAAGCTCTGCGCGAAATCGCAGTCCGTGAATTGCCCGGGTTTGGTGAAGCGATGCGCATGGAATCCCTGAAGATTACGAAAAACGCCATTCTCTCCCGCAATCTTGCAGTGGTGGTGGACAAAACGCTCGTGATTTGCCTGCCCGGAAAACCCAGTGGCGCGGTCGAATGCTTAAGTTTTGTCGTGGGCGCAATCCCGCATTGCATCGAGGTGTTGCAGGAGGTTCCGACCTCGTGTTGACCAGAGGTCAGAGGTCAGAGGTCAGAGGTCAGAGGTCAGAGGACAGAGGACAGGGGACAGAGGACAGAGGACAGGGGGCCAGAAGTCAAAGGTCAGAGGTCAGAGGTCAGTAGTCAGAGAACAGAAGGAGATCAGAGCCTCGTTACCTCGGCTGCTACGAGTTTTTGAACTCCCCACTTCTTCGCACGGTCACCGCCACTGATACACCCAACCGCGAGCGGGGACGTTCAGGATTTTCCCGTTGAGCTCGGCAGAAATGGCCGTGTCGTTGAAATTTTCGACCACCCAGCTTCGATCCTTGAACAGGAAAAGGGCTGCTTGATTGGTGCAGTGAAACGTCGTTTTGAAGGGTCGCAACAGGGGCTGGCGCAAGTCGTCCAACTCCTTTTGACTCAGATCACGCAGTGATTTGGGATCGCTCTTCACCTTTAAAATGTGAACGTTAGTCGTTTGCAATTCCGCCCGCCCTCCCAATGCCCGGAACAGGCCGTCCGTGATCAGGACAGGCTTGCCTGTTTTGATAAAGGCGCCCAACTCGGACGAAAACTGTGGGTCCTTGGTCGCATGATATGAAAAAAAAGCGGCTAGAGCGTTGGTGGGAAAAACATGGCACGGGACCAGGGGCAAGCCGAGCATGCCGACGAAATCAAAAATCTTGCCTTCCCGCCCGGCGTGGCTGTTCGGCGGTTTGTAAGCGGCCAGACCAACAATCTGGCGGTGTCCAATCTCTTTCGCGACCTTGAGCAATTCAGGAATGTTCGTGCGCAAAGCGCCAACATCCTCCGGGCCGGTTCCCCGGAGCAGCGAGCCATAGCAGAAGAGCATAGCCTCACGGGCGCCCCCCAGCACGGTGTCGCGCGCCTGCTCGATGTAGGTGTGCTCTGTTGTTCCATAAGGATCATACCAGCCGCCGCCGCATTTGGCCCCGCCGATCCCGCCCAGCCAACGCATGAGGAAGTAAGATTCGTATTGGGGCGTGCCACCCCAACGCCGGTCCTCATAGTTCCGCGCTTCGGTGCCGACCCAGATGCGGTCGAACTCGGCCGTCTCGCGAATCACCTCGTAACCGAGCTCCTGGAAGTGATCGTACCATTGCGGATACTTGATTATGATCCGCGCCTTCGGATTGACCTTTTTCGCCGCTCCCAAAATGCGGTCTTGAGACACGCGGACCATCAGCTCGGCGCGATAATCTTCCCAGGTGTCTCCCTTGACGGGATAAAGGTGCGTCCCGACGATGACGATTTTGGCCTTGCGGGCGACGGCGCAATTGGTGCAAGTGCAATCGGTGAACAGGAAATCGTCTATCATGATCTCGTCGAAAAGGCCGGCGGCGTATTCGAAGATAGATTGAAGGCGCAGTTGTGTGGCCTCGTCGGTGTAGCAGGAAATGCCGGGCCAGCCTTTTGAAGACTTGCCGACTTGTGTAGTGGTGACACAGCCCGAAACTTCGAATCCAGCTTTGCGAAACGCGTTCCTGGCCTTCTCCAGCGCCGCTCGCTCGGCCTGGTAGCCATCGCGATAGGTCTCGATGTAAACCTTGGTCACGGCGCTCCGCTTGCACCAATCGAGGGCATCGCGTATTCCATTTGTGGTGGAGAGATAATCGCGAACGTCCGATGCGGCGAACAATGTGGAGAAGCGGTGAACTTTGGCCTGTCGCTTTGCGAGTTTCCAAAGGTCTGGTGCGTGGGCGGGGGCCTTTTGGCCGAGGGCGCTGCCTAGGTAGCAGAACAAAAGAATGAACAACAGAGTGCTTCTCACGAGGATTGGAGGTATACGAACGTGAGGTCGCGTTGAATCAAAGAGCAGCGGGTGGCAAGTCTGGCCGGTGAAGCGGCATAAATGCCGCGCTCCCCCCAAGATTCGCAGCGATCCAGGCGTGGTCATTTCAAAAATATTTTCTTATCTCAACCCACAACGGCTCCAAGTCCGGGTCTTTCAAAGCGGCCTGTTTCATCCTGACAGGGTTACCCATTTTAAAAGCCTTTTCGAGCCATAACTTCGCCTGCTCCAATCTGCCCAACTGGCACTCGTAGCAGGCCATGTTGTACCGGATGGTTGGGCTGTCCCCGAACTTCTCGACGACGCCCACAAGGTTGTTTCTCGCCTCGGTAGTTCGCTTGAGTTCGTGCAAAGCGAAGGACTTGTGTACCCAGCCGAGTGGCTCGTCCGGCTCCAAATGAACAAGCGCCGAGGCAATTTCCAAGGCCTCCTCCCATTTCTTTCGCGCGGCACAAATCTCCCAGCGCAGCTTCAGGACATCAGGATGCTCCCGAAGTTCAGGAGTCATCTGCTCTAGCTCGGCCTCGGCTTCAACAGGATTGCCCAACTCGAGCCAACCCTGGGCTGCCTGTATCTGAATCCGGCTCGGATGGTCCAACGTTTTCATGATTTCACCATTTGTAAGCAGCGGCAACAATTCAACAGAAGCAAACAAAGAGAACAAAGGCAAACACTTCGTTTTCTTCGTTTGCTTCTGTTAAAAATGGATCCTTGGTTTTTCTGGCGGTAGGTAATCACCCTATATGGTGGGGCGATGGGAATCTTTTAAGCTTTTCGCCATGAAAGCCCATTCCGCTACCCCGAATTTATCCTTTCTTTTTAATCCCAAATCATGCGCAGCCGTTTGCGCAACTGTTCTGCTGGCGAGCATTTCGAGCCAGGCCCAGGTCAGCACCATTAACTCCGCCTGGATCGACGGCCGGGTGTTTCACGACATTCCAGGCGCTACGTTCACGCCCGTCAACAACTATCCCAGTTCAGTCAGCCTTAGCGAAAGTGGAGTCAGCACGACGAACAACGTGTTCGCCAACCGCGATGTATGGTACTATTCCAACAACGGCGGCAGCAGTGCTTACGGGTTCGGTCAGGGCGACTTTTTCACTGCTTCATTCAATATCACGCTGACCGGCAACAATCCGAATAACAGGGACGTGGAAGCTGGGTTTATCTTCAGCAATCCCAGCGGCGTTTTCGGTGGCGATTGCCAGGTGATCGTTTCGTTAGGTGGAGTGGTGGCCCAATTTGGCGGCCCGTCCTATTACCCCTTCTCGCCTGCGGCTGGCGGGTACCCAGGACAAGGTGGCAGCACATCGAACTACCCCGCGGGCGCAACCTATGCGATGAAATTCATCTACACTATAGATCCTAACACGAGCAAACCCGCTTTTGAGTACTCCGTCAACGGCGCCCAGGCCATGGGGTCCCCGGGCAATCCCTACTTTGATTTAGGCGGCCCGGTCGGTAACGCTGGCGACTGGCTCGGAGGCTATCTCCAGGTCCAAAACGATCCAAATAACCCCAATCAGAGTGGGCAAGCTGTCTTCAGCAACATCAGCATCACTCCCATTCTTAACGTGCCTGAACCGGCTGGGATGTTGCTGCTGGGATTGGCGTTCGTGCCGTTAGCGCGTTCTCTGCGCCCGCGTAATCGATAACAAGATTTCCTCTGCCCCTGCTGCCGCCGCCGGACGCGCGTGCCTCCTCCGCGCGAAGGCGGCGGAGGCAGATTATTGTTAACTCATGGCCGGCTTTTCAGGATGCGTCTCGCTGTTCGTTCCATTGCTGCTCCCAAAATTCCTTGTGGGAGGCGAGCCGCGCTGAGTTTGGAGGGCGCGGACAGGTCCGCGCTTTGGGACGGCGCGACATGTCGCGCCGATGAAAGCGGCGACATGTCGCCGCACTCCAAAACCGGGATGGACCTAATTGACACCAAGCGATTCGCGTGATTAGTTTCAAGGTGGCTTTCCATCATGCAGGCAGGAACCAACCCCTTTTGGATTTATGAAAACGGGCATCACTTCGGTGAGAAATAATTCGCACATTCGACTGACGGCCAACCAGCGGAGGAAGAGCGGGGGAGGAACTGTTGCCGTGGCACTGGCGACAATGGTGCTTGCAGTTGCCGGCCAGGCGCTGGCCGCCAACATTCTTAACAATCCATCATTCGAGCAGAACAGCGGTCATGCCATACCCGTCGGCTGGACCCGCTTCGCCCCGCCGACGGCAGCCATTTATCAGCCTTTCGGAAACTACTGGATCGAAGACTCGTTTAGCAGCGCCAATTGCGTAGGCGATCCAGCCCATTCCGGGACTTGGTTTTGGAAAGAGTGGAACGCTTGTTACGATGGCACAAACAATGTGGCCGGCCTTAGACAGGTACTGAGCAGTTCTCCAGGCTCAATTTACCAGGCCAGCGGGTGGTTCTTCGTCTCCCCATGCGACGTCATGGGCGCGAGTTCGTTCGCCTGGGTTGAGGTCGCCTTTTTAGGGGCGAACACGAACATTCTTGCGCTATACAAATCTTCGAATTTTTCCGCCAGTGTCGGGACCAGCAACTGGTTCCAATATTTCGTTACAAACGTGTGTGACTTATCCCAGCCGGTTAATTTGGGGGATCCCTTTTACACGAGTGCCTACGCGGTCACTGGAGCGGTCAGCCAACTGGTAGCGCCATTCGGCACGACCTCTGTTCGTTACCAGCTTTCCATTCTCTTTGGCGTCACTGGCGGCTCGGATGACGGGGGCTCGCTCTACTTTGATGACGCCAACCTGAACCAGTTGAGCGGGCCGGTAGCGCCGGTCATCAGCAACCTCTTTCCGCTCAACATGATCTTCGTGCCGCCAACCAACGGCATCAGTTTCAATGCCAGTTCCCCCAGCGGCTTTACGATCAATAGCAGCGGCATCCAGGTGGTGGTCAATGGTTCCAATGTTTCTTCCGGCCTGACCATTAGTGGCTCGGCTTCGAGCAAGAACGTCGCCTACCATGGGCTCCAATCCAACTCGGTTTACAACGTTTTCATCTCGGTGACGGACGTTTCGAATCTCACCGCCAATGCCAGCAGTTACTTCGAGACGACCTGGGTCGGTACGCCCCCTATAGTTTATCTTTGGGAGGCTGAAGATTGGGATTATACCAACGGAATGTACATAAACTTCCCGGACCTCTGCAATGCGCCTGGAGACCCCAATTGTTATTTCGGCAAAGTGGGGACGGGGGGCACGGACGAGAACAGCGCCGGCGCATCAGGCAACCACCTCTATCGCGCAGCCGATCCGATCTGCACCAGCGGGTCTGGAGATTACACGCGGCCGAATCTCGCGGCTGCCGGCAGGCTGGATTATGCGATCAACCCATACATTGGCAACGAGTGGATGAACTACACGCGCGACTGGCCCAACGGCAGTTTCTGGGTCATCGCCAGGGTTGCGAACGCCTCCGGCGCCCTCGGGAAACTGGACCTCAGCATGGTCAATCCGGACTTAAGCACTACTGACCTTGGCACCTTCTCATTGCCCAGCCAGCAATCGTGGACTTCGTTCCAAAATGCTCTTCTAAAAGACGCGGGTGGAAACAATGTGCTTGTGACCCTGAATGGCAAGGCCACCTTGCGCGTGACCAGCCAGGGCAATTGTTTGCCAACCTTGTTCGCACTGGTGGTGGCATCGCCCGATTTGCCCATCATCAGCAATCTCTATCCGGACGGCTCGCATCCGTTCCAGTACACCAACGGCCTGAGCTTTACGGTCACTACCACGGGATCAAGTTTTCCGGCAAATGGCATTCAGATGAAGCTCGACGGCTACGATGTATCTGCAAATCTGATTATCAGCGGTTCCTCCTCGAGCAAGAACGTCGTCTATCCCACTGTGCTCCCCAATGCGATTCATACAGCCATCATCACGGCTACGAACGTCCTGGGTCACGGCATTCTGGTCAGCAATTCCTTCGATACGTTCAACGAAACCAATTACATGGTGGAGTGTGAGGACTTCGACTATCAGGGTGGGCAATATATTCCGGATTCATCGTGGTATCCGGACGCATACTGCGATACGTGCGGCCCCTATCCGGCCTACACCAATATTGATTTTGCGCACACACATATAGGCGGCGAAGTTTACAATTATCGCTTCAACGGGATTCCACAGGACGGCCTGAATGGCCAGGATTATGTGCGCCAGAAATTCATCTTCGCCGTTGATTATGTGCTGGTTTATTTCGTCGGCAACGATTGGGCCAATTACACGCGCACATACCCGCCGGGCAGTTATTTTGCTTACGTTCGCAGCTCTGGCCTTGGCCCGTTCACGATGCACCTCGACCGGGTGACCGGCGGTATCGGTACCACCAACCAAACCACTCGACGTCTCGGCGATTGGGGCGCCGTGGGGACCAGCTACGGCACCTTTGCCTGGGTGCCTTTGACGGACGGAAACCTGGCCGCTCCAACTGTGCTCAAGTTCAACGGCGCGGCCACCACGCTGCGATTAACTACTGAGGGCAATTGCAATCCGAATTTCTTCATGTTAGTTCCGGCTACAGGCATACAAATCAGCGCACGGCTGTCGGGGGGACATCCTCTTATATCTTTTCCCACCCAGGCCGGGGTGAATTATCGCGTCTTCTACTCGAGTAACTTAATCGTGGATACCTGGACACTCCTGGCCACCGTGCAAGGCAATGGAGCCGTCCAGAGCGTGCTTGATTCGACCGCAACCGCTCCGCGCTATTACAAAGTGACGGCGCCATGAACGAAGGGGGGCAGAGGGCCGGAGCGCCGTTCCGCTCAGCGGGATCGGCGCGTGGGGATCAAGTTTCACGCTCCGTGAGGCTCAATATTTTAGTCCCACAAGGGACGACAGAAAATAGCCCAGCGATTCATCGCTGGGTTCAGGGTTGGATGACGAATGAGTCCCGTAGGGACGACAGAAAGCATGTTTTTTCTGTCGTCCCTAACGGGACTTGTGCCGCGCTTCGCGACAAACCCAGCGTTGAAACGCTGGGCTATTATCTGCCGTCCCTCCGGGACTACGCCAAACGGGCGCCCTCGGATGCTGGGGGAAGTGGAAAAGCAATTCGGCGTTTTGTCTCGGCGGTAACTGACCGGGTTCGACCGGTCTTTTGTTTAGCTTGCTTCTTGCCGGCATTGCTTGCCTTGTACTCTCTACCCGCCAGCGCAACGACCTCGCCCACGAATTTAGTGGTGGCGACCGGTGACCAAAGCGTTGTCTTACATTGGGACCCGGTGAGCGACTCGGGCTTGAGCGGTTACAAGGTCTATCGATCCACCACCAGCGCAGGAGGACCATTTACGCTTCTAACCTCCACTGTGGTGACGCCCCTTGGCTACTGCGATTTAAGCGCCTTTGCGGTAAACGGCCACACCAACTTCTACTATGTCACGGCAGTAGCCAATTCCGTGGAGAGCGCGCCTTCTGTCATTGTGCCGGCCATTCCACAGGCGTTCGCCAATAACAACGCGTTCCTGAGCTACGTTCAGCAAACTTGTTTCGATTATTTCTGGTACTACGCCAATCCTGCCAATGGCCTGGTTCCCGATCGCACCGCCAGCGGGTCCGCGTGCAGCATCGCAGCGGTAGGATTCGGCCTCACAGCCATCGGCATTGCCATTGATCACGGCTGGGTTTCCAGGAGCGCAGGAGCGGCTCGGGTTTTGACGACGCTCAACACGTTTCTGCAAGGCCCCCAAGGCACCAACACGTCCGGCATGATCGGCTACAACGGTTGGTTCTATCATTTCCTGACTATGAGCGGCGCCGTACGCGCGGGCAGCACTATTGAGCTTTCTTCGATTGATACGTGTCTTTTGTTGGGCGGCGTCATGTACGCCAAGCAATACTTCAATCAGACAAACGCCACTGAGAACGCTATAAGAAGCGCTGCCGATACCCTCTTCAACAGAGTTAACTGGAGCTGGATGGCTCGCAACTCCAGCGGGGTCGCCATGGCGTGGTATCCCGAAACGGGGTTTAGTACCGGGAATTGGATTGGGTATGACGAGGGGATGATTATCTACATCCTCGGCTTGGGTACGGCGACAAATCCATTGCCGGCCTCGTCCTGGAACTACTGGACCAGCGGGTACGTTTGGGAGACCAACTATGGGCAATCGTATGTGGCTTATCCGTCTCTGTTTACTTACGAATACTCCCATTGCTGGATTGATTTCCGTCATACAGCCGACGCGTATATGACGGCGCGCAACATGAGTTATTTTATCAATTCCAGGCGCGCGGCTTTGGCCCAGGTGAACTACAGCATCGCCAATCCGAATAACTGGCCTGGTTACGGCAGCAACATTTGGGGGCTCACCGCATCCGATGGCCCCAACGGATATACCGTCCATGGCTTGCCGCCAGACGGCAACGATGACGGAACAATAGCTCCCACTGCTGCCGGCGGCGCCACGCCTTTCACACCCGAATACTCTGTGCCTGCGCTGCTCTATATGTACTCACAGGCTCGGCTCCACATTTGGACCGCGTTTTCGTTTCGAGATGCCTTCAACTTGAAAAAAGGCTGGTACGATACCGACGAACTCGGGATTGACCAGGGGCCGATCATCATCATGATCGAAAATTATCTCACACAGAAGCCCTGGAAACTGTTCATGCAAAATCCGGAAGTCCAACGCGGCCTGACTCGCGCCGGTTTTGTGTCCCTTCCAACCGTTGCCTTGACCGCACAACTCCAGCCGGCGCAAAACTCCGTCAATCTGATCTGGAACGCGCAGACCGGAGCCGTTTATCAGGTCGAGTATTCACCGGACCTGCAAACCTGGTTCATCCCGCAAACTGGCTATGTGACTGCCTCGGGTTCGACTGCGAGTTGGACTGATACCGGTCCCCCCGGCACCTTAGATCCGCCTTTTAATGAGGCGCAAAGGTACTACCGCGTGTTCCGGTTCGGTTCGCCGTAAGGTAGGGCAGGCGTCTCGCCTGCCGCCCTTTGGCATTGCCAAAGCGACCTGACCAGAGCTATAGTTCAATCGTGAGTGCCCCTGCAATAACAGAGGCGGACATTTTGAAGGAAGTCATCGCTCCTGAGCGCGCTGAACTTCCGGAAGAAGCGGCGCGTTCCATACTTTCATTGCGATTCAGCGAACGAGCCCGGCAACGCATCCAAAAGTTGCTCCAGGCGAACAACCATGGAAAGCTGGCTTCAGAGGAACGTGCCGAGTTGGACAAGTATCTGCGCGTGGGGCAGTTCCTCGATTTGTTGCAAGCCAAAGCTCGCATCTCTTTGGCCCGATCGGGCGGCGCCTGATGCCCTCGCGCAGGGAGCAAGTCCGGGCGCGAGCCAGCGATTGCTGCGAGTATTGCCAGCTTCCCCAGACCTATTCGGCCTTGCCACACGAGCTGGATCATAGCGCTCCTCCCACGAACTCCTCATGCAACCGCGCATACACTCCACCCGCCGCCAGTAGCGAATCGTGCGTCCCCCGTTCCACAATCCGGCCCTGCTCCAGCACCAGCACCAAATCGGCCTTGCGAATGGTGCTGAGCCTGTGTGCGACAACAAAGGATGTGCGTTCCCGCAACAGGACTTCGAGTGCCCGCTGCAGACGGCTCTCGGTGATCGTGTCTATGGCGCTTGTGGCCTCGTCCAGGACCAGGATGCGCGGGTTGACCAGCAGTGCGCGGGCGAAACATATTAGCTGCCGCTGGCCCAGCGAAAGCGCGGCGCTCTTTTCGCCGACTCGGGTCCGCAGGCCCTCCGGCAAGGCCTCGATAACGTCCAGGCAATCCAATGCTCGAAGAATTTCGCGCACCTCATCCTCTGCTGCTTCCGGGCGCGCCAGACGGATGTTATCTTCGATGGAACCCGCAAATAGAAAGTTGTTTTGTTGGACGCTTCCCATTTGCGCGTGGAGCGAATCGCTGGTGACATCTCGAAGGTCCTGTCCATCGACGAGCACACGGCCCTCGCGAGGCAGATAAAACTTTTGCAGCAGGGCGGCGATGGTTGTCTTGCCACTGCCAGTATGTCCAACGAGCGCAACCATCTGGCCTGGTTCTGCGACAAAAGATATGTCAGTCAGCACGGGCCTGCCCGGTTCGTATCCGAACGAGACGTGATCGAATTCCACGTGGGCGCCGCCTGGGAGCGCCTTCGCCTCCTTTGCATCGCTCCACTCCGGCTTGGCATCAAGCAGGCGAAAGAACCTCTCCCCGCCGGCCATGGCCGAGAGCGCCTGGTTATATTGGTTTCCGATCGTCTGAATCGGTTCGAAGAAGAAATTGGCCAGGAAGAAAAACATCACCAGATCGCCGGCTTCCATGTGCAGCCAGCCATGCCAGCGCAACGCTCCGTAAGCGCTGAGCAAAGCCGTCGCGCCCAGGAAAAGCTGGCTCTTCATCTGCAACAGGGGCAGAAACACAGCCGAAGCTCTTGCTACAGCGACATTGTTTTCGCCCTGCGTTTCCACGAGCTTGCGAAAAAAACCAGCGTTGATCTCCTGGCGCACAAATGCTTGTGTCACCCGGATGCCACCCACGGACTCGGCCAGCGTCGAGGCTACCCGGCTCCAGTTCTCCTGGACTTTGCGCAATTGCAGGCTGACTTCGCTGCGGAACCGCTCGTTCAGGAGCCAAATGACCGGAACGAGGATCAACATCAGCGAGAAAAGTTTCCAGTTGTACCACGCCATCAGCAGCGCTGCCACGACCATTTGAACTCCCTGGATTATCATCACGAACGTCACGTCCTGCACCGCAACCCGCACGCTGTCTATGTCCGAGGTCAGGCGGCTGATGATCCGGCCAAAGCGTGTCTTGTTGAAAAAGGACATCGGCATCGAGTTGAGCTTTCGAAAGAGGTCGGAACGCATGTCGTGCGCAACGGCTTCGCCGAGTTCGAGCGCGAACTTCTGCCGGAAATGGAGCGTGATCAGCATGAGCAGCACGAGAACCAGGTAAATTCCTGTGTGCCAATAAATTCCGGCGAGGTCCCGGCCCGCGATCGGCCCATTGATCGTTTTGCCGATCATCCACGCCAGGGCAGGCAGTTGGAGACCTCGCGCCAGCGTGAGCGCGAACAGCCAGTTTCGTTTCCCCCGGTACGGGCGCGTATAACTGAAAATCCGCCGAATCACCACCAGGCTTAATGGGGCTCGGTCCTCTTCCCGGTCCTCCATCGGACGGAAGTAGGTTAAGGCGTGGCGGTCGGTTTTCATGCTGTGATCGCCTTCATCGCATTTTTGCTAACCACGAATGGACACGAATAAACACGAATTCTAACAGGAGATAACGGAGGGAACAGAGGGAGAAACTTCTCCGTTTGCTCTGTTTCCTTCTGTCTAAAATTCGTGTGCATTCGTGTCTATTCGAGGTTGCATCACAACAAAACAGGGCTGCTGGAGACGGCTTCGGACGGAATATGGGCGGCTTGCCTCGTTGCTCCATTTTCCTGCTCCAGATCCATTAACTGTAACAGGGCAGCCTGACGATACGGTCCCGCCTCTCGCGTTAATTGCTCATGTGTGCCTTGTTGCACCAACCTGCCTTTGTCCAGCACCAGAATCACATCAGCGCGACGCAACAGGCTTAAACGATTGGCAACCACGAAAGCGGTTCTTCCCTGCATCGCATGGCGCAGGGCCGAGACAATCTCATGCTCCGTTTTCGGGTCCACAGAGGCGGTGGGATCATCCAGCAGCAGGATACCCGGTTCCAGCAACAGTGCGCGCGCCAGGGCAAGTCGCTGGCGTTGGCCTCCTGATAAGTCCACGCCAGCCTCGCCAAGCACCGTCTCATATCCTTCCGGCAGCGCCTCGATGAATTCGTGAGCGGAAGCCAATCGAGCCGCTCGCTCGATCTGTTCCACCGTCGCGCCCGGATTGCCAAACGCTATGTTGGCTGCCACCGTATTCGAGAAGAGAAAGCTCTCCTGATAGACGATGCCAATGTTCCGGCGATAGGCGTCGAGATCGAGTGCTCGCAAGTCCTGGCCATCCGCAAGAATCCGCCCTTCGTGCGGATCATAGAAGCGCGGGATCATTCCCAGGAGTGTGCTTTTGCCGGCGCCTGTCATTCCGAAAATTCCCACTACCTGTCCCGGCTCCGCCTCGAAGGAAATTTTTTCCAGAGTGTGATGGCCGTTATGTATTGTGGAGGACGAGGGCAGGAGTCCCTCTCGTGACTGGATCTCTGAAAGTGGACTCCTCCCTATGATTGGCTTTCCCGAGAAAGACCCCTCACCCCGGCCCTCTCCCCTTCCGAAGGGGAGAGGGAGAATCGTCGGCCGTTTTTCCTGCAAAGGTACATTCCTCGACCATCGACGCTCGACCCTCCCAAGATAACTAAAACTCACTCCCTCAAACCTAATCCGCCCTTTCACTCGCGAGGGTACAATCGCGTTTGGCGCATTTTCCACTTCGAAAGGCGTGTCCAGCACCTCGAAGACCCGTCGCGCCGCGGTGAAGCTTTGCTGGACTGAATTGGCTATGGTGGTGATGTTGGCCACCTGCCCATTGAACTGTTGCAACAATCCGGCGAATACCACCAGCCCTGACCCAAGCGGAATTTGCCCGTGCACATAAAGCCAGCCCCCGTACGCGAAGAGAATGATCAGGCTCAACTGCGACAACCATTGTGTGGCAGGCGTGAAGAGCGAGAGGTCCCTGAAGATCCGCTCCTGCTGATCTGAAACGCGCCGGTTGGCTTCCATGAAACGCCGGATTTGGTGCGGCTCAGCCCCGAAGCCTTTGACCGTCTGCATTCCGCGGACACTTTCAGAAAAGAGAAGCACCATCTCGTCTTGCAGCTCGCGATTGCGCAGATAAGCCGGGCGAAGCCGCTGCGAATAGTAATGCGTTACCCACCATAGCCCGACCGTGACGGACAAACATGCCACCGTCAGCCCGGCATGAATGTGCCACATGAAGCCAAAATAAACCGCCAGCGTCAGCAGCATGTTCAATCCTTGCAAGATTACTCCGTCCACAAACAAGCGCGTATTTTGCACGTCGCCCGTCACGCGGTTAAAAATCGAACTGGAGCCGTGCTGGTCGAAAAACCGGAAGCTCAGCCGCTGGAGCCGCGCATAAAGCCTGGCGCGCAAGTCAGGGACGATTTTGCCCTGTGTGAGCCGCGCAGTGAGCATGTTGTATTGATATGTCAAAAGCGCGCGGAGCAGCGCCTGGACGACGATGGCGGAGGCTAGCACCGTAACGATCTGCAAAGGCGTCCAGGGTTGGGGCGGGTTCCAGTGAAAAGGATAAACCGGAACGCGTTGCCCTGGATCCAGCGCGTGCCGAATCACGTCAATGCTGACACCCAAGAGCTGCAAGCCGCCCAGCGCCAGTATCAGCAAGGCCAGGCTCAGCAGCAGAGACAGCAGGCAGTCCAGACGAAACTGCCACGCCAGCGCCAGCAACCGCCTCACCAACTCAGCGGTCGAATAGTCGCGGGTGTAGAAATAATTCGAATTGGATTCAGACATTCTCAGCTTCACATAATGCAGCGTGACAATTCTTTTACAATCCTTTTACGTACGGTGCGAGGGTTTTCCTGGCATCTTTTGTCGTATGAAAATGAACCGATCCTACAACACCTTTACCAGCCTCTCGCTTATCGCTCTTAGCCTTGCTAGCGCGATTGTGTCCAGCGCTCTCGCTGCCGAACCTGCGCGCAGGACACCCCACTCCTGGCCCGGAACGCGGGCCAGCCAACTGGTGTTCTTCGCAGTTCTGGAAGGCTTGTATCGCGACGGAGTAACCAACTCGGATGTTGATTTGATCATTCCGCCCAGCACAAACGGGGCGCCCAGATTCGACCCAGAGCACTTCGTCTATGCCTGTCCGCTTTGCCATCCGGCTTTTGAAGCGTTCCGCCTTTATCGCCATCGCGACCGGATTTTTGGTCTAAAGGCGCCGATGGACACTTTCGGGCCTGGCCTCGATGATAACATCAGAAGCCAATTACGAAGCCCTAATCCGGAGTCCCGACGCAAAGCCATTGAAACCTTAATCAGCAGATGGGTCGCCCAGCGCCTCGAACTGATGCGGCTCACTCCCGAAGAGCGCGCGGACATCACACGAGAAATGGAACAGGGCCGCAAACAAGGAATGGGCGCCCTGAAGAATGGATTGACCGGTTTGCAGCTCCGAAAGAACTGCCCCATTTGCGATGGCAGCTTCGGCGCTTGTAAACTCAAGTAGCTTTCTTGAGCGCCTTCATCCACCGCTCCCATGCTGCTTCCCGTGCCTTTTTGTTCTCGGCACTGGCATCCGGCGCTTCGCCCATGCGCATAAAACCATGGCCTGCTCCTTCGTAAGTCACGGGCTCAAAGACCTTCCCCGCCTTTTTCATCAGCGCCTCTGTCTTCTCGACGGTGCTGGTTACGCGGGCATCGTTCTCGGCGTAAAAGCCATAGACGGGGCATTTGATGCGGGCCAGGTCCGATTCGGCACTCGGACCTATGCCATAGAACACGAACACTGCCAGAAGTTTTGGCCGATTGGTCGCAAACCGAAACGTTTGCGCACCGCCCCAGCAAAACCCCGCCACGGCAACCTTTCCATTGCAGGCTGGCAACCCGGCAATGTAATCGGCGGCCGCATTGAGGTCGGCTGTGATCTGCTCGGGCGGCAATGAATTGATCGCTTTGCGCACAGCGTCGCCCCCGCCCAATTCAGCCGTACCGCCCCCATTGGGCGCGGCGCCCGAAAGCAGGTCAGGAGCGATAACAATATAACCGGCTTCCGCCAATTCGTCGGCCACGCTCCGCACCCAATCGGTTAGCCCGAAAATCTCGTGGATGAGAACGACAGCGGTGGCTTTGCCCTTCACCTCGGGATACGCCACGAAACAATTGACGTCGCGCTGGTCGTGTTTGACCTTTACCCACTCCAGATGCCGCGGGGATTTCTCCAACCGCGCCTTTGCCCATTCCTGGGCGGAGGCGACACAAGTCACGGTAAAAATTGACAGCAGGGTCAGAAAGGACATCGTTGATTTCTTCATTGGATGAGGTTCAATATTGTTCCTGCTCCGCGTTTTTGCAAGCGATTGGCCTGGCCCGCCGTGGCCGAACCAAATCGTAGCAGCCGAGGTGACGAGGCTCTAATTTCGGACCTCTGACCTCTGACCTCTGTCCTCCTGGTTCAGGGCCTCGTTACCTCGGCTGCGACTTCAGGATTGTGCCGGCGCCGGGATGAAAATCTTTTTGCCGGGAACGAGCTTATCGGCCTGGAGGCCGGGATTCGCTTTGAGGATTTGATCAACGGTCACTTTGATCTTCTTATCGCTCTGTTTGCAATTCTTGACGATTTTCGAGAGTGTGTCCCCTTCCTGGATTTGATATTCGAAACCGGATTCTGTATCGGGTTTTGCGAGCTTGTCGCCTTTGGGCGGCTTCACAGAATCGCCTGTGTCCTGGGAGATCGGCGTAGAAGTAGAATGTGTTTTGGGGGGCGGCACGCTCAGGACGGCCTTGCGAAGGTCCTTCAATTGGGCGCTCACGTTTTCGGCGTCCTGGATGCGTTTGCGATCCACTTCTTTGATAGCTTCCGCCAGCTTCTTCAGATCTTCGGGCGAAGCGTAGTTGGCCGGTGGCTTGTTCGCCGCCGCCTCGCGCACGGCGTCCACTTCTTTGGCGAGCCGGTCAATTTGTTTGCTTTGCGAGTGGAGTGTTTCGAGGATGCCCTCGATCTGTCCGCTTAACTTGTTCAACCGCTCTTCAGTAGCGGCGTCCTGGGCGCGCAAAACAGGCGTGCCTCCGAGAGTTAATGTAATGAGAAAAATAGAAATCCGTTTCATGGTTCGAGCATAGAAATGCCCGAGCCGTGATTCAAGACGAAAGGGCGAATGTAGTCCGTAGTCCGTGGTCAGTGGTCAGTGGTCTCGTTGTCTTGTGGTCTTGTAGTCCTGTTGTCGGGTCCCTATGGTTCCACCTGTGACGGTTCTGGAAGTGATTCAGCGCAGCGCGGATTTTCTTACCAAGAAAGGTGTGGATTCACCTCGATTGCAGGCGGAGTTGCTGCTGGCGCATCGGCTAAAACTGCCACGCATGAAACTCTACCTGAACTTTGAACAAAAGCTAACAGATGCGGAGTTAAGCGAAGTGCGGGAGTTGGTCCAAAGGCGCGGCCGGCGGGAACCATTGCAGCAAATCGTGGGCTCGACTTCCTTCTGCGGGCTGGAAATCGCGGTGAATCGACATGTGCTGGTGCCGCGGCCAGAGACGGAGTTGCTGGCGGAGAGAGGGTGGGAGTTTTTGAAAAACGCTCGAGGGAAGGCAGGGACAAAAGAGACGGAAGAGACCGAAGGGCCTACCGGCACGAGGGCGGCCCTGGACTTTGGCACCGGGAGCGGGTGTTTGGCGATTGCGCTCGCAATAAAGAACCTGCAGGCGCATATCTGGGCCCTGGACCAGTCTTCAGAAGCGCTTGAGATAGCCCGCCAAAATGCCTCCAGGCACGGAGTCACAGACCGTATCCAGTTCCTCCAGAGCAAAGGATTGTCCGCATTATCGCCCGAACAGCGATTCGATCTCATAATCAGCAACCCACCGTATATTCCGAGCGGCGAGATCGCAGCCTTGCAGCCCGAAGTTCATGATTATGAGCCAAAGGAAGCCTTGGATGGCGGCGCCGATGGCCTGGACTTTTATCGAATGTTGGGAGCCGAAGCCAGGCCGTTTCTCCAGAAAGAGGGCAGAATGATGCTCGAATTCGGGGCAGGCCAGGCGGACGCGTTGCGCCAGATCTTCGAAAGCCAAAACTGGATTGTGGAATCAATAGTCGAGGACTACAATCAACACCCGAGAATCGTGATCTTGAAGCATGGACAGTTTCCTAATTAAGGGCGGAACGCCCCTCCGGGGGGAGGTCGCTATCAGCGGCGCGAAAAACGCCGCGCTGCCGATTATGGCGGCGTGCCTGCTCACCAGCCAGCCTTGTGTTATACGGCGCGTGCCAAACTTGAGCGACGTTCGGTTCATGGGCCAAATCCTCAATTGGCTGGGGGCCGAGGTGCGATTTTCAGACGGGAACGTCAGGGTCGAAGCAAAAAAGATCAAAGGAGCAGGCGACTACGATCTGATCCGCAAAATGCGCGGATCTTTTTGTATCATGGGGCCATTGCTCGGAAGGCTCAAGCGGGCGAGCGTCTCACTGCCGGGCGGCTGTGTCATCGGCGCGCGGCCCATTAACTTGCACCTCAAGGGTTTCAAGTCCCTGGGAGCAAATGTTAAGACCGAAGGCGGCTACGTCCACGCCAGCGCCAAACGGTTGACTGGTGGCAGGATATTTCTTGGCGGCCGCGCGGGTTCGACCGTGCTCGGCACCGCCAATGTCCTGATGGCTGCCGTCCTGGCCGAAGGCGTGACGGTGATCGAGAGCGCCGCGTGCGAACCGGAGGTGGTGGACCTGGCAAACTTCCTGAACGCGATGGGCGCAAAAATTTGTGGCGCGGGTGGGCCGACCGTCACCATCACTGGGGTTTCTGAACTGCGCGGGGCTGAACACGAGGTGATTCCGGATCGGATCGAGGCCGCCACTTACGCCATAGCAGCGGCAGCGACCAATGGGCAGGTGCTCTTGCGCGGCGCTCGCGCCGATCACATGCACGCCGTGCTCGATAAGCTCGCGGATTCAGGCGTCAGGCTCGAGACCAGCGCCGAGGGTCTGACAGTCCGGCGCAACGGCCGGCTTAAGTCGGTGGATATTACAACATTGCCCTACGCGGGTTTCCCAACCGATGTCCAGGCTCAAATGATGGCGCTCATGGCCCTAATCCCGGGCATCAGCATCATTACGGAGCGGATTTTCGAAGCGCGCTTCACGCACGTGAGTGAATTGGCTCGCCTTGGGGCTGATATTGAAATCGAAGGCCCCAGCGCGATCGTCAAGGGCGGCAAGCCCTTGAGCGGCGCCCCGGTCATGGCCAGCGATTTACGCGCTTCCGCGGCGCTGGTGATTGCCGGCCTGGCAGCTCGCGGGACCACCCAGGTGAACCGCGTTTACCATCTGGACCGCGGTTATGAGAACATGGATATCAAGCTCCGGCAATTAGGGGCGCGGGTCCAAAGGATTGAAGAATCCTGAGGCATAGAAATTATGACAAAGCTAATCGCGACTCTCATCATTCTGGTCGTGCTGTTTATAGGCTGGCACGTGTTCAGGTATTACCAGGAGGTGAGCAATGAAGAGGAGAACAAGAAGACGCAGCAAACGGAGTTTGATTATTCGAAAGACCCGACGCGCCTGCCCGGCATGCCCGGCGAATACGCCGGACCATTCGAAATGGCTTTGAAAGAGGCACAGAAAAACGGCGCCAATGGATTGAAAGATTGGCTCCAAAAATATGGTCCCCGCGTCCGCGACCCCCGCAAGGCATGGATCGAGTTGGACTATTGCCAGTTGCTGTTGCGCCAGGATATCCCTGAGGCAAAACGCGTGTTCACTGAGGTCAAAACGCGCACGTCCAAGGCCTCCCCGGTCTTCAAGCGGGTCAAAGAAATGGAGGCGGCAACGCCGAGTCTGGTGCAACCATGAAAGAGAACGGGAAAGGCAAAATGGAGAGCCGCCGCCGGTGCGGAGCGCGGCATTTATGCCGCTTCACGCGCCGAACGCATGGAAGCGCCAGGGTTAGTAAGTCCGTTCCTCGCGCTACGGACATTGAAGCGGCATAAATGCCGCGCTCCTGCACGGTGGCTGATCATACAGCCAGGTTCTTAAGTTCTCGCAAAACACGAAATCGTGCTTGCTTGGCGTGTGGCCGCCATCTATATTTCGCGCTCTTTTTTGACAGGAAAGCTTATTACTTATGCGACGACCAAAAGGCATTAAGACAAAGAAATCCGCCGCCAAACGCTTCAAAATCACGGCGGGAGGCAAAGTGCTGCGGTCGAGCGCGGGCCGCCGTCACCTTTGCCAGACCAAGAATCCCAAACGCCGCCGCTCCCTTCGTGGCGCAGAGGGTGTTCATTCCACGGATGAATACCGGATTAAGCAGAACCTGCCGTTTAGCCACTAGACCGGACTGGGATTAAGATTAAGAGAAAGATTAAGATTAAGATCAGGATTAGATATGCGAGTAACCAATGCCCCAGCTTCCCGCAAACGGCGCACACGAATGATCCGAGCCGCAAAAGGCTTCCGGATGCGTCGCTCCAAACTTTACCGGTATGCCTCCGATGCCGTGGATCATGGCCGGCAATATGCCTACCGTGATCGCCGAGCCAAAAAACGCAATTTCCGAGGCCTCTGGCAGATTCGTATAAACGCCGCCGCTCGGGCCGCCGGCACCACCTACAGCCGCCTCATCGAGGGGCTTAAGGCTGCACAGGTGGCTCTCGACCGAAAGATTCTGGCGGATCTCGCCGCGACCGATGCCGCCGCGTTCGGCGAACTCGTGCGAGTCTCGCAAAGCGCTCTGAAGGCCAAAGCCGCTAAAACCTGAAAAACCGCTAATAAGCGCTGATAAACGCTAATAGAGCAAAGCCTTTGTTTTTCAGCGACTGTGCATTTTATTGAGATTCATCTCGGTCCGAATTAGCGTTCATTAGCGGTTTTAATATAGCCGGTTTATGCCGTTGCTGGACGAAATCGAACCGCTGAAGCAATCCGCGCTCGCCGAATTGCAGGCATCGCCCGACCTCGGGGCCCTCGAACAGACCCGAGTCTCTTACCTCGGCTCCCATGGCAAATTCACGTCGTTGCTCAAACAGCTCGGTTCGCTGCCAAAAGAAGAAAAGCCCGCCGCCGGCAAAGCGGTCAACGCCGCGAAGGTTGCACTCGAAGCCGCTTTGGCCCGGCGCCGCGAGGAACTCGAACTCAGAGCCTCTCTACCCAGTGAGCCCACGGATTTCACCCTGCCCGGCCGCCGCCGGCCGCTCGGCAAACTTCACCCGCTGACGCAAGTCACTGAGGACATCGTTCGCAGCTTCCGCAAGATCGGTTTTGTGGTGGCCGATGGCCCGGAAGTCGAGGACGAGTATCACTGTTTCGATGCGCTCAACACTCCCGCCGACCACCCCGCGCGCGATACCCAGGATACGTTCTATATCTCCTCACCCTCCGCCCCTGCCCCTGCTGACCGGAGTTCCTCGACCATCGACCCGCGTCCCTCGACCCTCCTGCGCACTCATACCTCTTCGGTCCAAATCCGCGTCATGGAGAAGCAAAAGCCGCCCGTGCGCATCATCGTTCCCGGCCGGGTTTATCGCCGTGATAATGCTGACGCCACACATAATCCTACCTTTCAGCAGGTTGAAGGACTTTACGTGGATCGAAATGTGACCGTTTCCGACCTCAAAGGCACCGTCGAATTTGTTTTCAAAGACATCATGGGTCCGGAGACACGGATTCGTTTCCGTCCGCATTATTTCAGCTATACCGAGCCTAGTTTTGAGATAGATTTCAGCAGCGCGCTGACTAAAAGGATGGGCAAGGAATGGCTTGAAATCGCCGGGTGCGGCATGGTGCACCCGCAGGTTTTTGAAAATGTCGGCTATGATCCGGAGGTTTGGACCGGTTGGGCGTTCGGATTTGGCATTGAAAGAATTGCCATGATTCGGTATGGGATTAACGACATCCGGCTTTTTTATCAAAATGATCTGCGTTTTTTGCGGCAGTTTTGATGTTTCGGGGTGTTAGGAAACCACGAATGGACACGAATAGACACGAATATGCCGACTGAGATCACCAAAGCCCGTCGCCAGGAGCCAGTCGTCCAGTTTTCGATCTTTACGCCGAACCGGCTAGGCCGCTTGCACGACCTCATCGGCATGTTGGGTGCCCGAAGCGTGCACGTTCTGGCCCTTATGGTCCTGGATACAACGGATAGCTCTATCATTCGCATTGTCGTGGATGATCCGGACAGCGCGCGCGACCTGCTCGAACGCGAGGCGTTCCCCTTCACGGAGAGCAACCTCGTCGTCGTCGAAGTCGGTCCAACGGACTTACGCCGCCTCATGTCGGCCCTACTGGAAGCCGAGCTTAACATTAATTATCTTTATTCGTTCATCGCTCATCCCGAGGGCAAGCCGGTGATGGGCCTGAGCGTCGAGGACAACGAGATGGCCGAGCAAATCCTGCGCCGGCACCAGTTCCGTATCCTAAGGCAAAACGATATCTCGCGGTGAACCTCAAAGTCCAAAATCCCCGGTTCGGCATAAACACCAAACACCAAACACCAAACACCAGAGAAGTTCCAAACACCAAAACTCAAAAGCTCCGATGAACGGGATTTGTTGTTTGAAGCTTGGTTTTTCTCTGGAGCTTGGTGTTTGGTGTTTGGTTTTTCGGCTCACGTGCTCATTCGTAGCCTGATAGTTTCGTTGTTTGCGGCTGGCTTTATCGGTTTCTATGCCGATGCCGCCGATCAACCGCAATGGGGCCAGGCCTGGTCACGAAACATGGTATCCGCTGAGCGTGGTTTGCCGGCCTCTTTCGATCCTGCCTCAGGAAAGGGCATCAAATGGTCAGCGCAGCTAGGCACGGAAACTCATTCCACTCCCGTCATTGCGGGCGGCCGCATCTTCGTAGGCACAAATAACGGGCATCCCCGCGATTCCAATCAAATCGGCGATCGCGGTGTGTTGATGTGCTTCGACGAGCAAACAGGCCATTTTCTTTGGCAACTCGTGGTGCCCAAACGGGAAGAGGATGTCTATTTCGACTGGCCCAACAGCGGCATCTCTTCCCCCGTGACGGTCGAAGAAAACCGAGTCTATCTCGTCAGCAACCGCGGCGAGGTCCTCTGCCTCGCCGAGGCAGGCAAAGCCGGAGAGGCTGAAATCCTGTGGCGCTTCAATTTGACTACCGGAGCCGGCATCTGGTCTCACGACGCCGCGCACAGCTCAATCCTGATCCAGGGTGACCTTCTTTATCTCAACACCGGCACGGGCGTGGATAACACCCATAAGCGGATTCGCGATCCAAAATCGCCGAGCCTGGTGGTCCTGGACAAACGCGATGGCCACCTTGTCGCTCGCGAAATGGAAAATATCGCCTCCAACATCTTTCACAGCACATGGTCCGCCCCATCTCTCGGCCGCATCAATGGCCGTGACCTCCTTTTCTTCGCCGCCGGCAACGGCATCGTTTACGCCTTCGACCCCGCACAGAGCCGCGACCGTGAGGGAGCGCCCAGCCGCCTCCACCGCGTCTGGCAATTCGACTTCGATCCCACCGCGCCAAAAATCAACGTCCATAAATACAACAGCAACCGCCGAGAAAGCCCGAGCAACTTCTATGGCATGCCTGTATTCTATGAGAATCGTCTCTATGTCGCCGGAGGCGGAGACCTCTGGTGGGGAAAGAACG
Organism: Verrucomicrobiota bacterium; assembly: GCA_003176045.1. Lineage (GTDB taxonomy): Bacteria > Verrucomicrobiota > Verrucomicrobiia > Limisphaerales > UBA8199 > PSRM01. Next base: position 27,743 of record PSRM01000311.1, on the reverse strand, counting down.
AAGCCTGGCTTAAATGCATAAATCCGACCGGCACCGGAGACATTACCACCAATGGCCTGATCTGGGCCTATCCCCTCAATAAGCATGTCCTCGGCACGCCCGCGATTTCCAACGGCCTCGCCTTCATCGCCGACTGTGGCCGCACCTTCCACTGCGTGGATGCCAAAACTGGCGCGCCATGCTGGACCGAAAGCATCGAAGGCGAGGCCTGGGCCTCCCCGCTCGTGGCCGATGGCAAAGTCTATCTCGGCACCCGCTCCGGCGCATTTTACATTTTTGCGGTGGCGCGCGAGAAAAAGCTCCTGAGCAAGGTCAATCTCGGAAAGCCCATCAGCTCCACCGCAGTGGCCGCCAACGGCGTTCTCTACGTGTCCACCATGGATCGGGTGTATGCGATCACACGTTGAAGCGGATGTTCACGAATGCTAAGCCGCAACTTGCAACGGAGCGCCGCGTGAGGGCACGCGGCCTACAACCTTCAACCATTTCTCCTGTAGGCCGGGTGCCCTCACCCGGCGCCTCGGAGCGTGTAACATTCGCTTGAAGCGCTATTCGCGCATTCTCAGAGGCTATGAGTCACGCTTTCGCGGACTCCTGCAATCATTTCGCGCTCGAAAATTAGACCAGGGCGTCCACTGGCTCGTGGACTCGGCACAGCGTTTAGAGGTACGCGAGCAGGTTTCGACGGCTCAGGCCTTTGAGCGCGTGTGCGAAACACTGAGCGAAAAGCTTGCCCACAACCGACGTGAGAAAGGTGCCCTTGACCCATCCCCACGTCAGGCGCTCCCTCCCCAGCCTTCGCTGCGCTACGGCGCGGCAAGCGATCCCGGCTCCGTACGGTTTTTCTGCGACGCCGGCCTGGGGGGCCTGGCCCGGTGGCTGCGCGCCGCAGGATATGAGGCCTTCTGGGAACCGGACATTCAGGACCATCATTTGATAATCAAAGCACGCGAGCTTGGCGCCGTTATTCTAACAACCGACAGCGGCATGATGGAACGCCGTGTCTTACGCGAAGGTGCTCTCCCCGCCCTGTGGCTGCCCCCAGCCTTAAGCATTCCTGAGCAATTAGCATCAGTCTTCCACGAGTTCTGCCTTATAACAGGAGAGCCGCGTTGCATGAGCTGCGGCGGACAGCTTCTCCGGGAGGCAAAGGAAGCCCTGAAGGATCGGATTCCCCCAAGAACTTATCTTTGGCTCAACGAATATTTCATCTGCACCCGCTGCGGCAAACTCTTCTGGCACGGTACCCACTGGCAACACATTCAGCGGACACTCGAAAGCCTTTCAACCACAGATCAACACCGATAAAAACTTCAAAATTCAAACGCCAAACCTCACAGCGGCGCGAGGCTCCAGGTTTCAACTCAGAAGGCAGCCGTTGGCCGGAGAAGTTGAGGTTTGAAATTTGAATACTTTTTGAAGTTTGGAGTTTGGAGTTTGAAGTTTCCATCTTCATCCGTGTCCGATCTGTGGTTAATTCCCGGCTCCTTCTTCTCGACAATCCTCATCTTTCGTTTACGTTCACTCTCACAAGCTATGACTGATCCGCGATTCCCCAAATTGGCTAAACTATTGGTTGAATACTCCACCGCGCTCAAAAAAGGCGAGCGCGCCTTGCTGGACATGATTGACGTCCCGGACGAATTCACCATCGAACTCATGCGCGCCGTCCGAGCTGCCGGCGCGGTTCCGGTGGTGGAGGTCCGCCACACGCGCGTCAATCGCGAGCTGCTGCGCCAGACCAGCCAGTCTCATGCGACCCTCATTCGAGATATTGAGCTGTCCCGCATGAAACGCATGAAGGCTTACATCGCCATCCGAGGAACCGAGAACGCGAACGAGAACGCCGACGTGGCGAGCGATTTAATGGCGCTCTATTCCCGCATCACTCGCCCGGTCCTGAATTATCGCGTGAACAAGACACGCTGGTGTGTCCTACGCTGGCCCACGCCCAGCATGGCCCAGGCCGCCGGCATGAGCACCGAGGCGTTCGAAAACCTCTATTTCGATGTTTGCACCATGGATTACCGCAAGATGGCCCGCGCGATGACTCCTCTGGAACGCCTTATGAGAAAGACCGACCGCGTCCAAATCAAAGGGCCGGGCACAGACCTCTCGTTTAGCATCAAAGGCATCGGCGCCAAAATGTGCCGCGGCGACCGCAACATCCCCGACGGCGAAGTTTTTTCCTGCCCGATCAAGAATTCCATCAATGGCCGCATTCAGTTCAATACGCCAACTCTCTACTCCGGCACAAAATTCGAAAACGTCTGCCTGGAATTCAGCGAGGGAAAAGTCATCAAGGCTACGGCGAACAACACCAAGCGGCTTAACGAGATTCTCGATACTGATGCCGGCGCCCGTTACACCGGCGAGTTTTCGCTCGGGTTCAATCCCTACATCCAGAACCCCATGTGCGACATTCTGTTCGACGAAAAAATCGCCGGCTCCCTCCATCTCACCCCCGGCCAGGCCTACGAAGAATGTGACAACACCAACCGCTCCGCCGTGCACTGGGACATGGTCCTGATCCAGCGCCCTGAGTGGGGCGGTGGAGAAATTTGGTTCGATGGCGAGCTGATCCGCAAAGATGGCATATTCCTCACCCCCGAACTCAAACCCCTGAATCCGGACAATCTTCGCTAAAACTTATTTGCCATGAAGGCTTGCGATCAATTCCAAAGCAGACTGCAATTTGCGCAGAGCCTTCTCAAGGATGGCGGTGACTTCGCCTGTTGAAGCCGAAGTTCGGACCGCCTGGTCTGCATCTCGCACGGATGACTTGGCCTCCATTAAGAAGATAAGGAGATCGCCGAGTTGGTTTATGGAGAGCGTTCTTGAGTCATTTTTGGGCGTTTTCGCGGGTCGCACACGCCCAGAAGCAGCCAAAAATGGAATGACTGCTTGCTGAACCAGTTTGGCGGTCACCGGACCGCCATCGGCGACCTTTACCGCATTGTCCCATGCGCTCTTTACGTCCTGGGGCTCCAATCCAATAAGAGGGCGCACTTGCGCCAGGGTCATTGGGGACGGCGAGTAACCTAAAGGAGACAAAATCCGCATGGTGGTCGCCGCGCCAATCAGGCGGTAAGCATGTTGTTTGCTATATTGCCATTTCTTCGCGCAGTATTCATTGAAGGTCCTGAACTCCTGGCGATACAGTTCCTGGTCCCGAATAGTCGCCAGAGCCTGACCTACTTTGACGAAGTTGTCCCAGCCACTGGCGATAACCGCTTCGCAATCCTCCAACTGCTTTTGTTCAGATGGAGCGAGTGTCGGCTGGAGTGCATTCGTCTCGGTGGGCGTTTCATTCGGGAGGGTGCCTTTCGGTTGCTCGGCAGCGGCGCTGGTTTTTGATGTTTTGTTTTCGATAGTTTTCATGTTTTTTACGCCAGATTACACAGGAGGGTGGGACAAAAACTGTCCTATCAGTAAAAGTACGGACAATTCGCACTGGATGATCCTAAGTTGGGGAAAGAGGCGGCGGCTGTCGGTGTGACTCGATTGCTGGCCGTTCGTAGTACGCCGATCAGGATTGACTCTCGCAGCCGTGTGAGAGAGATTACCGTCAGATGAAAACGGCAACTGTCAGCGAAATTGCCAAAAACTTCTGTGGGGTGCTCAAGTGGATCGAGGCTGGAGAGAAAGTCGAGGTAGTGCGAGAGGGCAAACCGGTTGCTGTCATTACTCCACCTCTACGCCATGTCCGGCACCCGGATTACTTGGCCCGACTTAGGCGCAATTTCGGTGACAAGGTGCTTGCGCCGGAAACTTCGGCAGACCTGCGCGATTTGAACCGTGGGGAGCGATGAGGTTTTACGCCGACACGGGTCTGCTTCTCTCGCTTCACTTGCAGGAGACGACATCCTCGGCGGCAGCAGCGGCGGTGCAGGGTATCTCGCAAGCCTTTGATAGCAGACAACGCTCACTGGCTCAAGCAGCCGGCCTCAATGTCTTGCCGTAAAACGTTCTACGGCGCCAGAATAGGAGGCGGCTCGCTTACCGCCATGCACAATGAAGCCCAAGGAACTTTTCTACGGTCGAACCCGCCCACAGGCCGTCCGTGATCGGTGAATGACACCTTTGTCACCGAGGGTGTTGAGAAGACAGCGCATGCTTTCTTGAGCCATGAAGACGCGCATTGATGCCGGAACAGACGTGGCGATGATTGGCGCCTGGGATACCAGCCGGAATGACAGCCCGTTCCCAAAGACATCCTTCAAAAAAATGATGCGCGCGCTGCATGAAGATGCTCAGGCCGGCCACTTGTTCCTCATCCGCACGGGCGCCGACGGCGGTGGACCCATTGACGTTTACGTTGATGAGCCGCTCCCGGAATCGGCCCTGGCACAGACGAGGCGAGCCGAAGGCGAATTCCTGATTCGGGTCCCAACCGGACAGTTGGTCGTCGGCGGCGCGGAAGATTACCGCTCATCCAAGCCTCGAATCACCGGCGAGAACAGTATTGTCTTGCTCCCCGCCGGCGATTATTGCCTGCGCTGCTATATCGGAACGGAGGAGGAGTGGGTGCCAGAGGGACCTCTCGAGCTGAGTTGGAAAAATTGGTCGGCCTTGAAGAATATCGTTACTGGCGCAAACTCGAAAATACCGGAGGCCTTGGTTATCTGTTGCTGCTTCTCTTTCCGCTGCTCGTGTTCCCTATCGGTTGGAAACTCGCCCTGGGAGTAACATCTGTCGTCACGGTGGCGTGGTTTTTTGTCCGAGAGAACTTCTTCCTCAGCCGAAACCCGCGCTACCAACGCCTAGACAAAGCGATCCGCGAAGCCTTCGAACGCGCGCAGGAAGCTGCTCCGGCAACTTTTGTTCTCGAATTGAAAACCGTTTCGGCTGGCACCAACTTGAAAGGTGGCGAGGTCGAGCTATGATTTAACGGCAGATCTACGAATTATCTGTCTACTGCAGATCACAGGCTGCTTTGAGGCGATGGTCGCACAAAGGCTCAGGCCATTGGTCGGCGGTTTACAAGCCTGAGGTGCCCCGGCTACATTTCCGCCTCGTTACGTATGGCGAATTCGAATTATCAGCGGCTAGTGACCGGCTATCACGGCTGTGACGCTGCCGTGGCCACAAAGGTATTATCGGGGGCAGCCCGGTTGAACTTCAGCACGAATCCTTATGATTGGCTGGGGTGGGGAATTTACTTTTGGGAGCACGGGCCGCAGCGGGCAGCGGAATGGGCTGTCGAGCAGGCACGGATTTCGGGAAAGAGAATCAGGGAACCCGCAGTGCTGGGTGCAAGGATTGATTTGGGTGAATGTTTCGACCTGCTGGATACGGCCTATACGCGACGGCTTCAGAGGTACTACTTCGAACTACGTGAGCGTCTGCGCGAGGAAACCGTTCCAATGCCCCAAAACCGCGATGCTCCGAGCAGTAGGCGCGGTGACAAAGTTCTGCGCTTCCGCGATCGTGCGGTGATAGACTATGCCGTCAGTAAAGTCAAAGAAGAGGAGGATATTGTTTTTCGGAGCGTGAGGTGTGCGTTCCTTGAAGGTGAGCCTGCATTTCCAGGTTCAAAGATCGCCCTCAAATCCCATATTCAAATCGCTGTGAGAGATCCGGCCTGCATCCAGGAGGTCTTTCCAGTAGTCCCTGATAGATAGGAAAAGGTTGACCCCGCTTTCACCCTGAGCCGCCGTAACGGGGAGCCAGTTTTCCTTTGGCTGTGAGGATTCCAGCCCTCAATAGCGACTGGAAGGCCTCTTCCCGACTCTGTTTCCTGCCCTTTTCTAACGCCTGATCGAGGGCGGCCAGTAGTTCCTCGCGCGAATGGAGCCTTCCATTCCGGTGTGGCTTTGCACGTTTCCTGACCGTTTTCATTTTGACTCAGCGCGGCTTCCAAAGGAAGCATCGGCAGACAAATATCCTCTTTTGGGTCGCGGAAGTCAACCTGCCGAGACAGAGAAATGGTCGGGGCGGTGCGACTCGAAAACGCGACCTTCTGAACCCCATGATACAAGTTATTGCTCTCGCGTGCCCCCACTCCGAATCGCCTTGACCGCCTGGCTTGCGTTTTCGAGGATTTCGCCCGCAGATGAATACTGACACTGTTTACTCGGAACTCACATTAAAGACCGGCGCCAAGCTTGTGCTTCTGGTGCTGGATGGTTTGGGAGACCTGGCCACCCCGGAACAAGGCTACCTCACCCCCCTTGAAGCAGCGGCTACTCCGAACCTCGACACCCTGAGCAAGAACTCGGCGCAGGGGCGAATGTTGCCCGTTGCGCCGGGCATCACACCGGGCAGCGGGCCGGGGCACCTGGCATTGTTTGGCTACGATCCGCTCGAATTTCAGGTTGGCCGCGGGGTTATCGAAGCGCTCGGCCTCGGGCTGGAACTTAAACCCGGTGACGTTTGCGCCCGCGCCAACTTCGCTACGTTGGACGCCAAAGGCATCGTGACCGACCGCCGAGCCGGGCGCATCCCCACCGAAACCTGCGAACGACTTTGCGCGATGCTGTCGGCTAAAGTCAAAAAAATCGGCGAGACCCAGGTCATCATAAAAGCCGGCAAGGAGCATCGGTTCGTGGTCGTTTTTCGCGGCAAAGGCCTGGAGGGCCCGCTGACCGACGCCGACCCCAATCGCGAAGGCTTGCCCATTCCCATCGCAAAACCTCGTGACCCCAAAAAAGCCGGACAGAAGAAAATGGCAAAGCTGATCGCTGACTTCTACAAGGTTGCACTGCCAGTGATTGCGAAGGAGAAGCCTGCGAATGGATTCCTGATGCGCGGTATTGCGCACCAGCCGCACATCCCCCTTTTTCAGGATCGTTACATGCTCAAGCCGGCGGCGCTCGCCGTTTATCCCATGTATAAAGGCCTGGCACAGCTTGTGGGCATGAAGAAGATCGAAGGCCCGCAAACGATCAAAGAGCAGTTCGAGCGTTATCTGGCAGAGTACAATAACTTCGATTTCTTTTTCATCCATTACAAATACACGGATAAATTTGGGGAGGACGGAAATTTCGAGGCGAAGAAAAAGGCCATCGAAGAACTCGACACTGCGCTTCCGATACTGATGCAGAAGAAACCCACAGTTTTGGCTGTCACCGGCGACCACTCGACCCCTTGCCTGATCAAAGGCCATTCCTGGCATCCGCAGCCCGCGATGCTTCACTCAGCTTTTTCTGGCTCGGATAAACTAGATCGGTTCACTGAGACGGGAGCAAACCGCGGATCGCTCGGAATTTTTGAAGCGAAGTATTTGATTCGTTTGATGCAAGCCAATGCGCGAATGTTCGATAAGTTCGGTGCGTGAGCCGTCCGGTCTCATTAGCACCGTGGCTTTAGCCCGGTGGAACAGTATCCTCGAGGGCCAATGAACCGTTTCAACGGTTTGTTCTGGTGGGGGGGGGAAAAGCCGTTGAAACGGCTTCTCTCTTTCCGCACCTCTCGACACCGGGCTGAAGCCGCGGTGTTAATGAGATGTGCTCCCGCCCCTGCAGAATGTGCGAGCCAGAGGCTTGAGTCGGCGACACAGTTGTGCGGGGCCCACGACATAGCTTTACGCCGCTTGCGACTGGAAGGGATTGCGGCTATTCTGCGTTCGTGAAGATAAAAGCACTCAAGAGAGTCGTCGAACGCCGGCCCTTTCGACCGTTTACGGTACGGCTGACCAATGGCGCGCGCTACCGATTCCAGGAGCCGCGCGACGTGGGAGCCCCTCGGGACTGTCACACCCTCGTCTATTTCGGTCCGACGGAACTGGTGCTGATTGATCCCGAAAATATCGTCGAAATCCTCCCCAGAGCGAACCGTTGATGATCGGTCTGCTATGCCTTCTGCCGAAAAGCGCCCCTCGCCGAAGCCGTCCCGGCCCGGTTTGACTCAAGGGATCAAGACCAGGCCATCTAAATTCGGTATTGGACCTGTGAATTGGACTCTCCATTTCGAGCGGCTCCGCGCTTCAGGGCGAATCGTGCGAGGGCGTCCGGAGGACGAGCTGCGAGCCCTCAATCGCTAAAGTTGAGGGATCACTCTCACCCTTCACTCTCGAATGGCCCGCTTAGTTTTCGACATAGAAACCTCCGCACTGCCTCTCGACCAGTTCGATGAGGCCCAGAAGGAGTATCTGTTCCGGGAATGTGAGAAGCTCGCCGATGAAACCGCCCGCGGCACCCGCCGGAATGAGATCCAGCAGCAATGCAACCTTTGGCCATTCACGGCGCAGGTAGTATGCATCGCCATGCTCAACGCGGACACTTCGCGTGGCCAGGTGCTCTTTACAGCCGCTGACTACGAGGAAGACACCGACGAAGCCGGCCCCGTCGAGTTCGTGCCTTGCATGGATGAGATGGAACTGCTAACCGCATTTTGGGACGTTGCCCGGCATTACGACAATATCGCCACTTTCAACGGGCGCGGCTTTGATGTCCCGTTCGTGTACCTGCGCTCTGCGCTACTCAATGTGTCCATTAGCCGGAAGGATTGGCTGGGATACCGGTTCCAGACCGAACCGCATTGTGACCTGGCCGAACAATTCACGTTTTATGGCGTGAGCGGGCGCGACGGCGCCGCGCGCCGATTCAACCTCGATTTTTATTGCAAAGCCTTCGGCATCGAATCCCCGAAGAGCGCAGGCGTCACTGGTCGGGACATGAACACCATGATCGCCGAAGGCCGGTTTCGTGAAATAGCCGAGTATTGCCTGCGCGACGTCAAAGCGACCGTCCTGCTCTACCAGATCTGGAAAGAGCGGCTGGCGGGAATCAAATGATCAGAGGTCAGAGGTCAGAGGTCAGAGGTCAGAAGTCGGAGGTCAGAAAATTGCTCATGAAACTAGTCTGTTTTGCGGTTAAGGAAGAAGCTGCACCATTTCAGAAACTGACTGGTGCTCGACCGGAATGCGAGGTGCTGCTCACCGGCATGGGGCGGCGCAATGCCGATTCCGCGATTCGCAGCGCTCTTTCAAAAAGCCGCCCCGAGTTGGTCTTGACCTGCGGGTTCGCAGGCGGTCTCAATCCCGATCTGGCAGGTGGAACCGTGTTGTTCTCCCTGGATGGATCCGTCGCTCCCACTGCATCTCAATCTCAATCAGCGTCCTCGCTCGAGGCGTCGCTCATCGTCGCTGGTGCTCGGCCCTGCCGATTTCACTGCTCTGATCGCGTCGCCTGCACGGCTGAGGAAAAACGAGCGCTCCGGAAAACCACTTCGGCTGATGCCGTGGAAATGGAATCGCAATACATTTGCGCCATCTGCCGCGAACAGAATATCCTATGCGCGACCGTGCGCGTGGTCCTCGATACTGCCGCAGAAGATCTTCCACTGGATTTCAACCTCCTGTTCACCCCCGACCAGAAGTTGGATTATGGCAAATTAGCGACGGCGTTGCTTAAATCCCCCGGCAAGCTCGCAGATCTCCTTAGGTTCCAAAGACAAACCCAAGCCGCCGCAGCTCGGCTGGCTCAAGTGCTTGCCAGATGCGTGTCGGAGTTGAACCCGCAGGCCGCATAAGCCGGATATTCATAGACCGAGGGCGCTCTCATTAGCACCGTGGCTTTAGCCCGGTGCAAAGGTGCGCTCACCACCGAAAAACCGTTTCAACGGTTTGTCCCCCCGAGTGTGAAAAGCCGTTTAACCCGAATATTTCACACCCCGGAGCGCCGGGTGAGGGCACCCGGCCTACAGGAGCACCGGCTTTGACTTGTAGGCCGCGTGCCCTCACGCGGCGCTCTGTTGGCGTCCTGAGCGAAGTGTGAAATATTCGGGTTAAACGGCTCACTCTTCCTTACGTTTGGCAACACCGGGCTAAAGCCGCGGTGTTAATGAGACTTTGAGGAAGCAAACATCCGGACCAAGGGGTTTTAACCAGTTGCGTGGGCCCCAGACTTTGGACTTTGGACTTTGGACTATTTGTGCGCGCAGTAGCGGTTGAAGCGCTCGTCGAGCCAGCAGTGGCGGACGTCATCGAGCAGCCGGACCAGGTCTTCGAAAGTGTGCGGCTTAACTCGATAGTCATAGACGCCAAGTTCGCGTGATTTATCCACGTCGGCCTGGAGTTTGGAAGAGGTAAGGACCACTACGGGCAAGGTGTTGAACTGGGGCTGGCCTCGGAGCCAGGCCAGGACGTCAAAGCCATCCATCCAGGGCATTTTCAAATCGAGCAGTAACAAGCCGGGGAGCGGATGTTTGTCACGTTCGGCGTACTTTCCGTTGCCTGCGAGGTAATCAATGGCCTCCTGGCCATTGTGCACCACCAAGAGAGGATTGGGGACTCCGGCGCGCTCGAAAGCGCGTTGCATTAGAAAAATGTCATTCTCGTCGTCCTCGGCGAGAAGGATTGAAACATCATTGAGCATGGTTTTCAGTCAAGAGTAACATTGCACAAGCTGCCCTCAAAGTCTATGTCCGAAGCCAGGTTCAAAGTTCAAGGTTCAACGTTCAACGTTCAAGGTTTTTTTCAAATTTTATTTTTTCCTTGGCGCATCTTGATAGCGCCACCGTCCAGGAGCGCGGCATTTATGCCGCTTCAATGTCCGTAGCAAGATGAACGGACCGGGTAACCCGGGCGCTTCCGTGCATTCGGCGCGTGAAGCGGCATAAATGCCGCGCTCCGTCGCCCCGGCGACCGCAGTTAGCCAGGGTAGTAGTATCGAGGTGCACTCCCCAGGCAGGCATCCGCCCGGTCGTTATTGACAGTTGAGTGTGTTTTAGCGACTCTCGGGTATGGCAAAGCCAGCTTTGGGCCGGGGGCTCGGGGCGTTGTTGGGTGGCAGCCCCATCGCCAAGCCGCCTGGCACAACCCCTGTTTCAGCTCCTGCCCCGGCCAGCGCACCACCGGCCGCCGACACGCGCGAACGCGTCGAGCGGGTTACGTTGGACCGCATCCGGCGCTGCCCCTTGCAGCCGCGCAAAGATTTCTCTCCCGAAACGCTGCGGGAACTGGCGGATTCGATCAAAGAACAAGGGATTGTCCAACCGTTGATCGTTCGTGAGAGCAATGGACATCTGGAGCTGATCGCAGGGGAAAGACGGTGGCGGGCCGCGCAATTGCTTGGGCTGGCAGAGGTTCCTGTGATCCTGAGGCAAGCCGATGACCGGACTGTTCTGGAGCTGGCGCTGATCGAGAATCTCCAGCGCGAAAACCTGAACGCGATCGAGGAGGCCCAGGGGTACTCTCAACTAATCGAGCAATTCGAGCTGACTCAGGATCAGGTGGCGCTGAAGGTGGGCAAAAGCCGTGCCGCAGTGGCCAATGCGCTGCGGTTGCTCAAATTGCCGCCAGAGGTTCAAGGATACCTTAGAGATGGCCGTTTGTCGGTTGGCCATGCGAAAGTGGTCCTGGGGCTGGCAGGCGAAGGCCAGCAGAAATTGGCTGTCCAACGGATTCTCCGGGATGGGCTGAACGTGCGGCAAACTGAGGCCCTGGTGACTCAACTTCAGGAGCGAGAGGCGGCCGGCAATGGCAAAAGCCCCGCGCCCGCCGCGAAGAGCCGTGATGCGCATGTGGCCAACCTGGAGAACCAATTGCGTGAGAAGCTGGGCACGAAGGTCCATTTGCGTTACGCCCAGGGAAAAGGAGCGCTCGAGATTGCATTTTTCAGCGATGCGGATTTGGAGCGTATCCTCCAGATTTTGGGGGTTGGGGACTAAGTTCTTCAACCACGGATTAACCAAGGATGCACACGGAGGAAAAATCCCAAACTCCAAACTTTAAACTTCAAAGAACCTTCAAACTCCAAACTTCAAAACACCACACTCCCTCCCATAGCCGCTTTGGATTTTTTTTGGAGTTTAGAAATTTCGAATTTTGATGTTTGATGTTTTGTTATCCGTGTGAATCCGTGTCCATCTGTGGTTTAAAATAATTCCCATGCGCAACGAGACCGCTGCAGAACTGCAAGCCGCCATTGAACGTGTCAGCCAAATGACAGCATTTATTGGGCTGGACGGGTTTGTGGATGAGATTTTGCACGTGGTGGACAAACGCGAGAGCGCGGAGAAGTATCAGCGCCTGGCGACTATCGCACAGTTCGCAGACCGTTTGGCAGCCGCTGCCGGCCGGAGCACGAATGTCGAGCTGGTGAGCCAAATCACCAAACTCGGCGGCAATGGGCCCATCATGGCCAATGCGCTGGCGAGTTTCGGATTGCGCGTGACCTATCTTGGAATTCTCGGTTACCCGAACCTTCATCCGGTTTTTGCCGAGTTCTCGAAACGCGCCCAGGTGTTTTCAATAGCGGAACCGGGGTACACGGATGCGCTGGAATTTGAGGATGGCAAGATCATGCAGGGCAAACATCAATCGCTCAAGCAGATGAATTGGGAAAATATCAAAGCCCGGTTCGGGTTGGAAAAGTTCTCCGCGCTATTTGGCACTGCGGACCTGGTTGGCTTCGTAAACTGGACGATGCTTACTGCCATGAGCGCGATCTGGTCGGCCGTGCTGTCGGAGATTTGCCCCTTGATGAAAGGACCGCGGCGAAAGCTATTCATTGATCTTGCGGACCCCGAGAAGCGAACTGCCGAGGACATTTCTCGCGCGCTCGAATTAGTGGCCGCGTTCCAGCAGCATTTTGACGTCGTTCTTGGGCTCAACGAGAAAGAAGGGCACGAGATTGGCGCGATCCTTGGCGTCAGCACCGGGAACAGCAGCCCGGAGGGGTTGCAAGCGCTTTGCAAGGAAATCCACAATCGCGTACGAGTAGATACCGTCATCATTCATCCCACGGCTTACGCAATGGCTTCCGGCCCGGATGGCGCCGCGCTCGTGCAAGGACCGTTCACACCCAAGCCGAAAATCACTACGGGCGCCGGCGACCATTTTAACTCGGGCTTTTGCCTGGGCAAACTGCTTGGTTTTTCGAGCGAGCGCTGCTTGTTGACGGGAGTCGCCACCAGCGGTTTTTACGTCCGCACTGGATTAAGTCCCTCTGTGGACGACCTTGTCGCCATGATGCGCAACTGGCCTATTGGGGCAGCCTAATTTCAACCGCGAATGAACACGAATAGACGCGAATGAACAACAGTGTCAGGTGTCACGTGTCAGGTGTCAGGTTCTCCGAAGTCGTGTCTATTCGTGTCCATTCGTGGTTTGAGCGCCAGCCCTTCGACTTTAGACTTTGGACTTTGGACTTTGGACTTCGGACTTCGGATTTCGGATTTCGGATTTCGGATTTTTGACCCATGCTTCTTGGAGTCGTCAAATACGGCACGCCTGTTCTGCGGCAAAAGGGTGCCGTCGTCGAGGAGATCACCCCTACGATCCGCAAGCTGATCGCGGACATGCTCGAAACCATGTACGCGCATAAGGGCATCGGATTGGCTGCGCAACAGGTTGGCCTGGCCTTGCAGTTAACGGTGATAGACGTCCGCGGCGCAACTGATCGTCCGTCCTCTTTGGAGATTGGCGGCAAGGCAGTGGATGTGGCTGAACACATGCCGATGATCCTCATCAACCCGCAGATCACCGCTGTGGGCCGGCCGGTTGCGGGGCCCGAAGGTTGCCTGAGCTTTCCCGAGATTTATGCCGACATCACGCGGCCCGAGGTGGTTGACGTTAAGGCGCTGGATGCTGAAGGGAAGCCGATCGAGTTCCGTTGCGGTGGTCTTCTTGCGCGAGCTGCTCAACACGAGACCGACCATTTACACGGCATCCTCTTTATTGACCGCATGGATCGGAAGACCAAGGAACAGTTGCGGTCGGACCTCGATTCCTTGCAGGAGGAGACGAAGGCGGTCTTAAAAAGTATCTGATCCTGCGGCCAGAGTGGGATTCCGTAAGGATAGGTTGTCATATGGCCGCGCTGAGCTAGGCTATTCGCATGAAAACTTTGGCTGAGGATACCAGTCCGGAGGCGGAGCGGGTACTGATCGAGCTTTGGCGCCAGGCATCTCCGGCCAGAAAGATGGCAATGGTGCTAAGCGCGAACCAAGCGGCGCGGGAGCTTGCGCTAACAGGGTTGCGAGAGCGGCATCCTCACGCCTCCCCTGAGGAATTGCGTCGGCGGCTCGCGGATCTCTGGCTGGGCAAAGAACTGGCCGCCAAGGCTTACGGGCCTGGCCCGTCGGATGAATGAACCTGCCCCCGAGTTGCTAGGCGCAACTGCGCGACTGGTCGCTGCATTCGACTCGCTCGGAGTAGATTATCTTGTTGGCGGCTCTATCGCCAGCAGCGTCTTCGGCGAGCCACGCCAAACATTGGATGCTGATTTGGTGGCTAAACTCTTTGGGCGTCACGTCGAGCCGCTCGCCGCGGTTTTGGAACTGGAGTTCTACGTTGACGTGTCGGCGATCCGAAATGCCATTCTCAACCAAAGCTGCTTTAACGTGATCCATCTCGATACGATGACCAAAATGGATGTATTTGTGCGTTGGCGAGATCCGTTTGGTCAGTCCCAGTTTGAGCGCCGCCAGAGAAAATCCATCGGGGACTCCGCCGCACTCACATTCTTCTTTTCGACGGCGGAGGATACGGTTCTCGCGAAACTCGAATGGTTTCGGAAAGGTGGCGAAGTTTCAGATCGTCAATGGCGCGATCTGCTCGGGGTGATCAAGGTACAGGCAAGCCGGCTGGACAAAGATTATCTGAACCGATGGGCCAATGAACTTGGGGTAGGGGACCTGCTAAGCCGAGCATTAAAGGAAGCTGGCGCGTAGGTCAGTAAACCTTCCGCAAGTTGGACGGAAGAATGTTCAACTCGGTCCGGTATTTAGCCACGGTGCGGCGGGCGATGACGATGCCTTTGTCTTTCAGCATGCGAACCACTTCCTGGTCGGAGAGAGGTTTTGATGGGTCCTCGCCTTTGAAGATCTCGTCAATAATGTCTTTGACACTAGTGTTCGACATCCCATCGCCGTTGGCGGTTTGGATGCCGGCGGTGAAGAAATACTTCATCTCGAAGATGCCGCGCGGAGTTTGCATGTATTTGCCGGAAACAGCGCGGCTGACCGTGGTCTCGTGCACGCCAACCACTTCGGCCACTTGAACCATGGTGAGCGGCCTGAGGGCCGAGACGCCTTTATCGAAGAAATCCTTTTGGCGCTTCACGATTTCTTTTGCGATGTTCAGGATGGTTTCCTGGCGCTGGTAAAGGCTTTTGATTAGAAATTTTCCGGCGCGGATCTTCTCGCGGATATAATTGCGCACTTCGGGCGAATCACTGCTGCGCGACATTAAGTCTTTATACGTATTGCTGATCCGCAGGTGTGGAATCTGTTCGTTGTTTGTGCTGACGACATATTCATCGCCGGATTTTGTCACGAACACCTCCGGCAATACATATTGGTCATTGTCCGGCAGGTAGGCGCGGCCAGGGCGGGGTTCAAGCCGGGCAATTCGTTCCAGAGCGTCCTGGACCTCGTCCACCTCGGTGCCGGTGCCGCGGGCAATTTCGGGAATGCGGCGCTTGCCCAAAGCTTCCATATGATCATTGATGATGCGGTATTCGAGTGTGTCCTGGCGATTGGCACGTTCCAACTGCAGCATCAAACACTCGCGCAAATCCCGAGCACCAACTCCGGGTGGCTCGAAGGTTTGGATCACTTTAAGCACCTCGGCGATCCTGTCCGCGGCCAACCCCGTCGAGAACGCCATCTCGTCAATGGTGGATTTGAGGTAGCCGTATTCGTCAATGTTGCCGATGAGCATCTCGGCCACGGGCCATTGCTCGGGTTTGAGAGCGGACTCGCGGACCTGCTCCAACAAGGCCTCCTGGAGTGAAGTGCCGGCCACCAGCGAATCGAACATGAACTGGCGCTTTTCCTCCTCTTCGGCGGAAGCGCGGATCGGGAGGTTTGTCTGGGCAAAATGGTCGCGCCATTCCTGGTCCAACTGCACCAGGCGCTCGAACTCAGCCTGAAAATCATCCACCGGCGCGTTCGAATCTTTGTCAGAGGCTGGATCAAAGTTAAGGTCCGCAGGCGGTTCGGTGGGATCTGCCGCCTGGGCTGGGCTTTCAGTATCCGGATCCTCTTTTTGCTGCGCTTCCAGATCGGCAGCGGGGGCTTCCTCGAGCACCGGATTCTGCTGTAACTCCTGCTCCACCAGGGCTTTAAGTTCGAGCGTGGGAGCCTGCAACAAGGCCAGGGATTGCTGCAATTGCGGTGCGAGCACCAACGACTGCGTAAGCCGCTGCGACAGTTGTAAGCCTTGTGCCATTGGGATTAAATGTTATCTGTTCGGCGGTCCTACACAAGCAAAAACTGAGCCAAATTCCAGCCCGAAGCGCAAATAATGAATGACACACCGCTAATCTTGCCTGAACCAGTGATAACGCATACCGAATGTCCTCAATCCCATTTACTCACCTCATTCCCATCATATCCCTCAGCGGGCTTCTCACCCGTTGACCTTTCCAGTTTTGGGCCAGACATTCACTGATGGAAACGGTCCGGATTGCAAACCTGGTCAAGGATCTGGCAGAACGGAGGTGGTTACGCTGTGCAAAGCAGGCGTGCGGTACGAGATCATGAAGGTGGAATGAAAACGAACTGGCTGCCTAGGAGCGCGTTGGCCCGCGGGAGCGCGGGCATCTTGCCCGCGAGAGCAAAACATCCCAAATACGCGGGCAAGATGCCCGTGGCACGTTTTCGCTTGAGTCGCAATCATGGACAGAGTCCTATGCTAAAAGTTTTGGTGATTGACATCGGAGGTTCGAAGGTCAAATTTGCCGTGCCAGGCAGCAGGGCAAAGCGATCCATTCCGACCGAAAGAGCGCTCACCCCCAGACGATTGCTGGAGCTGTTGGGTTCAATAACTGTCGGCTGGGAATACGATGTTGTCTCCATCGGGTTCCCAGGGCCGGTGATACATGGCCGCCCCTCCCTGGACCCGGCCAAGTTTGGAAAGGGATGGGACAGTTTCGATTTCGAAAAGCATTTCAAGAAGCCGGTCAAGATCATTAACGATGCCGCAATGCAGGCATTGGGAGGCTATAAAGGAGGCCGAATGTTGTTCATTGGTCTCGGCACGGGCCTGGGCTCCGCGTTGATCCTGGACGATATCATTGTCCCCCTCGAACTGGGGGAGCTAACTGATCCCCACGGCCGCAGACTGGCAAGTATTTTGGGCAAGCGAGGTCTCAAGAGAAGAGGGCTCACCGGGTGGAGAAGGTCTTTTCGCAAAATCGCTCCCCGTCTGCGCGCGGCTTTCCGGACAGATTACATCGCAATCGGCGGCGGCAACGCCAAACATTTGGGAAGACTGCCACGGTGGATAAGACGCGGCGGAAATCACCTGGCGTTGGCTGGCGGCGCGAGGCTTTGGAATACGTCCGTCCGCCACGTGAAGCATACGTGGATTTTGGGATAAGGGCTTTTTTAAGAATCCAGTAACCGCCAAGGAACGCAGAGATCGCAAAGAATAGGCATCCGCATTGCTCCAACCACCAGCCCAACGTCCTGCCTGCTCACCGAAACGCGCGGACGAGGCCGTGCGCGCTCCTCAGCCCGTTGTTGACTTCCAGCGCAATGGCTTGCACCATCTGCTCCGCCCGCATGAGCAAGAACGAGTATTGGATTCTGAACATTGTGGGAGGAGTGTGTGCGGTGCTCATGGTGGTCGTGTTGGTGCTTGGGTACATGAATGAAGGCCTGAACCAGTCGGCAGTGGCGGGCCAAAACATGTTGAACAAGGCGCAACAGGCCCAGTCCAAGGCACAAACTATTTTGGGCCGGGTCTTCCAGGACTCTCAAAAAGAACCGGCCCTGGCTGACCTGCTGCTGCGATATGATTTCAGGTTTGGGACCAACCTGCCGGTTACTTCTCCGGGCGCAACACAGGGAACCAACTCAGCTGAGCCGCGGGTGGCAAAGGAACATTCATGACATTGAATTCCGACGAGAAACGGACCCTCAGCGAGGCTTTGCGCAGGAACCCATTTTGGATTTGCCTGATTGTCTTCTCTCTGCTCGCCGTGGAACGCGGTGTGACGCTGATGCGCATGCTCGACGTGCGCCAGCAGCTTGAACAGGCTACGCTTGCCCAGGCCCGAAAACAGGGCGCAGTTTATCAAACGCAACAGCTGGATTCCAGGGTCAACGCTTTCGGCTTCGAATTAATCCAAATGGGGCGCACGAACGCGACCGCGCAAAAAATTGTCCAGGATCTGGGTATTCAGTGGTCCGGTCCCGGGCCAGCCGGCGCGGCGCCGGGCATGAAAGAAGGTAAGCAATGAACGCTGTTGGAAAAAATCTTGATCTCCACCTGGGCCGTCGAGCCTCGCGAAGCGTTTGGAGTGCGGCGTATTCCGCCGCTTTGGCTTTAGGGAAATTGCGCGTGGTCCCAGCGGAAAACGAAAGCGCGGGAATGCCGCGCACTCCAAACGCTTCGCGACAATCCACGCGCTGCTTTGTTTCCACAGCCGCCAGCAGCATTCTCGCATTGGTCTTGCTTGCTCCTTCTGTCCTGCGGGCCGATGATCCCCCACCCCAGCCGGCCACGGCCAAGACGGATGACACGGCGGCTCAGCAGGCCCTGCGATCCTATCTCCAGCTTCAGGAGCAGCTCAATGCGGCCAAGCTCGCCCTGGAACGAAATCAGAAAGAAGCCGAGCTGTCGGCCACCAAAGATGCCGAAGCTTTGTCGGCCAAGCTCCAGGCCATCGAACAATCTCTTTCGTCCGAGCAGTCGCGGGAGCTCAAGGCGATGCAAAGCTCAAATCGGGTGATGTTGGTTGTAGCCGGCAGTTTTGCCGCCATCGGGTTTTTGGCCATGGTCTTGATGGCCTGGTTCCAATGGCGGACCGTCAACCGGCTGGCCGCGATTTCCACCGGCCTGCCGGCCATGCACGGTCTTGGTCCAGGCGCGGTTCTGCCTGCCCTGGGAATGGGAGAGCCTGGCAGTGTCGAAGCCGTTTCCGCGCGCGCCATGCTCGGACCGGGCGGTTCGACGCCTGTTACAGTCGCCCCGGCTGAACAATCCAGTCAGCGCTTCCTTGGCGCTCTCGAACAATTAGAAAAGCGCATCAACGAACTGGAGCATCGCGGCCCGAGTGATTCGCACCAGTCGAACGGCGGCGACAACGGCTCTAGGGAGGCTTCGGAGCCATCCGCGGCGGCCAGCGATCCGGACGCGGGGCGCATTAAACTATTGATGGGCAAAGGCGAATCGTTGCTGAATCTGGACAACGCCGAAGGGGCGCTCGAATGTTTCGAAGAGATTCTGAGCATCAAGCCCGATCAAGCCGATGCGTTGCTCAAGAAAGGCAGCGCGCTCGAGCGCCTGGGCAAGCCCGATGAGGCCATCGACTGCTATGATAAAGCGATCGCCGCAGACTCAACTATTGCTTACCTTTACAAAGGCGGATTGTTCAATCGAATGGAGCGATTTGACGAAGCCCTGGAGTGCTATGAGCAGGCGCTGCGAAAACAGCAGAGCTGAAACTTCAAACTTCAAAACATCAAACTTCAAGGAACCTTCAAATTCCAAGCATCCAGTGCCTTTCGTGGAGCTTGGGTAAATCTCGCCGCGACTCGGCCTTGAATTTGAAGCTTGAGGTTTCCTTGAAGTTTGGAGTTTGGAGTTTGAAGTTTCATCCGTCGGCTACCACAAAAACGACTTCTGCTCTCCAATCTGCTTCCGCCCTTCCCACAGGGTTACGCGCCAGGCGGTCACCTCGCCGAAATCCCGGTATGCGGCGCCACTTAGGACAACATTAGACCAATGGCCGAGCCAACCGCTGGGATCCACCCGCTGATCAAGCACGTGCTCTTTGGGCAGATTGCCTTCCGCTATCCCGCGCAACTCAAGGCGCAGCGTGAGTGGCTCCCAAACCCCGCCTTTGGTTTTCCAGTGAATCTGGAACTGGATCCCGGACCGCTTTTCCGGATGCTGGAGCAGCACGGATTGGTAGGCGTCCCGGTCATAAAGGCTTGGGGACAACGAGGCCCGGCCTCTGGCATCCAGAAATTGAGGCAACACTTTGATGATCTTACCCTCGCCGGCCCGCGCGTGCAAAGGGGCAGCAAAGAAGCAAAGCAGAGCAAGATATGAAATGATCGCGCACATTTTGGGTGGTTCAGCGCTTACGTTGATGAAAACCATACTGAATTGCCGCCGAAAGCCCAAGCTAAAGTACCTGAAGGATCCAACCCAATGCCACGAACTTTTCAAATGCGGCCAGAACTAAGTCCCGCAGGGACGGCAGACAATAGCCCAGCGTTTCAACGCTGGGTAGGAGA
Organism: Verrucomicrobiota bacterium; assembly: GCA_003176045.1. Taxonomy (GTDB): domain Bacteria; phylum Verrucomicrobiota; class Verrucomicrobiia; order Limisphaerales; family UBA8199; genus PSRM01. The sequence goes on along the minus strand of PSRM01000311.1, from coordinate 7,601 downwards.
GGGCGAACAACCACGAGTCCCGTAGGGACGACAGAAGAAGCGGTTCTGTCGTCCCTACCGGGACTTATTCCGCACCGCCCCGCAAACCCGGCGTTGAAACGCTGGGCTATTTTCTGTCGTCCCTCTGGGACTATGACAACCTGGCGGCGTCCGATCGGCTAAAGATCAGGATTCCATGACAGGGACGAAGAATACCTCTTTTGGCGTGACAAGCCTTGCGAGACGCGCACCCTGTATCGGGTTATGATTCATGCAACGGCGATTATTCATCCGAAGGCCAGGCTGGATTCTTCCGTGCAGGTTGGACCCTATGCGGTCATTGACGAAGAGGTGGAGATCGGGCCGGGCTGTATAATCGGGCCATACGTGTACCTGACCGGCCTAACAAGCATCGGGGCGGGAAACCGGTTCTTTGCCGGAGCAGTGATCGGCGAGGAACCGCAGGACTTGAAGTTCAAAGGCGGATCGACCCGGTTGCGAATCGGGGATAACAACATTTTCCGCGAACACGTGACGGTGCATCGCTCCAACAATTCCGAGCAAGCGACGGTTATCGGTTCGAATTGTTTTCTCATGCACAACAGCCATGTGGCGCACGATGTTGTGCTCGGAACCGACGTGATCGTTGCCAGTGGTGCTCTCCTGGCCGGTCACGTGGAAGTGGCAGATCGCGCGCTCGTCTCGGGTAATTGCCTCGTTCACCAGTTCGTGCACATTGGGACGCTCGCATTGATGCGAGGAGGCTCGGCCATCAGCAAGGACTTGCCTCCGTACACGATTGCGCGAGGCGAAAACGGAATTTGCGGTCTTAATCTTGTGGGCCTGCGCCGCGCCGGAATGCCATCGGGTGATCAGGTGGAATTAAGTCGTCTTTATCGCGCGCTTTTCCGCAGCGGGCTCAACATGAGCAATGCATTGGCCGAGGCGCGGGAAAAATTTTCCAGCGAACCGGCGAAAGTGATGATGGACTTCGTGGCAAGTTCGAAGCGAGGAGTCTGCTTTGATGTAAGTGTGCGTGGGAAAAAAAAGCCTCAACCAAGGACGGACACGGATGCACACGGATAAAACCCCAAACACCCCCTGAGCAAACATCAAACACCAAACACCAAGCTCCAATCACCAGAGAAACCTCAAACTTCAAATCTCAAACTTCAATGTGCGAGATCTAGATGGCCGAGACCAGCCCTGGCGGGCGCTTCTTTTGAAGCTTGGTGTTTGAAGTTTGGAGTTTGGCATTTGCTTTGGTGTTTGGAGTTTGGAGTTTGATGTTTGCGCTGGGGATTAGCCCAACAGCTCTTCTATAAATGTCTGGCCGAAACACCTTGCTGAGCGCCGCCGGACGGCTGGGCCAGCGCAGAAATTCAAACAGGCGTCCGGTGAGCCACGCGGATTTCGCGGCGGCCGGCTCGTTGGCGCGGGAACGGCTGAAGATGCTGGATAGGGATTGGAAAATTGGAATATTGGAATTCTGGATTGATGGAGCACCGGATGAAACGGTCGATGAAGGCCGGGATAGCTCGGTCAAACCGGGTTTAAGACAATCCACAGGCGCATTGACGTAGCGCGATTGGGCAAGAATCTCGCAAAGGGAGGCGCGCTGGCGCGGGTCATCGCACAAGGCGCAGGCTTCGATGAGCGCTGCGATGAGCCGTTCATGTTCATCGGCGTGGCTCTGGGCGAACTCTTCCCGCACCAGCAAAACCTTTTCGGGATGCATCGGCGCAAGCTCGGCGCTGGTGGCCATGCAGACCCCGACGCCAGCCTGGACGGCCACGCTGTTCCAGGGCTCGCCCGAGCAGTAACCATCGAGGTAGCCAAGCTTGAGCAGAGGAAACATCTGTTCGGGCGCGACAGTATCAATGCGCACTTCGGTATAAGGCGGCGACCCGGGCGACCGCAGCCAGCCGCAGAGCAGCGCGTATTGGGAAGAGAGCGGGCACGAAACACCGAACGTGTAGATGCGTTTGTGGCGGTCCTTCCACATTTGCTCGCGCATGGTGCCGGCATCGCGCACGCCCTGGTTCCAAAGCTGCCGGCTTATGGTGATACCATTGCCTTGAAGGCTGAGCACCAGGCCGGTGATGCAATTCGCCGCTTCTGAGCAGAGCCCCAACCGAATCAGGAACGGCAGCATCGCGGGCGCGTGGGCGGCATCGAGTTGGCCGTAAATGATCTTGTCGTGGACATGTTTCCAACTGGCCTGGCTTTGAAGCTCGACCGTGAGTCCGTAGCGTTTGAAGATGCCAAGCTCCTGCGCGGCCACGATCGGCGCACAATCGGTCTCGGGCAGAAAGCCTAGACGCAGCGGTTTACTTCCCTGTGAAACAAACATCGGCGACCAACAAAGCAGGCGAGGGGCCAAACGGGAAAAGGGCGCGCGCTACACAGAAAAGAGGCGTTTCACCGGGCTCTCGCCGGGTTTGGGCCCAAAGGCATGCCCCAGCAGATGGAGAGCTTTGACCCCGCTGATTAAATCTGGGCAGTGGCGGCGGCAACACTTCTCATTAGCACCGTGGCTTTAGCCCGGTGGATAGCGTCGCCGGGATGTCTTAGCCGTTTCAACGGCTTGCTGGAAGGGACAAACTGTTGAAACAGTTTGTCCGGTTCAGTGTGTCCTCGAGCACCGGGCTAAAGCCGCGGTGTTAATGAGAGGCGACGCGAAAATACACTGGACCCAATATCCGGCAAAAAATCTCGTTTCCCGGCAGTCCCTTCGGGTAATGTTTCCCCGTGGCCGACGAATATCATTCCTTGCTCGATGCGACGATTCAACATCTGGAGGAGTTAAAGGCGAGAGGTGTGAAGTTTGTACCGGTATCGCAAGGGACGGTGGCGGGTTTGCGGGACCAGACTGGGAGAGGGGAGAGGGGCGAGGGTCGAGGGTCGAGTGGCATCGGGCAGCGCTTTGTGACGTCTCAACCTGCCGCTCATTCGCCCATTCCTACTCCAGCGCGTCCGTTTTCCACTCCTCGCCCCTCGCCCCTCGCCCCTCGGCCATCCTCCGCCCCTCGTCCCTCAACCCCCGACCCCCGACCCTCCTCCGAGGCACTCTTTCTGCCGGAAGCTATGCAACCCAAAGCACGCGCTACACTTAGCCCCGAAGCGAAGGCCGCCGCATTCGCGGACTTGCGCCAGCGAGCAATGGCCTGCGTCAAGTGTCCGCATCTTGCGGCTTCGAGAAAGACGGTTGTGTTCGGTGTCGGCGACATTAACGCGCAGCTCATGTTCATTGGCGAAGCGCCCGGCGCGGATGAAGATGAACAAGGGGAACCGTTCGTGGGCAAAGCCGGCCACTTGTTAACCAGGGTGATTGAGACCATGGGGCTTAAGCGGGACTCGGTATATATAGGCAACATTCTTAAGTGCCGTCCCGATACCCCGGGCCAAAGCACCGGCAACCGCAAGCCCACGCCCGAGGAAATGAAGACCTGCATTCCTTATCTGCACGAGCAGATTGATCTGATACAGCCCAGGGTGCTGGTGGCTTTGGGCGGCACAGCGGCCGAGGGCCTTTTGGGGCGCGCGGTGTACATCACCAAAATGCGCGGGCAATGGCACAGCTACCGCGGCATTCCGCTTATGCTTACTTATCATCCGGCCTATCTGCTCCGCAACCAGGCCCTTAGCGAAAAAAGAAACCATTGGGAAGATATGCTACAAGTGATGCAGAAACTGGGCCTGACGATCAGTGAGAAACAAAAAGGCTACTTTCGGGGCAGGTGAAAAACACGGTTTGCGCAAACACCAAACACCAAACACCAAACACCCTAGAAACATCAAACTTCAAACCTCAAACTTCAAAAAAGCTTCAAGCATCAAACTTCCACCTCTACCAACCCCGCACCGATGACGCTGACCTCTGACCTCTGACCTCCGACCTCTGACTTCTGTTCTCTGTCCTCTGTCGTCTGTCCTCTTGCCCCTTGGAAAACTGAATAGGTTCCGTTACTCTCCCGTCCTGTCATTATGAATCATTCCTTTGCTGACAAAAAACTCACACGTCGAAACTTTCTTGCGACTGCGGGCACGGCTGTGGCGTTGCCAACCATCTTGCCTCTAAGCGTTTTCGGGCGGGACAACCGCCCGGCGCCATCGGGCCGAATTGTGATGGGTGTTGTCGGTTGCGGCGGCATGGGCAATGGCAACACGGATGCATTTCTCGGCAAAAAGGAGTGCCAGGTTGTCGCCGCTTGCGATGTGGACAAGAATCATCTGCGCGACATGGTAAACAAGGTCAATGGCCGTTACAAAAACCAGGATTGCAAAGGCTACAGCGATCTAAGCCAATTGATGGCGCGCACGGACATTGATGCGGTCATGCTGGCATTGCCAGACCATTGGCATGCGCTGGCAGCGGTCGAGGCGGCCAATCACGGCAAAGATATTTACGGCGAGAAACCGCTGGCGCGAACAATAGTTGAGCAACAGTCGATCGTCAGAGCCGTGCAAAAGAACAAGCGCATCTGGCAAACCGGTTCGTGGCAGCGGTCGCAATCCAACTTTCACAAGGCCGCGGAGATTGTTCGCAACGGCCTGATCGGAAAAATCAAGCGCGTCGAGGTCGGCTTGCCTGATGGCCCCTTTGATCATCCGGAACTGAACAAGCCAATGCCAGGCACTACCCCGCCACCGGAGTTGGACTATGATCGCTGGATCGGCCCATCGACGCTGCTGCCCTACATTGAGCAACGCACTCATTATCAGTGGCGCTGGAACTACAACACTGGCGGCGGCCAGTTGCTGGATTGGATTGGGCACCATTGTGACATCGCCCATTGGGGGATGGATTGCGACCGCTCAGGACCGCTGGAGATCGAGGGCCGCGGCGAGTTCCCTCCCAAAGACGCTGTGTGGAACTCTTGCACCAAATACCGCATCGAACTCAAATACCCAAACGATATTGAAATGACCATCGGCGGCGGCCAGCCGGACATTCAAGGCGGGGCCAAATGGATTGGCACCGATGGTTGGGTCAGAGTGGACCGCGGCGTGTTCGAGTCCTCCAAAGCCGAATGGCGCGACTACAACGAACTTCCGGAAGAGTTGCGCAAGGTCAAGTTATATAAGTCCACCGATCACCATCAGAACTTTTTGGACTGCGTCAAATCCCGGCAGCCGACCGTTACACCGGCCGAGACTGCCCATCACTCGGCCATTCCCGGCCATCTGGGGCTGATCTCGATGCTTGTGGGCCGCAAGCTCAAATGGGACTCAAGCAGGGAGCGAATAATTGGCGACCCGGAAGCGAGCAAGTTGATGGGCAGAGACTATCGCGCGCCGTGGAAATTGGCGTAACGGTTGGCGCAGATTTGGAAATCTGCGCTATATGAGGCGAGTTCCGGCTACTTTTGTGGCATCGCTACTCGATGCCGACGAGTCCGGCGTTTTGTTTTTGCCCGCAATTCCTCCTGCCGCGCCAAAAGCCACAATAAGTCCGAGAGCCGGTTCAAATATACGATCAATTCCGCATTCGGAAGCTCTCCGGCTTCCTGCAAGGCGGACACCCGTCTCTCGGCTCGCCGGCAAACGGTTCGCGCCAGGTGCAGTGCTGCCGATGGCCCATTGGCGCCGGGCATCGCCCATCCTCGCAGCGGCGGCTGTGCTCGTTCGATTTTTCCGATCTGGTGCTCCAACCTCGAGGTCATAGCTGCCGTCACCACTGAGAAACCGTCTTTCGTGTAGCGGGGTAAATCCGCTGGCACCGTCGCCAGCTCGCCCATGACAATCACTAAATCCTGCTGAATCTTTAGCACGATTTCCGTTGGCTCCCTCGCAAGCTGGACTCGAGCCACTCCAAGACATGCATCCAGTTCGTCTACCGCGCCGTAAGCCTCAACTCGGGGATGATTCTTGGGCACGCGGCGGTTGTACATCAACCCCGTGGTGCCGCGATCACCGGTTTTAGTGACGATGCTCATGGGGAATGAAACGTGCAACGTGAAACGTGATGCTGGATACTGGATGATGGATGATGGATGATGGATGGCGGAAGGTGGATTTTGAGCTTTGACCTCTGTTCTCTGTTCTCTGTTCTCTGGCCCTGCGCTTCTCTGACTTTGAACTTTGAACCTTGAACTTTGAACTTAGTTCATCCTCTTTCCACAATTTTCTTATAACTCAAAACGCCCTCGGCGATGGCGCGTGCGAGTTGGCGGCGGTAGCCGGGAGTCAGGATTTTGCGGCCCTCGATCGGATGCGACATGAAGCCGCCTTCAACCAGCACGGCGGGCATGGTGGCATCCCGGAGGACCGCGAAGCGCGCACGGCGTACGCCCCTGTCCTCCACTGCCTGGATCTGGCCCAGCGCCTTCTGGATCTCGTAGGCTAGAAGCATATTCCGGTCATTGTCACGGTTGCCAATGCACCAGCCGCCGCCGCCCTCGCCCTGGGCGTTGGTCGAGGGAGCACCCGAAGGGGTCAGGCAATATACCTCGGCTCCTTTCACCGAATCACGCGACGTATCAATTGAATTGAAGTGCAAACTCACAAAAAGGTCCGCGCCCCGCCTTTTGGCCAGTTCCGGTCTGGTGGGCAGTTCGATGAATGTATCGGTTGTGCGCGTGAGGACCGTTTTCAGTCCGGCCCGAGTGAGTTGGCCGCGCAATTCCTCGGCCAGCAGCAACGTATATTGTTTTTCCACATTGCCTGCCGCCCTTTCTCCGGGGTCTTTTCCTCCGTGGCCGGGGTCGAGGCAAATCGTGTTGATCTTTGCTCCGCGTGAGTTCCGGGATGGAGTCAGGACTGGCTGGATGGTGGTTTGGACATCCTGTTGCGCAATGTAGATATCGCCGTTCTGTGCGACGAGCGGAAAGAGCAACCAGAGCCGCACTCCAGCGATCTCGATCTCGCGTGAGTTGGTGGTGAAGGAAAGCCGCTTACCGTTGCCCCGGAATTCGAAGCTTTCATCTCGTTTTATCCAGCGCATTTCCAACCCTTGCGCTTTGCCCCAATCGGCCAGCCGAACACATTCTCTGCCGGCGATATGCGCGTGTTTGATGCCTGGACCGGTTGGAACAGCCTCAGCCCGGGCAATGGAGTTGATGAAAACGCACGCGAAAGCCAAGCGCATCCAAAAAATCGAGCCTTGAATCCCGAAGGGATTCCGCCTCAAAGCCCAGGGTTGCGAGGAACGAGCTACCCTGGGAATCAATCGGCCAACGTCACCCCGGAGGGGTTGTGGCTGAGAAGACGAACGCGGACACAACCCCGTTGGGGTGGCGAATGGCAGGGCGCATGACCCAGGGTAGCGCGTGACGCGCAACCCTGGGCTGGAGGACACAATCTCTTCGGGATTGTGAAATTGTTTCGGACCCGTCATGTGTGCGAAATCTGCCTGCCCTTTCAGTGTGATTCAAGAACCAACGGATGTGCTTGCGAGCCCGGGCATCTTGCCTGCGCCTATGGTGTCAGTCGTTCTCGCGGGCAAAGCTGCCCGCGCTCCCGGGAGGAGCGCTCAAACGCACGAACGCCCGTTTCAAAAACTCGACGGGCTCCTCATGTAACCCATGTAACCCATGTAACCCATGTACCCGCATATTTCGCACTCGCCTGCGAATGGCAACGGAGCGCCGCGTGAGGGCACGCGGCCTACAAGCCGGAGA
>PSRM01000107.1 GCA_003176045.1 Verrucomicrobiota bacterium | reverse complement strand
CACCGGGCTAAAGCCACGGTGTTAATGAGAAGCCCATTCGCCCATGCGGCACTCGCGCTGGCAAGCGCGGTCGTTATCCTGACCAGTGTGAAAGGAATGGCTGGGAGCGCAGAGCAGACAAAAACAGAGCCCGCTGCCGCCCGGAAGCTCTACCTGACTAAATGCGCCAAGTGCCATAAATTTTACGACCCGGCCAAATACACGGACTCCCAGTGGCATACCTGGATGGAAAAAATGAATCAGAAAGCGAAAATCAAACCCGAACACCGGGAAATGCTCTCGCGATACATCGAAGAAACCTTCAGGCATCCTGAGAATCATGTGGCTCCCGGCTTGAGCCAGCGCTGACACCGCGGGTGCAAATACTCCTTGTAGGCCGCGTGCCCTCACGCGGCGCTATGGAGCCCCTTCCAAACGGCGACAGATTGTAGGGGACGACGTAAGGAGTCCCTTTCTGGCGTTGCATTGGAGAAGAGGACTCCTTACGTCGTCCCCTAAAGCAGCCCTGGAAATCCAAGTCAAACCTTGCGCCTTTGCAATGCCTTTGCGTTAAATCCTTAAACGGCTTTCTTGAGCTGCATCAATCGCTGGCGCGTGAAGGCGATGAGGCCGCCTGCATCAATAATCGACTGCCGAGAGGGAGGAAGGGCGATCACCGGGAATTCTTTGCCGCTCCTCAGGTTGCGGACCAACGTTGCGCCAATTTCCAACTTGTCTCCTTCTACCGCTTCGATTCCGGGACAGACCACAACCCGCAAACCAAGGTTCACTGCATTCTGAAGAAAGATCCGCGCGAAGCTTTTGGCCACGATGACCAGGTCATGGCCTTTCAAGCAGGAGACAGCCTGCTCGCGCGACGAGCCGCAACCAAAATTTTGCCCTGCGACAATCACACTGCCGGCCGGGACTTCCTTCGCTTTCAATCGGCCATTGAAGGCCAGGTCGTCAGCAAAAGCAAATTGTGGCGTCTCCGACGGCAGTACCGTCGCCATGAAGCGGCCCGGATAGATAATGTCGGTGGAAATATCGTTGGCAAGGGTAAGGGTGACTTGCATAGAGCGTGGAGCGTGTGGAGCGTGAAGCGTGGTAAGCGTAACGTGACGCACGGTCGAGTAGTTAAATAAAGTTAAATGAGTTAAATAGTTAAATTCGGATCGTCGTTCCTGCAAAGAGTGCGGCCAGACCGCAAGTTCTTAATCTTAATCTTTCTCTCAATCTTAATCTGGTCTCAAGCAGCTCCGTCCTCGGACGTGCGCGGTCAGTGGTCAGTGGTCTCGTGGTCAGTGGTCAGTGGTCTTCTCTTGGATCTGTGATCACGCCCTTAAGGGCAGAGGCAGCGGCCACGGCTGGGGAGCAGAGGTACACCTCCGAATTGGGATTGCCCATGCGGCCTTTGAAATTGCGATTGGTGGTGGAGAGGGCCACCTCGCCATCCCCCAATGCCCCTTCGTGTACACCCAGGCAAGGGCCGCATCCGGGATTCATCACCACCGCCCCGGCCTGCACAAAGGCTCCGAGGTAACCTTTGCCCAGGGCTTGGCGATAAATGCGGCCCGATGCTGGAAAAACCAACATGCGAGTGCCGGACGAGACTTTCTTGCCACGAATGATTTTGGCGGCCACTTCGAGATCATCCAGCCTGCCGTTGGTGCAGGAGCCGATCACAACCTGATGAATTGGCTTGCCGGCAACTGCGGTGATGGGTTTTACGTTGTCCACCGTGTGCGGGCAGGCGATTTGAGGTTCCAAGCCGCTGGCATCTATTTCGATCACTGCTTCGTATGTGGCATCAGCATCAGGGCTAACCAGATCGAGCGCCTCGGTCACACCGGCTTCTTCTTTCAAATAGCGCGCCGTCTCAGCATCCGCCGGGACAATGCCTGCAGTGGCTCCCGCCTCGACGGACATATTACAGAGAACCAGGCGGCCCGAGGTGCTCATGGTCCGGATGGTGGGTCCATGGAATTCGAGCACTTTGAAATTGGCGCCCTGGGCAGTGATTTTTCCAATGAGGTGAAGGATCAAATCTTTAGGGCCGACGAATGGTTTGAATTTTCCACTCACCACCACTTTGATCGTAGCCGGCACCTCGACATTGAGCGCGCGGCCCAGCGACCAGACGCTGGCCATTTCGGTCGCCCCGATGCCGAACGCGAGCGCCCCGAGTGCTCCGTGGCTGGTCGTATGGGAATCAGTTCCTACGACAACTTGACCCGGACGCACGTAGCCGTTTTCCGGCAACACCTGATGGCAGATGCCGCCCGTATCGCCGCGGATATCATGAAATTTGCTGATTGCCTGCCACGAAGCGAACTCGCGCACGCGCTTCTGGTTGGAAGCCGTTTTAGGCGACTCTGCAGGCACGCGATGGTCGAAAATGATCGCAACCTTGGACGGATCCCAAAGCTGCGGCTCGAATGCCAAGCCTTTGAAGATTTCATGGAATTGGTGCAGCACCAGGGCGGCGTTCTCGTGCGACATTGCCAGGTCCACCCTGGGCTCGACCACGTCGCCGGGTTTGACGTATGGAACACCGGAGGCGCGAGCGAGGATTTTTTCAGCAAGAGTCATTGGGAAAATGGAATAGTGGAAAATTGGAATGATGGAATGGTGGAATGGTGGAAAATTGGATTAATGGATTAGTGGCTTCGTGGGGATTGATGGGCTACAATCTCTTGCCTTCCATCGGCTACGGTTACTCTGAGACTGGGATTTCTTTGATGTTTGATGTTTGGAGTTTGAAGTTTCTCTGGTATTTGGTGTTCGGTGTTTGGTGTTTCACTCCGCGGCTACCCGACGATTTTAGTCGTTCCTTTATATTTCGTTTCCATCCTCTCCTTCGGCAGATACTCATTTTCGAGCTTGCGATATTCTTTGAGGCCCAGGAAATCAGTGAATTCCTCGAAGGATGAAACCCACTGGGTTTGGCCGGGCAAAATGCCTGAGGGCGATTTGCGCAGGGCCGTGAAAAAGGCGGTCAGCGCTTTGTGAGCGACCATGATCGAGGCCACCGGTATCGAGACGCGCCCGACGCCTAAGGCCGCAAGTTCAGGGATAGGCACCAACTCGGTTTTCATTCCGGAGATGCCATCCATGACATTGACTGAAAGCGGGCCCTCGAGCCGTTTCACCGCCTTTTCGATATCGGCCCTGGTTTTAATGCCATCAATGAAGGCGAGGTCCGCGCCGGATTCCAGGTAGAGATTGGAGCGACGCACCGCCTCGTCCAGACCGTGCACGGCGAATGCATCCGTGCGCGCGTTGATGATAAACTCCGGATCCAGCTGGTTGCGGACCTCGGTACAAGCCCGGATTTTACCGGCCATCTCGTTGGCGGGGATGACCTCTTTGCCCGCCATGTGACCGCATCGCTTCGGGAAGACCTGGTCTTCGATGTTCATGCCCGCCACGCCCATGGCGATGAGGCGCTCGACAATGGCAGCCGCGTTCACCGCATTGCCACCGCCGGTGTCCACGTCCGCCATGACAGGTATTTGCACCGCCTCGGTTATGTTCCAAGTCAGATCGAGCACGTCCTTCATCTGGACCAATCCCACGTCCGGTTTCCCCAGCAGCGAGGCCGCCAACCCGTAGCCGGAGATTTGGACTGCTTCAAACCCGCAGGCCTCGATAACTTTGGCGCTCAACGCATCGTGGCAACCCGGCACAACCACCGCCCGGCGCTCCATGATGGCTTTTCGGAGAGTCTGTGATTTTCTCATGCTTTAAGTGAGCTACCTTCTCTCGAAATTAAAAACTCGGCTTCGCATTCTTTGCCCAAAGCTTCTCATTTTTTGGCCTGGCCACTCAGTGACCAAAAATCCTCCCAGCGCCGATTGTGTGGCCGCCTTAGCGGCACAACGAAAGTAGCCGTGGGCTTCAGCCCACGGTGAGCGAGGGGAAGATGGCTGAGTCGCGTAGCGATGTCTGACCAGCTTTTATAACTGTTCGATTCAAGCGTGGCTGCGCGACGCAACCTTCATTTTCAATCCGTTTCCGTGGGCTCAAGCCCACGGCTACTCTCGTGCCATCGCTACGCGACGAAGATCCCGCTCTGGCAAAGTTCCGGCTATGGCTCCTCGCTACTAGGCACGGGATTGATGCCTACCCCGGGCCGATTGAACATATGAAGATGCGCGCTTTAGCACACTGGCAACAAATCACGCGAAGCGTTTGGAGTGCGGCGTATTCCGCCGCTTTCATTTTCGTGTTGCGATTCCTCTGCGATGGAATGGACCTTAATGATTTCTAAAACGAAAGCGGTCCCGATTGCAATCGGGACACTCCAAACGCTGCGCGACTTCATACGCGCGTCCGGCCTCGCAACGCGTTTGGACTGCGCGGCATTCCCGCCCTTTCGTTTTCCTACTAACCCCGAAACCTCGGACGCCTACGAACTTAAAGCTTGCCCGCAATGGCCTGCGCCATCTCCAACGTGCTGTTCGTCCCCCCCATATCGTATGTACGCACCCGGCCTTCCTGGATGACCTTGGCGACTGCGCTTTCGAGCACGGAAGCTTTTTTCGTCTCGCCCAGCCATTCGAGCATCATCTTGGCGGCAAGGATCGTTGCGATGGGATTGACCTTGTATTGTCCGGCGTACTTGGGCGCTGAGCCGTGCGTGGGTTCAAAGACTCCCAGCTTGTCTCCAATATTGGCCGAACAGCCAAAGCCCAGGCCGCCGACCATTTGCGCGCACAGGTCTGAGATGATGTCGCCATACAAGTTCGGCGCCACCAGCACGTCGTAATTGAATGGGTTCTTTAGCAGCCACATAGTCATGGCGTCTATGTTCGCCTCATCCATTTGGATTTCGGGGAATTGGGCAGCAACTTTCTTTCCTGCTTCGAGAAACAAACCGTCGGTGGCGCGCACGACATTGGCCTTGTGAACAATGGTGACTTTGCGGCGCTTCTGCTTGCGGGCGAACTCGAAGGCGGCGCGAATAATGCGCTCGGAACCTGTCCAACTATTTATTTTGCAGGAGATAGCGTAACGATCCGGCGGCACCTGCGAAAAAGGCGCGAATGGACGAGCGAGTTTCGAGAGCAGTTGCGCCAATTCGCCGGGCACGGGTGAAAACTCGACTCCGGCATAAAGGTCCTCCGTGTTTTCGCGGAACACGACCAGATCAATCTCTTCTTTGAAATTGAGCGGATTGCCAGGATAAGCCTTGCAGGGACGCAGGCAGGTGTAGAGATCGAATTCCTGCCGCAATCGCACGATAGGCGAGCGATACACATGCCCATTATTCTGCAACTTGGGCGCCAGCTCAGCCTGGGCGGCTTTGGCGGGTTTGGATGTGATGGCCCCAAAAAGCGCCGCATCCACTTTCTTCAACAACTCAATGGTGCGCAGCGGCAACGCGTCCCCTTCGCTGCACCAGAATTCCCAACCGATGTCGCCCGGGATGTATTCGGCATCGAGGGCGATCTTATCGAGGACTATTTTGGCGGCTTCAAGGACATCTACCCCGATGCCATCACCGTGCAGCCATGCGATTTTGTATTTTGGCATAAACTATGGGAGCGCGGACGCCCTCATCCGCGCGTATTCTTTTGGAGCGCGGACAGCCTTGTCCGCGCGAAGTTTTAACATGAGGAAACGGAGAAAACAGAGAAGGGGATCTTCTTATTCTTCCTTTTTGTCACCATCCTCCACTTACTTATTCGCGCGGACGAGGCCGTCCGCGCTCCTTTACTTCGAAATAATGCCTTCAAACTCCTTGGCTTCGAATGCCCGCAAGGTTTCGGTGCGGACGTTTCCGGCCGCGGCCAGGGCGGCCAGGCATTGGAGGGCCTTAACCTCGTCGTCGGCGCTCAGGATGAGGGCGCCATCATAGGCGCCGGTCGTCCAGTACTGCGCCTCGACGCGCACGCCGGATTTGGCGGCGGCCTCGCGGAACGCCGCAGCGCGCGCGGCGGATTTCTTGATATTGCGGGCGCCTTCTTCGGTGAGGCGCAGCAGTGTCACATATCGAGTCATAATAGTGCCTTTCTTTTTGTGATTAAATGCTGTGCCACAATGCCCCCGCCGCCCGGCGGCGGCTTCTCATTTTTTGTCCAGGACTTCCCCTTTCTTGTCCATGCCGGAGCGCCGAAGGCCGGGGCGGCCCGCCCTCCATTTCGGCGGGGTGAAGCGAACGGTCAGATCATCGCGCCGAAACGGAGTTCGGCGTTCCAAAAATGGTATTCCCTCAGTGACGGCGGATTTCCGACGGTTCTCATGAGGAGTCGAATAACAGTTGGTAGGGATCGCGTTTTTCCTCTTCTGCCAAAGCATCAAGGCAGCGGTTAAACGCGCCGAAGACATCCTCAGTCCTTTTGCGAAGAGTGTGCAGAACACTCATGAGTATTTCACGCGTCCGGGCACCCTGCTCGGATTGCGAACCGAAGCTAATTTTGCGAGCAATGACCAAGCCGCGCAGTTCGCGTTCGGCGCGATTGTTCTCAGCGGGGATGGTTGGGCTCTTGGACCAGTGGTAGAGCCGGGAGGCATTTTCACGGAATATATTTTGGATCCGCTGAATGCCCGGGTGCTGGGCCGGAGCATAAATCGAAGACTTGATTTCCAGCTTGAGTTCCAGCGCCCGCTGCCGAAACGCCGGCTCCTTCAGCCCTTGAGCGCGTAACTTAATGGCGTCGGCTAGCAGCGGTGCCAGAGTTGCGACGAAGCCCAAGACCTCTGCCACCTGGGGAAATTCCTTGGCCAAATCCTGAACCTCACGCAGCAGGTGCGAGTAGCAATATTGGATGGCACAAGGAGTTTGGTTGTAGCCTTTGTAACGATCCACCACCAAAACTCCCGGAAGGTGTTTAGCGCCAAAGACCTCCTGGGCAACGCTGCCCGCACGGCTGTGCCGGAAACGGAATAAACTGACCCGTGCGGAGCAAAAGAGCCAGGCGTAGCCGTTGAGGCCGTCATTGCGCCAGCCGGTTTCATCGGCGTGTTTGACCGCAGAGCTTCGATACTCCAGGAGCAAGCGCTCGGGTACTTTCTCAAAACGCCGGGCTAACTGATGGAGAGCAGCCCACAAGGTGCCTTGGCCCAGAGCCAACTGAGTGCTGAGGTGGCCCAGCGTGATCCCGTGCAGATAGTGTTCGACGGCCACATAGGCGAGCAATCGATTGCCCAAAAGGCTTTTGGCGAAAACGCCAGCGGGCCGAGCAGTGAAGGTGTGGTGGCATCGAGCGCAGTCACGTTGCTCCAATTCATAGCGGATAACCTCTTTACGGACTGGGTCCACATCAATAACGGTGCGGGCTTTGCTGTCCTTGGGGTCCAGGGGAGCGCCGCAGTAGGGGCATTGGTCTGGTCCGGCTACCCGTTGCTCACGGGTAATCTCATCGTTGGGAATGCTGCGCCGCCCGTATCCCCGATGGCCGGGTTTGGCACCACCGCGACGCTGTGAGTTTTGCGGCGCGGCATTGGGTTTAATGGGGATCTTGGCCGAGGGAGTCGAGGAGCCAAAGGGCCCCTCCTTGGCGGTGCGTTGCTGGTAGCGCAGGCGCGCTTTGAGTCGAGCGTTCTCCTCTTGCAGCCGGTCAATGATCAGCTGCTTTTCCAGACAGCCGGGGCAATAAGAGGCGTCGAATTTCGTAGGGGTTAGGTTGACTTAGGGGCGTCGCGTTGGCGGCGGTAGTGACGCAAGAGTTCTGGTCCCAACTGATAGAGGAACTCTTCGAGGGCTCGGCCGTTGCGCAAAGCCTGCTGCAACTGCGGGACCAATTCAGTGGGCACGTACATGCAACGGCGGCGGCCCTTGTCGGTAAAGGACAGGATGTAAGCGGGATGTTTGTCGCCGCGAGCGCAGGCCGGACAGTTGGGGCGGATGCAGGGTTTGCGGACTTCGGCCAGGGAGCCTTTGATAGGGGGCCAGAGTTTTGCGAGTTGGCGGAGAAAGTTCTGGCGGAGAAGGGTATCGGGAGATTTTGAGTTCGGCATAGTATGTATATACTATCATATACATACCAGCGCAAGGAAAAAATGCGGAAAAAGTGACAAAGTGATTCAGCCGTTTTCCGCCGTCACTGAGGGGATACCAAAAATGAGAAGTTCTCCTTGCAAACCCCTCGGGAATTGATACCTTTGGCGACCTTTATTTAGAAAGAACAGGATTGTTATGGCCAGAATTTGTGAACTTACAGGCAAAGGCCCGATGAAGGGCAGCATCATTTGGCGCAGCGGCAAATCGAAAAAAAGCGGCGGTATCGGCACACACGTGACCGCGATCACCAAACGCCGTTTCTTGCCGAACCTGCAACGGGTCAAAGCCCTGGTGAACGGCGAAGTGCGCTATATCCGCGTCTCGGCCAGCGCCATCAAAAAGGGCCTGGTTGTGAAAGCGCCGAAACGGACGTGGAAGAAGGAGCAGGCGGCAGCGGCTTGAGCACTTTGTCCTTCACTTAGTCCTCCACTTTGTCGAACTCGTGCGCCGCAGGCGGCCTAGTCGCAAGGCAGGAGAACAGCTCTTAGCGAGGCGAAGCAGCAAGTGCTTCGCCTTCTTTATTTGTACAGCCGAGCGCGAGGAAGAGAGGCGTGGGCTCGCGAAGTTGACGACAAAGTTTACGACAAAGTTTGAGCAACACCTCCTACCGGCGCAACAAGGCTGACGGATCAAGCTGCCGGGTCCACCGTTCCTGCTCGGAGATAGGGATCAGCCCGCGCTGCACTTTGAGCCAGGCCATCTCACGCAGAGAACGCCAGCCAAGCTTGCGGGCGGCGGCGCGCAGTTCCCCCGTGCGCAGGCCGGGTTGAATCAAGTCCGCAATGGCTTCATTAACCAGGAAGAGCTCGTAAATGGCCACCCGGCCGCGATGGCCCTTTTGATTGCACTCCACGCAGCCGCGGCCTTTCGAAGCTTTAACCTCAGCCGCAGGAATACCCAGCGCAGCAGCCATTTCGTCGCGCGTATGAGCGGGAACGTCTCGATCCTCCTCCGCGCAATGGCGGCAGATGCGTCGAGCCAGGCGCTGGGCGATGCTGCACACGAGCGAGGATGCGATTAAATAAGGCTCGATGCGCATTTCCAGCAAGCGCGTAACGGCGCTGATGCTGTCGTTGGTGTGCAGGGTCGAGAGTACCAGATGGCCTGTCTGAGCGGCCCGCACAGCGATTTCGGCGGTTTCGAAATCGCGGATTTCGCCGACAAGCACCACATCCGGGTCGTGCCGAAGGACCGAGCGGAGGCCCGCCGCGAAAGTAAGGCCGATTTGCTCGCGCACCTGGATCTGCACGGTGCCTTCGAGTTGATATTCGATGGGATCTTCGAAGGTAATGACCTTGCGTCCCTCATCGTTGGCCTGGGCCAGCGCCGTGTAGAGCGTGGTAGTTTTGCCGCTGCCGGTCGGGCCCGTGAGAAGAACCATGCCCTGAGGAAGATCGGTGAGTTGCCCAAAAATCGCTTCCTGGCCGGGTTCCATCCCAAGCTGCCCAAGATCGAGAAAGAGGCTTTCGCGGCCAAGGATGCGAAGGCTCACGGCTTCGCCGTATTTTGTGGGAACAATCGAGACGCGCAGGTCGTATTCCTCATTGCCGGTCTTCATGGCAATACGTCCATCGTGCGGCAGGCGCTTTTCCGCGATGTTCAAGCCAGCCATGATCTTGAGCCTGGAGACCACGGCCGGATGTAGCTGTCGCATATCCGCCGGCATGGGAACCGTCTCCAGAATGCCATCCACCCGGTATCGGAGGCGGATGGAATTCGCGTAGGGCTCAAGGTGAATATCCGTGGCTCGCAGGCGCAACGCTTCCTGGAGCAATTGGTCCACGAACGCAGAAACAGTGGCCTCGATGGCGGAGTCAGCTTCCTTGCCCTGCAGGTCGAAAACAATTTCCTGGTTTAGCTCCGTGCCACCACGTTCTTCGCGCAGTTTCTGGACGGTTTCCGCCCCGAGCCCAAAATGCTTTTTGATTACCGCATGAATCGCACTCGGGGTAGCCAGGACAATCTTGAGCCGTTTGCCCAGCAGCAGGCGGAGATTGCCCTGCTCCATCTGGCGTGGCGGTTCACTGATGGCAAGGGTCAGAGAATCGGCGTCACCGTCCAAGGGCAACAGGCGGTAATGGAAAATAAATTTGAGAGGAACGAGATCAAGCGTTGGCCGCGGCAGATCGAGAGCAACAGGATCCACGTAATCCAAGTGGCTGGCGGCTGCCAGCGCCCGCCAGGTGTCTTCTTCGGAAGCGAAATTGAGGTCGAGGATGGCTCGATGCTGCGGCAGGTTCAACCGCTGTTGCCGGCGCCGGACCTGCTCAAGCTGCTGCTCGCTGATCTTGCCCTGTTCGAGCAAAAAATCGCCGGCTTCTTTGGCTGCTGTTTCGGCTGAGGTCGGCATGCCAGTGAATTTTCGATTTACGATTTACAATTTACGCGCCTCCATTGTAGCAGCCGACGTTAGGAGGCTCAAATAACACTTCTCGATTTCGCAGCAACTTTACAAGGAAAGGCCGCGAGAACGGTTCCTAGGGATTTCTTGTCGGCGCAACGGCCGAGTCGGTTTTAGAAAAGAAGGCGCCATTGGTGACCCACCACGCGGCGGGCACCGAAGATCCATAGATGTTCGTCCCGGACAGGAGGCTGTCGAGGCTATATCGCGCCCAACGATGTACGTTCTCATTTGTGTTGCTCAAGGCTGATGCCAAACTGTTGGTCGCTCGAAAACGGAGCAGGGCCATAACAGCAGCAAAGCGCACCTTCCGATCGTAGGAACTCAGGTTGTATTCAAGCGCAGGAATGCAAACTTGCGGCTCAAGCGAGACTTGGCACAAGGCCGTCACTGCCTTCGCGCATAACTCCGAGTCTTTGCTCATCGCCAGTTTCACGAGTCCTGGGACCGCAACCGCAAGATTAGTCCCCGAACGCTGGATCACCTCCTCGGTGCCAAGTCGGCGCTCGGCCTGAGGGCAACAAGGCAAGTCTGGCCGGTCGAGTGCGGCTATCAATGGTGGCAACCCATCTTTGCCGAGATATCCCAGGCACCAAACACTGTCCCTAGCCAGGGCTGGATTCGTTGAGTACATCATCTCGGTCAATTGCGGAAGTGCCGGACTGGCTCGAGAACCGAGGATGTAGAAGACACTGCTCGCGTGGAAGGTGTGGCCGTGATTCGCCAACGAGTAGAGGGTTTCTCCGGTAGCGACTCGCTCAGGCAGCCAGTTGGCCAATACCGCAATAACTTGATAGGATCCCCTGGCTTGACGTCTGAACTGATCCAGGCAGAGCGGAATGGCATTAGTCCCGATTTGTCGAATGGCTGCCTCGGCTGCCTGCTGTCGCGCTAAAGAAGGGTGGCGTAGGTCAACTGAATCAAGCCAAATACGGTGCCACTCGGACAGAGAGCGTCCTTGGAACCCTGGTTCAGGCTCTTTCCACAAAAAATAAGCGAGACCGAGGAGGAACAGGAGAACCACAAAAGTGGCGAGAGCCGCTAGCTTTAGACGCCTTCGCTTTTGGAAAACCATAGCTCAAAGCTGCAGCCTGTGGGGAGGGAAGATTAAGATTAAGAGAAAGATTAAGATTAAGAGCAGATCAGTGCAGCGGCACCTCGATCTCCTTCTTCGTATTTACCGTCAACAAATTTGTTTGGGCGGAGGGATTGGTCAGAAGCAGGGACTGCATAGAGAGCTGTGCCACGTAGAGGTTGCTGGCCAACTTGGAGCCGATCGGGGAGGTGACGAAACCGTCGGCCAGTTTGACCATCGCCGTCTTTGGTCCGTGATCGCTCTGGTAAAACCCGAGGTAGGTCAGTTCAATTTTGCGGGTCGTGGGCGGCGGCACTGGGGGTTGTGGCGTGGGGGTAAAGTAGGTCGAAAAGAAAGGGTTCAGTTGATTGGTGCTGGATTGGGAGTTGGACGAAGTGACAGAAGGAAAGAGCGAATCGAGATTCGCGACTGGGACGGGACTTTGCGGGTAAGCAGAACCGGTCTCCCGATCATTGAAATTCGGAGTATCGGCGCCGAGTTGGCTGATAGCAAGGCCGAGCAGCAACCACGCGCCCGCGTGAACACACAGGGCGAACCAGCGGCTCCGCAGGATTTCGATGAATTTCATAAACCCCTCGGCAACGCAGTATCTTTGTAGGCGACGACGTAAGGAGTCTCTTTTGGAATCCGGCCGCAATTCCGAGACTCCTTACGTCGTCTCCTACAGGAAATGGTGTTTTCGCAGGATTTCATTCGCGTGAAACGAACCCTACCAGGCGCAGCCAGACCCGGACCTCGTCAGGTTTGTCGGGAGATTGTTTGCGGATGACCAGGCGCTCGATAAACAGAGGCAGCTTGTCCGGGGGCGCCTCGGGCAGGCCTGCGGCGCGGATTTCGTCCGAACGCAACGGCAGACTCTGGATGAGCCGGGTGGCATTGAGCGCCGACGCAGTGAACTCGACTTGTAAAGGGATCTCGGTCCAGTGTCCGGGTGGCTCGTTGGCAGGGTTGTTGGTCAGGGCCACCGGGGTTTCCAGCCAGTGCAGCGCAGAAACTTTTGCTTGCAGGGCGCACGTCACGAAGTTGTCGGCCAGCGCCAGGGCCGCCCATAGAAAAGAAGGTTGCTCCATGTCCGCAGTATATTCGGGGAAACCGGCGAACACTTCCGGTTCGAGGCTTACCCCTTGCTGCTTGGCCATTTTGCCCAGGCTTTCCATCAATTTGCTGCGCTCGTTTTCATACTCGACGTAATGGAAGGGCGAACTCATTCGCGCCCGCACAACGGCTCCAGGCTCCAGCCGGGTCGCAACTTTCTGTCGGGCGTTATCGAGTTGATCGAGAGCGCAGCGGGTCTCGGCCAGTTGGTTGGTAAGGCGGGCGAAATCAAATCCTCCGTTCGTTTGGTGCATGGACATCGAGAGTTGTTTCCTGGCCTGCCGCAGGGGTGCATCCAGCCCTTCTGCCCGGCGTTCGATCGGCAAAAAGACCAGCAGGTAATAGGCCGCCAAGCCCATTCCCGCCAACGGAACCAGGCTGCGCCGTTTGTATTCCTGAAAAGAAGCCATTTTACGAAACACCAAACACCAAATGCCGCGTTCGGTTGAAACACCAAACACCAAACACCAAACACCAAAAAAGATCCAAACACCAAGCTCCAATCGCACGAGAAGCGTCCTTGAAGTGATTGAGATTTGGGACTTGGTGTTTCTCTGGTGTTTGGTGTTTGGCGTTTGGTGTTTGCATTGGGCTTACTTTCGGTTGCGCGTCGTCCTCATAGAAGCGGGTTTCACACCCAAAGGCTGCTGCAGGAAACGCGTGTCTGCGAAATCAAGGGCCAGGACGAAGTCGCGGTCAGGAATGGTCACCTTGGGATCAGCCAGGTCGCGGCGCAGGTCGCGAGGCAGTTGGTCAACGTTTGCGAACAAGGGCCGTGGTTTCAAATGCTCGACCAACTGACCCAACACAGCGCGAGCGGCTTCGGCGTCCCCGGGGATGCAAAGTTCCGTTATCAGACCGGGCTTCGCCGGGGACCCCTCCTGTCTGGCAGAAAGATCGGATGGGTCACTGCGCGAGTATCGAGCGTCAGCGGATGCAGTCGAGGGGGGGGCGATTGCGGAGATGTTATTTGTCCGGGCGGTGCGATTGGTGCCGGAAAAGCCTGAACTGAGACTGAAATAGCTCTGTTGGTCGGCAACCAAAACGTACCAGAAATTCTGGTTGCTGCGCGATTGCTGCAACTGTGACAAGGCCTTCAGCGTATCAAGAGTATTTTGCTGCCGCAGAAATATTGGCCGGAGGTTCGCGTATTCTGCCATCAATTCACCGGAAAGCGCCTCATTTTCCTGCACCGCGTTGCGCGCAGCTTCGATTTTATTCTGCAAGGCTTCTTTACGATGAAAGATAGAATTCTGTTGCCAGGTTTCAAAACTGAGCAGCACTGCACAGAAAACCAGGACCGCCAGGCTGGCCAACTCCAGCCGCTGGCGATTGAGCCGCTTTTGCCACGCGCGGCGGTAATCCTGCGGCAGCAGCGAGACCGGCTGAGGACTGTAACCCAGGGCCTGCAGCGCCGTGCCGAAAGCAACCTCGAAGCCTTTGGCAGGCCTTGCTCCATCGTCTGCCGTTTGCCCCCTGAACCCTGAACCCTGACTCCTGACTTCTGTCCTCTGCTCTGTGTCCTCTGTCCTCCGATCCCTGACCTCCGACCCCTGACCTCCGTCCTCTCCCGCCGGCCATGGCCGCAAATCCACTCCGCCCTTGCCTCGCAAATACTCCAGCAGTCCGGGCTGTTCGAAGCCGCCGCCGGAAGCGAACCATTTGAATTGGTTCGGCGCCTCTCCAGAATGATGCTCAAACCATTGGGCCAACTGACGCTTCAACTCCGACGCCCATCCGTCCACAACCGCGCAGAACTCGGGCAGCGCATCCGGGCCACTCAAAAGGTTCGTCGTTCGCTTGAGCCTTTCGGCTTCTTCCTCGGAGCAACCCTTCAGGCGCGCCAGCGCGCGAGAGACAAAATCGCCGCCCATTTGGAAACTGGTCGCAAAAACTCCTTCTCCACCCAGAAGCACCACCAGCACCGTCGTCTGTGCCCCCATTTCCGCCAGCACAACCCGTTGCGAAGAAACTCCGGTGGCGCGATAAGCCGCGATGAGCGCGTTCGCGACGGTAGTGATCTCGCATAGATTTTCCTTCTCAATCTCCGCCTGCTGAATCCGTTCACGAATGTCCTCCTCCCGGCAAAGCGTCACCCAGAACTGCTGGCGTCCGCTCACGGTCGTTTCCGTGCGCACAAAGTCGTAAATGATTTTGCTTTCGCTCACCCCACCCAGCTTCACGGTTTCCTCAGCGATCAGCTTAGCCACTTCGCTTTCGGGCGCCTGCGGCAACTCCAGCACTTGCGAAATGGAAAGATGCTGCGGCAATGCGAGAGCCAGCGGCGGATTGCCCCAATCTTCCAGCCGCGCTTGAAGATGCGCCTTAAGTTCCTCGGCAGAAACCAGGCCCTCCCGGTGCAAATCCAGCATCTCCTCCTTGATAACTCGCACCCGCCCAAAATCGCTCTCGACGAGCAGCAACTTGGTGCGCCGGCTGCCGGCATCCAGCGCCAGCACACGACGCCGTGGCGGCCGAAGCCGGCCAAATTTCGGAAGGTCAGTGCTCAACGATCAAGTTCAAGGTTCAAAGTTCAAAGTTCAAGGGTGCATGATACTGCCACCGTGCAGGAGCGCGGCATTTATGCCGCTTCACCGTCCGTAGCGCGATGAACGCTCCTGATAACCCAGGCGCTTCCATGCGTTCGGGGCGTGAAGCGGCATAAATGCCGCGCTCCGTCCCCCAGCGACTGCTGCCAACCAGGGTGGTAGTATCAAGATGCGCCCAAAGTTCAAAGCCTCGCTCCAAAGTCCATCCTCCTTCGTCCCGCTGAGCGGTCCTACAGAGGACAAGAAGTCCAGAGTCCAAAGTCGGCAGCGAGCGGGCGAGCACGGGAGAAAGTCAGTAGTCCGTTGTCAGTAGTCAGTGGTCAGTGGTCCGTGGTCTTGTGGTCCTGTAGTCCGTGGTCATTTCGGCACTGCCGGCGCATTGGTCTTTGAGCTGTCGTCTTCATAAACAAGGAATTCGCCCGTGTCTTTTACGATGGTGGCCGTGACGAATATCAGCAAGTACCGCGGCGTATCCACTTCGGTTCTCCGGCGGAACAGCGCGCCCAGGATTGGGATATCGCCGAGCACCGGCACCGATTCGACAAACGTCGTCCGCTCACGTTCCAGCACACCGCCCATGACCACTGTCTCTCCAGACTTTACCGAGACGCGAGTCGAAATTTCCTGCGTTCGGTATTGAGGCAGGTTGATGTCGAACGCAGTCTGCTGTTTTCCGGTCTGATCATAGTCATAAAGGGTCGTATATTTGACCAATTGCACGTCCGTGTTCACCTTCGGGTTGAGCGCCAGCACGATGTTCTTGCCATCGCCGCTGATACTGGCCATCACGTTCAACTCGGCCCCAGCGGTGATCTTGGTCGGCTTGCCGCTCGGCACAAA
>PSRM01000362.1 GCA_003176045.1 Verrucomicrobiota bacterium | reverse complement strand
CCCCGACCCTCTCCCCTTCCGAAGGGGAGAGGGAGAAACGTCGGCCGCGTGTATGCGAGAGCGCGTTCATGGTCCTATTGCGCGCACGGAAGCAGATGGGGTCTCCCCATGTAGCCATGTAACTATTTAACCAATTTAACCAATTTAACTCATTTAACTCATTCCGCTCGGATGCCCTCCCGCCCCCAAACCCTCGAGTCCCTCACCACCTCGCCCCTCGACCTCCTGGTCATCGGTGGCGGCATCGTCGGGGCGGGCATCGCGCGTGACGCCGCCATGCGCGGGCTGCGCGTTGGGCTCGTGGAACAACACGATTTCGCCTTCGGCACCAGCAGCCGATCCAGCCGATTGCTGCACGGCGGCATGCGTTATCTGGCTCAAGGCCGCCTGGGACTCGTGCGCCAGGCCAGCATCGAAAAGAAGATTCTGCACCTTATTGCGCCGCATCTCGCAGAGCCGCTGCCTTTCATTTTCCCGGCTTATGCAGGCGACCGCCATTGGCGGCTCTGGCAATTGAAAATTGGAGTAAAGCTCTACGACTTGCTTTGCGGCGGCCGAAATCTGGGCCGATCCGAATGGCTTAATCTTAGGAAGACTCTGAACCAAGTGCCGACCCTCAACCCAACTCGATTGAAGGGGGCGGTCAGATATTACGATGGCTTCACTAATGACGCGCGGCTCGTGCTCGACACGCTCCGTTCCGCCAGCCGGCATGGCGCACATTTGCTGAACTATTGCCGATTCGAGAACGCCGAACGAAAGCAACACGATGGAATGTCTCTGTGGATCTGCCAGCTCCGCGATTCTCTCGCGGAAAAAGCATTTCTGGTGCGAACGCGCGCCGTTGCTAACGCGACCGGCCCTTGGGCGCACGGCTTGCCTCATAGCGCGGTCAATCTCCGGTTAACCAAAGGCGTTCACATCGTGGTGGATCGAGACCGTATCCCCGTGCAGGACGCATTAGTAATGACTGAAGGCCAGCGCATCCTGTTCGCAATTCCCTGGGGCAAGCGCACAATCCTCGGCACCACCGATACAGATTACACCGGTTCTTTGGACGATGTCCGCGCCGCGCCCGATGACATTCGCTATCTGCTGGAGGTAGCGAACAGGTTCTTCCCCAACGCGCGCCTCGGCCAATCTGATGTGATCAGCACCTGGGCGGGGTTGCGTCCACTCATCGCCAGCTCCAATGGCACACCATCGGACATATCGCGAGCCCACGAAATCCGCTGCCCAGAACGCGGGTGGTGGGACGTTGCAGGCGGCAAGCTGACCACTTATCGGCTGATGGCCGAAGAAACCGTGGATCAAATCGTGAACTGGCTGAAAAAAGAAGCGGGTCGAGGGTCGGGGGGCGAGGGGGGAACAGCCGCCCCCTCGACCCGCGACCCTCGACCCGCCTTCTCCCTTTGCCGAACAGCGGACGAACCATTGCTCCCCGCTGACGATGCCACCGGCGTGAGCGCCATTTCGCCACCGGAGTTGAGCCATATGCTCGTAGAGCACTATGTCAGAAGCGAATGGGCGGTGCATTTGGACGACGTTATGGTGCGCCGCACAAGCTGGCATTACTACTTTCCCGAAGCGCAACAGATGGCTGAGCGGGTGGCGGATTGGATGGGTGAGTTGCTCGGTTGGCCGCCTGAGATCCGAGGGGCGGAGCTCGAGCGTTACCAAAGGCTGAGAACTTAACAGGAGTTAACAGAGAAAACAGAGAGTCGATATCTTAATCCTAATCTTTCTCTTAATCTTAATCCCTTCGCATTTACGATTTACAATTTACGATTTACGCGACGCCCGTCTGAAGGGCACCGTGTGCACCCATGCGACCATGTAACCATGTAACCATGTAACCGATTTAACTCATTTAACTTATTTACCTCCTGCTTTGAGCCCCTCCGTTCCCTCCTGTTCATTCTTCCGCTGGTTCCATCCCGCGCCGCCGATCCCGCGCCGTTCCGACGCCGAAATCGCGGAGATGTATCCCCACGGTCGATGGCAGGTTTTTGAAGCTGCCTTCATCGCGTATGCCACCTTCTACCTCGTCCGCAACAACTTTGCCCCGGTCTCCAAGGAAATGGGGGATGCGCTTCATTACGACAAAGGAATGATCGGCAACATCCTGGCCGGCACCGCGCTGGCCTACGGCATCGGAAAATTCGTCATGGGTTGCCTGGCCGACCGTTGCGACGCGCGCAAATACGTCGCCACCGGCATGTTATTGACCGCCGCCTTGAATTTTATGTTCGGCGCTGTCAGAGAGCATGCGACTTACACTTTGCACTGGCACCTCTATTGGGTCAATTTGCGCTGGACGCTCAACTGGCACGTCTTGCTTTGGACCCTCAATGGCTTTGTCCAGGGCATGGGCTACGGCCCCTGCACCCGCGGCCTGTCGCACTGGTACGGAGCAAAAGAGCGCGGAGCCATTTTCGGTTTTTGGAACACCTCGCATAATGTTGGCGGCGGTATCGCCGGATACCTCGCCGCACAGTGCGCCGCACATTGGGGCTGGGCGTCCGCCTTTTATGTCCCCGGCGCAATCGCCACCGTCTGCGCGATCTACCTTTTCTGGCGCATGCGCGACACCCCCCAATCCGTCGGCCTGCCCCCAATTGAGGAATACCAGCAAACCCACGCTCAATCATCCACCATCCACCATCCATCATCCATCATCCATCATCCACCATCCGCCTTGTCCGACCCCCGACCCATCGGCGCGCCGAAGCACCGCGAAGGCGGCTCGACCCTCGCCCCTCCTTCCCCAGAGCCCGACCTCACCCTCCGCGAACTCCTCTTAAAATACATCCTCCCGAACAAAATGCTCTGGATCCTGGCGTTGGCGAACGTGTTCGTTTACATCGCCCGCTACGCAATGGTGGATTGGGGGCCGACTTACCTTAAGGAAATCAAAGGCGCAACCCTGGTTGAAGGTGGATGGAGCACACTCATTATAGAGTTCGCAGGCGGCGCCGGGATGCTGACCATGGGCTGGCTCTCGGACAAGCTCGGGGGCCTGCGAGGACGGGTTAGCGTTTTTGCGATGATCCCATTGTTGTTCGCTTTTGCAGCCATTCGCGTTACGCCCAAAGGAATGTTATGGCTGGATCTTACACTGCTTGGACTCATCGGTTTTCTGGTTTACACGCCGGTAATGTTCTCGGGTGTCATGTCCCTGGACCTCACCACGAAAAAAGCCGTTGGAACCGCCGCCGGATTTGTCGGCCTCTTTGGCTACATCGGCCGCGTGATCCAGGGCAAAGGCCTCGGTTGGATCGCCCAGCGCTACGGTTGGGACCCCGCACTGTGGGCCGTGCTGGGTTGCACCTTCGCCGGCATCATTTTGCTGGCCTTCACGTGGAACGTCAGACCAGGAACTGAGGACGCGGATAAGAAGGTCAACCGCGAATGAACGCGAATAGACGCGAATTATTTCCGCGATTCGCGTCTATTCGCGGTTGACCTCTGCTTTCTTGCGCCTTTGCGTCTTTGCGTCTTTGCGTTAAATTCGATCTCTCTTCGCACCGTTGCGTTAAAATTCAACGCCTCGAAAAATCCCCGTGCCTTCGCCATGGTCTCCTCATATTCAGCATCCGGTCGTGAGTCTGCTACAATACCCGCGCCGGAATGAAAGAACGTCAGGCCATCGCGGCAAATGGCGCTTCGAATCACAATGCTTAACTGACTCTCACGGTTAAAACCCAAATAACCCAGCGCGCCTGTGTAAGGCCCGCGCGTCACCGGTTCCAATTCATCAATGATTTCCATCGCCCGGAATTTCGGCGCGCCGGTGACACTGCCCCCTGGAAAGCACGAGGCAAACGCAGAAAAGTGCGTCGCATCTTCCCGTAGTCGCCCTTCGACGGTCGAAACGAGGTGCTGCACCTGCGGATAGCGCTCCAGCCGCGCCAGCTCAGGTACCTGCACGGAGCCGAACTCGCACACTTTGCCCAGATCATTGCGAAGCAGATCCGTTATCATCACCAGTTCCGCGTTCTCTTTTGCGCTGGTTTGCAACTCGTAGCTCAACTGCGCATCCCGTGTGCTGTCCCCCGAGCGAGGCCGCGTGCCCTTGATTGGCCGAGTCTGGATATGGCGGCCGCTCAGTCGAAGGAAAAGTTCCGGGGATGCCGAACAGACCTGGAAATCGCCACAATCCAGATACGCGGCAAACGGCGCGGCCGAAACCGTGCTCAAGTTCTCAAACAGCTTCCAGCCTGAAAAGGGCCAGCAGGCAGAAAATCTCTGGCAGAGGTTCACCTGGTAGATATCTCCGGCATGAATGTAATCCTGGGCGCGCTCGACCAGCGAAATGAACTGCTCTCGGGAGAGGTTGGAAGTCAACCCGCTGGCTATTGGAGCGCTGAACTCCGTTTCGGCGCGACCATGCGGATACCCCGCCGCGCCGAAATGGAATTCGGCGCTCCGGCCCTGGCCGGTCTGACCAGCATCCGCCAACTCACAACCCAGGCATCCTTTCCAAAACTCCGCCCGCTCTCGCGCTCGCCCCGCGTCGCGCGATCCATCTGCCCTCAGCCCGGTGGATACGATCCACGTCTTCCCCAGCCGATGATCAAATACAACCAGGCTGTCATAGAACCCAACATGACAATCAGGCAATTCGAGGTCATTTACGGCGCGGCGGCTCAATTTCGGTTCCACGAAATTCTTGAGATCATATCCCCAGTAGCCAAAGCAGCCACCCAACGGAAACGGCAGGTCCACTTCGTCCAGCAATTCAAACCTGGACATTAGACTCTCCAGCAGCCGCCACGGATCGCCAAACTGGATCTGCTTCTGCCCTCCGGCCTCCAACTCGCACCGCGACCCAAAAGAGCGAAACGTAAGAAACGGACGCGCAGCAATGAACGAATACCGCGCTTCCGCCATCTCAAATAACCCGCTACGTAACAACACAACACCCGGCGCGCTTCCGAGCGCATGTACCAGAGACTCGGGCGTATGATGACCGCAAATTTCTTCGACCAAAGGGCGCATCAATTTATGAATTATGGTTCATGATTTGTGATTTATCCAACAGCCAATTCCTGGGAGTATCAACCGAAATCAATGCAGCGACTCGTATTATCAGGGGGCGCCCAGCCATGTAGGGCAGGCTTTCCAGCCTGCCGGTTCGCGGCGCTTTTCAGCGCCGCGGCCCTTGGGGCGCAGAAGTTCAGGGGGCTAAAAAGCCCCCTGAACCGGCAGGCTCGAAAGCCTGCCCTACAATCAGGGCGCACCGGGCAGCGCACTTGCGCTAACAAAATCCAACCGCATTGGTTAAGTCGAGCTTTGGAAATAATCTGCCTGGCCGCTATTCTACCTTTTTTCGTCCTCTCCACCCACGCCGAAACGTCCCAAAAACCCAACATCATCTTTCTTCTCACCGATGACATGGGCTACGGCGATGTCGGCTGCTACGGAGGCGCATTCGTCCCCACGCCCAACATAGATCGGTTGGCTGCCGAAGGAACCAGGTTCACTCAGTTCTACTGTGCCGCGCCCATCTGCTCGGCGTCGCGCACGGCATTCCTGACCGGCATGTATCCCGGGCGCTGGCACATCACCAGCTATCTCCAGACACGGGCCGGGAACCGCAAATGCGAGCAGGCGGATTTTGTGGATCCAAAAGCTCCTTCCATCGCCCGCACCCTCAAGGAAGCAGGCTACCTGACTGGCCACTTCGGGAAGTGGCACATGGGCGGAGGCCGGGATGTCACCAATGCGCCTCCCTTCCACGAATATGGTTTCGATGAGCATGCCGGCACCTGGGAGAGTCCTCAACCCGATCCCACGATCACTGCCACAAACTGGATATGGTCCAAATACGACAAAGTCCAGCGTTGGGATCGCAGCGCATATTTCGTGGACAAAACACTCGATTTCCTGCGTCGCCACAAAGGCCAGCCTTGTTACGTCGATCTTTGGCCGGACGACGTCCACACGCCCTGGATCCCGCGCGGCACGGACCTGGACCATTGGAGCCAGAAAGATGGCGCATTGCAGGGCAACTTCAAAGAGGTCTTGCGCGAATACGATAAACAGGTCGGACGCTTGCTCGCAGGTCTTAAGGAACTTGGTCTCGAGGAAAACACGATTCTCATTTTTTCCAGTGATAATGGTCCTCTGCCGACATTCGGCGGCAAACGCGCAGGCGGCTTGCGTGGAAGCAAATTGAGCCTTTACGAAGGCGGCGACCGCATGCCCTTGATCGTGCGATGGCCTGGTCACGTCCCGGCAGGCCGCGTGGACGACAAAACCGTCATGCACGCCACAGATTTCTTTCAGATGTTCTGCCATCTCGCGGGTACCTTGCCACCAAAGGAAGCGGCGTTTGATGGCGAGGACTTGACGGATGCATTCTTCGGCAAGACCCTGGTGCGCCGGCACCCCATTTTCTGGGAATACGGACGCAATACAAATTCCTTTGATTTCCCGCGCGTAAAGCGCGACCGCAGCCCAAACGTGGCCATGCGCGCCGGCAAATGGAAACTGCTCATCAATGCAGACCGCTCCCGGATCGAGCTTTACGATTTGGAGGCCGATGGCAACGAAACAACAAATCTGGCCGATTCGCAGCCAGTAGTGGCGAAAAGGATGGCGGAAGCGGTTCTAAAGTGGAGAAAATCCCTCCCTTGAGAGCAGAGCCAGATTTTGTGGCCAATTGGCCACATTCATAGTCCCGGAGGGACGGCAGACAATAGCCCAGCGTTTCAATTTCAACGCTGGGGTATAGCGTCCGGCGGTAAGTAAGTCCCGGCAGGGACGACAGAACCAGTTCCTTTGACGTCCTCCTACGGAGTTCTCCCCGATAAGAAGAACCAAAAAGCTGGCGCTCTCCCGGTAGCGCAGATTTCCAATCTGCTGTATCGCAGTGCTTCCAGCCTGCAGACCGCACGACAATTTCATAGCCGCCGGAGTTTCCCACGCCTGCCGATTGGAAATCGGCGATACAGCAGGTTGGAAACCTGCGCTACTTTCACCGCCCCGGAGGCTCAGCTAGACTGGTGAAATACACCTGCTTCCCCGGAAGCGATTTCGTAATTGACGCAAGCCGCGCGCTCAGTTCGACTGTTGGCAATGAAATCAAAACGCTTCGCTTTGGTCCTTTTTGTCCCTTACGTCCTTCATAGCTTGTTAGCCGGCAGCGCCCGCGCAGAGCTGAAGTTGCCCGCATTATTCTCGGACAACATGGTTCTGCAGCAGGGCCAACCGGTGCCGGTGTGGGGCTGGGCGGACGATGGAGACAAGATCACGGTCACCATCCGGGGCCACAAAGCCACCACCATCGCGAAGGATGGCAAGTTTTGCGCCGTGTTTCATTCATTGAAGGCGGGCGGTCCGGACGTTCTGACCGTGACCGCCGAGACCAGAGGTCACATCACGGGGCGCTCGCTCCGTTTCAGTAATGTGCTGGTGGGAGAGGTGTGGGTTTGCAGCGGACAATCCAATATGGAATTTCCGTTGAAAAAATCTTTCGAAGCTGACCCCGATGTTGCTTCAGCGACCAACTCTCAAATTCGCCTGTTCAAAGTGCCCAGGACCCGCGCGGACTGCCCCACGGTGTTGATCAATTCGAGTTGGCAGATGCTGAAACCGGAAACCGCCGATTCGTTCTCGGCTGTCGGTTATTATTTCGGACGCGACCTGCAGGCAGCGCGGAACGTGCCGGTGGGGCTGATCGGGACCTATTGGGGCGGGACACCGGCGGAAGCGTGGATGAGCAGGCCGTCGCTGGAAGTAAATGAACGTTATAAAACCGAGATCCTTGACAAACATACGGACTGGCAGAAACAAATGGCTGAGTACGAGAAACGGAAAACCGAGGCGCTGAAAGCAGGAAAAGAGTTCAACGACAAGGCGCCGGGTCAGCCCTGGGCGTCTGATCTTTACAACGGTATGATTGCGCCCCTGCTGTTTTATGGCATCAAGGGTGCCATCTGGTATCAGGGCGAATCCAATGCGCCCCGTGCCGAGCAATATCGGACCTTGTTCCCGGATATGAT
>PSRM01000248.1 GCA_003176045.1 Verrucomicrobiota bacterium | reverse complement strand
CCCCGACCCTCTCCCCTTCCGAAGGGGAGAGGGAGAATCGCCGACCGTTTGTCCTGCAAAGGTACGTTCGGGGGTTCAATGTGCGGTAAAGTCCGGGGAATTCTCACCCCGACCCTCTCCCCTTCGGCCCCTTCCCCCTCTCGAAGCCCCGATAGATCGGGATTGTAGTCCGAGGGAGAATCGTCGGCTGCCGTCGGTGTTGCTAGGTGCATTGGACCGCCTTGGTGGTTGTGGTCTTCTACGGAGGGCCGCGCCGAAACGGAGTTCGGCGCTCCGGCCGCTTTGTTCCTGCCAAGGAGCACGTGGCCCTTCTCGATGAGAAGGGGGTGATAATCGTCCAGTAGTGCGCGCAAGGCCAAAGCGTCTTGCTGCACGATGGCGCGCTCGTCCACCACACCGAGGTAGCAGATCACATAGTCCGGGGCGGTGCGTGGATCTCGATAGAAGGCCTCGTTGGCGCGCTGGAGGGTCTCGTTACAGGCGCCGATGGCCACGGGCATAGGACGCGGACTGTAGTTGAGGCGATTGAGGAGGACTGGCCCGGGATTATTTCCGAAAGAATCAACGCGGGCTTCGTGGACGGTGGCTTTGATGCGAGGCAGGTCCCAGGCGCGGGCGACTTCGTTGAGTTGGGCATCGAGTTTGGCCGTGGTTTTTTGGGGCGAGAAGATCCAGGAAAGGTTATTGGTGATGCGCTCGGGAATATGGCCGAGGCGATAGCCGTAGTTGTCAGAGTTCCACCAGATGCCGGAGAGAGATAGCAAGGTTGAGAGGACGGCCAGGACAGAGGACAGAGGACAGGGGACGGAGGACAGGGGACGGAGCGGGTTGGGGGGCGGGCGGGACGCCTGCCCTACGTTAGGTGCCTTGGCGGTTTCGGGCGGGGCAAGGATTGCAAGGGAGAATAAAATCGAGAAAAAGGAAGTTTCGAAAAAGTAGGTCATGAGATGCTCTGCGTCAGCGCGGACAAACCCGTGCTTCCAGGCGACGTAAAGGAGGGAAAGCTCGAGGAGGCTCCGGCCTGCACCCTGTTTGAGCACGAGGAAATTATAGGCAGTGCGCGCGAGCAACAACGCCAGCACGACCAGGCCGAGCACGAGGTTTGCTGGGGTGGGCGACAACGCCATGGCTTCGTTGTAACCTGATGAGAAGAGCACAATGCCGCGGATATAAGAGGGCAGGTTCAACGGGTGTTGGGCTGCGTCGACCCAAAGAGCCACGATCAATGCGGCATAGATGACCAAGGGAGAAATCACCGCAATCAGCCGGCTGAGGCCGAAATCGCGTGCGAAGGGAGTTTCGGCTTTAGGCGGGTCGAGGATGGATGGTTTTTCGGTGTTCGTTATTGCAGTCGAGTCTGGAGGGTCGGAGGTCTTGCGACTTTCTTCTTTGGGCGGTCGCAGTTGCCAACGGAATAGTCTTTGGCATGAAACGGCGCAGATGGCGGCCGTCGCCATAACGAAGCAGGTATGTTTGGTCAGGGCCAGGAACGCCAGCAAGAGGATGACACAAAAGGATAGGGAGCGAAAAAGCGGAACATTGCGCGGTTGGAAGAGAAAGAGCGCCCCGAGATAAATAGTGAGAGCAGCGAACACCTGGGCCCAATCGAGATAGCCTGCGATCAGAGTGTGTGGCAAAGGGTTCTGTGTGTCGGTGATGGGCAGGAAAACGACGAAGAGGGTCCACCAGCAAATCTTCATCCAGCTGCTGGGCAGATAGCGGTTGATCCAGATGACCAGCAATAACAGCCCCAGGCGGCTCAGGAGCCTGAAGAGAATCTTTCGGGTATTTAGAAGGCCGGAGTAAGTCTCAGCGTAATGTATGTAGCCGTAAGGGCCGACGTTTTGGTAGATGTCTTTTCCGTACTGGAGATGGTGGGCGCTGTAGTATTCGAAGGTGGCGTGGCTGGATAGATCGTGGGAGGCGTTGTAGGGCTGACGTGGGAGATCCAGGATGGTTAAGGCGAGGAAGAGGTAGGCGGCAACTGCGATGAAGGAGGGGATTCGGCCGGAGCGGGAGAAAGTGAGGAGTTTTTCCAGGAGAGGCCAGCGCGTGAACGAACGGACTGTGGCTGGCATTGGGAGGAGGATAGGTGAGGGGCCGGGCTGGAACAATGAGAAAGGAACCGGAACTAAAGGGGCTGTGTGAATAGTGAATAGTGAGTAGTGAATGGAAAGGCAGCACTTCGGGCATTTTTAGTCAGAAATCTGCCCTTTCGGCGGCTGGAAGCTGCTGCGGACAGGAATGTCCGCGCTCCGGATGCGGCTTCGCCGCAACGGAAGATAGAAGATAGAAGAAAACGAGGACGAGGACGAGAACGAGGACGAGGAGGATAAAATTTGCGAAGTCCGTACCCTTATTTCATTGAATCCCGGGCCTTAAGGGTCTATAGGTTTGCGGCCCAATGCCTGTCGCGAACCTATTTCGGCGCAAATCGCTGGACCGCCTGGTTGGGGAAACCACCGGACCGCAGCAGCAGCTCAAACGGGCGCTGGGGCCGGTGCAACTGACTTTCCTGGGGGTGGGGGCGATTATTGGGGCGGGGATTTTCTCGACGCCGGGGACGGCGGCGGCGGGTGGAGGAGAGCACCTGGGAGCGGGGCCGGCGCTGGTGATTTCATTTTTGATTGTGGCGGTGGCGTGCGGGTTTGCGGCATTGTGCTACTCAGAATTCG
This sequence comes from Verrucomicrobiota bacterium, assembly GCA_003176045.1. Classification (GTDB taxonomy): domain Bacteria; phylum Verrucomicrobiota; class Verrucomicrobiia; order Limisphaerales; family UBA8199; genus PSRM01. Next base: position 14,875 of record PSRM01000248.1, on the reverse strand, counting down.
CGGCGATGGTGCCGGTTTCGGGTTCTGCTTATACGTATGCATACGCAACGCTGGGGGAGTTGGCGGCGTGGCTGATAGGATGGGACTTGATTATCGAATATGCCGTCAGTAATGCGGCGGTGGCGGTTTCGTGGTCGGGCTATTTCCAGGCGTTATTGGGGACGTTCCATCTGCACATGCCGGCGTGGCTGGGAACGGATTACCGTTCAGCGATTCAGAGCGCGAATCACTTTTCTGAGGCGCTGCATAATCTGGGCGCTTCGGCTTCCACGTTTTTCAAATCGGACGAAATAGATTTGTCGGGCTTTGCCGAGTTGGGAGGCCAGGACCTGCTGGCGCTGGCGACGGCGCCGAGGGTGGGAGGGATACCAATCATATTTAATTTGCCGGCGTTTTTGATTGTTGCGTTTGTGACGTGGGTGGTGCTGATCGGCATTCGCGAAACGGCGTGGCTGAACACGGCGCTGGTGATAGGGAAGCTGGTGATCGTGCTGTTTTTTCTTGGGCTCGGCGCGATGTATATTCACCCGGAGAACTGGACGCCGTTTGCGCCGAATGGTTTCAAAGGGATCTCGAGCGCGGCAGCGATAATCTTTTTTGCATATATTGGCTTCGATGCGGTTTCGACGGCGGCGGAGGAGACACGGAATCCGCAGAAGGACATGCCGATTGGAATTCTGGCGAGCCTGCTGATTTGTACTGTGCTTTACATTGCGGTGGCAGTGGTGCTGACCGGTTTGGCTAAATGGAACACGCTGGATAATGCAGAGCCGCTGGCCTCGGCGTTTTCGGCCTTAGGCATGAATTGGGCTGTCGGGGTGATTGCGGTGGGGGCGCTGGTGGCCACTACTTCGGCTTTGGTGCCGTATCAAGCTGGCCAGCCGAGGATATTTTTCTCGATGGCGCGCGATGGTCTGCTGCCTGGATGGGCTGCGAAGGTGCATCCGCGATTTCGGACGCCGCATGTTACGACTATTCTGACGGGCGTTTTTGTGGCTGTCTTTTCTTCTGTGGCGAACATCAATGAATTAGTGGAGTTGACGAACATAGGGACGCTGTTCGCGTTTGTTTTGGTGGCGTTGGGGATCATTATTCTGAGGTATATAGAGCCGGATCGGCCACGCCCCTTCCGCACACCTTGGGTGCCACTGGTGCCGCTGGGAGCGATTGCGTCGTGTGTTTATCTGATGTTTGAGTTGCCTGCGATCACTTGGTTACGGTTCTTTGTGTGGATGGTTGTTGGGTTGTTTATCTATTTTTTGTATGGGATTCAGCGAAGCCGGTTGACGAAAAAATAAGACATAACGCAATGGCCCGAAGACGCACAGATAAAAGAGAAAATTAGAGGTAATGGGTCAGTGGTGGTGGGAAAGCATAAACTGTTGAAACAGTTTATGCAGGTTTCAGCGGCGACTTCACCTGGCTGAAGCCAGGTGTTAATGAGATCCTGCCATAACTGAGCGATTACAATTAGAGCCTCGTTACCTCGGCTGCTACGAAATGAATTATGATGGCAACAACTGAGACTGAAACGGCGCGCGGGGAAACAAAATTCGTCCAGGGGCTTGGTTTTGTGGATTCGACGATGATTGTGGCGGGGTCGATGATTGGGTCGGGGATTTTTATTGTTTCGGCGGAGATCACGCGGCAGGTGGGTTCGGGAGGGTGGTTGCTGGCGGTTTGGGCGGTGACGGGTTTGCTGACGGTGGTGGCGGCACTGAGTTATGGGGAATTGGCGGCGATGATGCCAGAGGCGGGAGGGCAGTATGTGTATTTGCGAGAGGCGTTTGGGCCGATGTGGGGATTTTTATATGGTTGGACGTCGTTCCTGGTGATTCAGACTGGGACGATCGCGGCGGTGGGGGTGGCGTTTGCGAGTTATCTGGGCGTGCTTGCGCCAGACATCTCGTCCACGGCTTATCTGATCAAACCGATCCCGCTGCCGTTCCATCTTGCCGTGAGCCTGTCGTGGCAGCAAGGGGTGGCCATTGTGCTGATCGTGCTGCTGACGTTCCTCAATACGCAAGGCTTGCGGCTGGGGAAACTTATCCAGAACACGTTCACGTCGGCCAAGACGCTGGCGTTGATTGGGTTGATTTTCATTGGGCTCTTTCTCGGGCGCAACGCTGAAGCGATCAAGGCCAATTTCAGCAATTTCTGGACGCCGCAAGGAGTTGAACCGGTTGAGAGCGGATCGTTGCTAACTGCTGCGAGCGGGGTGTTCGGGTTGTTCATTGCGTTTTGCGTGGCGCAGGTGGGGTCGCTTTTTTCGGCGGACGCGTGGAACAATATCACGTTCACAGCCGGGGAGGTAAAGAATCCGCGGCGGAACATTCCGCTGTCGCTGGCTTGCGGGACGGGATTGGTGATCGTGTTGTACTTGCTGGCGAACCTTGCGTATCTGTGCATCCTGCCTCTGGAGAAAATTCAGCATGCGCCGGATAACCGAGTGGCGGCAGCGGCGATTGAGGTGGTGTTTGGCAGCGCGGGAGCGGTGATTATGGCGGTGGCAATTATGGTTTCGACGTTCGGCTGCAACAACGGATTGATCCTGGCCGGGGCGCGACTGTATTACGCAATGGGGCGAGACGGGTTGTTTTTCAAGGCGACCTCCAGGCTCAATAGCCGGAACGTGCCGGGAGTGGGGCTGGTGCTTCAGTGCGTTTGGACATGCCTGCTGGTCTTAATGCGAACGCAAACCGGCGTGAAAACATACGGGAACTTGTACAACAACCTGCTCGATTACGTAGTGTTCGCGGTGTTGATTTTCTATGTGGTCACAATTGCGGGTATTTTCGTGCTGCGGCGGAAGCGGCCTGAGGCGGAGCGGCCGTATCGGGCGTTTGGTTATCCGGTGGTCCCGGCGCTTTATATGATCGGGGCAAGTGTGATTGCGGTGGTGTTGCTTTTTTACAAGACGCAGACGGCTTGGCCGGGGCTTTTGATTGTGTTGAGCGGGGTGCCGGTGTTTTATCTTTGGCGGAAGAAATCTCATTAAGACTGTGGCTTTAGCCCGAGCCGGAGAATGATCGAAGCGGTAAGGCAACCCTAAAATGAAAGCGGCGGAATGCGCCGCACTCCAAACGCTTCGCGACTTCAAGGCCCTATCTTGTTGCGCGAAGCGGCTGGAGTGCGCACATTCCTGCGCTTTCGTTTTCTGCGACCACTTACGCCGAGCACGAAAACCGTTGAAACGGTTTTTTACGCCCTTGCCCCGAAGCGGCACCGGGCTAAAGCCACGGTGTTAATGAGAGTCGTCTGGCTCAACCAGGATTCTACAACTTGTCCACGTACTTTTGCATCGCTTCCTCCTGGTGCTCGATGGATTGGACGAGTTTGAACTGGGTACGGCAGCGGCTGAGGTTGTGGTCGGGGCGATGGATTCGGAAATAGGTGTCGCCGCTGAGGTAATCGGTTAGAAAGCGGATGCCGATTTCGAAGGTGATGAGTTTGCCGGAGAAAGCAATGTATGATTTTTCGGCAGCAGTGAGAAACTCGCCGGCGGTCGAGAGATAGCCTTCGGCCAGGCGCTTGAACATGGGCATTTGCATGCGGACTTTGGACAGATCGGGCTCGTCTTCCAGGGTCGGGCTGGTGGTGGTTCGGACCATGTCGCCAAAATCATAGAGCGCGCAACCGGGCATGACAGTGTCGAGGTCCACCACACACATAGCTTCGCCGCTGACGACGTCGAGCATGACGTTGTTGAATTTTGTGTCGTTGTGGGTGATGCGCTCGGGGATTTTGCCACGGGCCATGGCTTTAAGGATCACGTCCACAATTGATTCGTGCTCGAGGGCGAAGGTGATTTCGGGCTGGGCATCTGCGGCGCGGTTGTAGTGGTCGCTTTCGATGGCGCGTTGCAGGGCTGCAAAGCGTTTGCGTGTGTGGTGAAAGTTGGGGATGGTTTCGACGAGCCTCTCACCGGGGATATCTACCAGGAGTTGCTGAAATTCGCCGAAGGCCCGTCCGGCCTGGAAGGCCTGCCTGGGGGACTGGACGGCTTCGTGCGTCTCGACGCCTTCGACGAAAACGAAGGTGCGCCAGAATTCGCCATTTGCATCGCGGAAGTAGGATTGGCCGCTGCGGGTCGGTATGACGATCAAAGCACGGCGAGTAACATCGCGGACGTTGCGAGCTTCGAGTTTTTTACGGATGTGCGTGGTGACGCGCATCACGTTTTTCATCACGGCGGCGGGATTTTTGAAGACGTTTTTGTTAATTTTCTGGTGGATATATCGGACGCGTGTCCCGCCCTGGTCATATGTGGCGGAGTAGGTTTCGTTGATGTGGCCGATTTTGAAGGTTTCGGCGTGAAGGATTTCGCCGTAGATTTGAAATTGGCGTGAGATTTCCTGGAGTTGCTTTTCCTGGTAGGCCATAACGAGATGGTGCCGAGTTGCGGTTGCAAGCGCAAGAAAGCAGGCCGGAAGTTTGGTTCCGGTTTGCCGTGCTTTGTCAGGCCCGGGGGTTGAGTAAAGCCTTGAGCTTTTCCCACCAGTTCTGGAGTTTGATCTCGGACGGATCCAGCTCCATGGGTTGGACAGATGGAGGCGAGATCGGTTAGTGTTGGTGGTCGCGGAGGCGTTTCACTGCTGCCGCGATTCGGTGTTTCATTTCCCATGCGTCAGCTTCTTCGAACGTCTTAAAACGAAAAACACCCTTTGGAAAGGGCAATTTCAAGCCCATGGCATGAAAGCGGCCGACCATACGATCCAGTGTTTCTGAGGCGGGGTGTGGCCGGATTTTTCCAACGACCTTACCAGGCCTTTCATCCAGATCCATGACGGGTTTCATGTCGAAGACGCACTTTAGCTGCTGGCGCAATTCTCGCCAGAAATTAATAGAAAAACAGGCAGATAGCAACTGCGCGGATTGGTTGAACGCATTTTCTGGTTTTTTGTCCATCGCTCAGTAGATTTAACGACCAATGAATACGGGAATTAGCGCAATCAATGCGGCAGTTCAGGAATCGGGGGCGTTTTTGCGCCCACTGTTCAATGAGATAGGCAAGGTGATCGTTGGCCAGGCATATCTGGTGGAGCGGCTGGTTGTCGGGCTGCTGGCCAATGGGCACGTGCTGCTGGAAGGGGTTCCGGGCCTGGCCAAGACGTTGTCGGTCAAATCGCTGGCCAACTGCCTGAATGTGAAATTCTCGCGGCTGCAATTCACGCCTGACATGTTGCCGGCGGACGTGATAGGGACGCAGATTTACAATCCGCAGTCGGGCGCCTTTACGACGCGCCGCGGGCCGATTTTTGCGAACCTGGTGCTGGCGGATGAAATTAATCGGGCGCCGGCGAAGGTGCAGAGCGCTTTGCTGGAGGCGATGCAGGAGAAGCAGGTTACGATTGGCGATCAGACTTTCCGTTTGGAAGAGCCGTTTCTGGTTTTAGCGACGCAAAATCCGATCGAGCAGGAGGGAACGTATCCGCTGCCTGAGGCGCAGGTGGACCGGTTCATGTTGAAGTTGAAGATCGGTTATCCGTCGCGCGCCGAGGAGCGGCAGATATTGGAAATGATGGCGCGAACGAGCGGCACGCCTTCAGCACATGCGGTGGTCGAACCGGCGCAGGTTCTTAAGGCACGGGAGGTGATCAACGACATCTATGTGGATGACAAGGTGAAGGATTATATTGTGGACCTGGTGTGCGCGACGCGCGAGCCGGAGACGCATAAGATCGAGGTGAAGGAGTTTATTCAGCTCGGGGCTTCGCCGCGAGCGACAATCTGCCTGACTTTGGCGGCCAAGGCATATGCGTTTTTGAGGGGTAGAGGGTATGTCACTCCGCAAGATGTGAAGAGCATTGGCATGGATGTGTTGCGGCATCGGGTGGCGATCACGTACGAGGCCGAGGCGGAGGAGAAGACCAGCGAGACGGTGATACAGAAAATTTTTGATGAACTTCCTGTTCCTTGAGCGAGATGGTGTTTCAATTTGAGTGTTCGAATCCCGTAGGGATGGACGAGAATAGCCCAGTGTTTCAACGCTGGGAGAGGGAGCCCAAAGGTCTTAAGTCCCGCAGGGATGATAGATGCCGGCTTTCTTCTGCCGTCCCTACGGGACTTAATCTACTTCGTGGCCTAAACCCAGCGTTGAAACGCTGGGCTATTTTCTGTCGTCCCTACGGGACTATATCGAAGCAGTCCGCGGAATGCTTTACGGCACCGCACTCCAAATTCGCAGTTAGATGATTCCGCGCGAAATACTTAAGAAGATCCGGCAGATTGAGCTGCGGACGAACCGGCTGGTGAGTGAGACGCTGGCGGGGCAGTATCATAGCGTTTTCAAGGGACAGGGGATGAATTTTGATGAGGTGCGGGAGTATCAGCCCGGCGACGAGGTGCGTTCGATTGATTGGAACGTGACGGCACGGATGAACCATCCTTTCGTGAAAAAATTTGTGGAGGAGCGCGAGTTGACGCTCATGCTGCTGGTGGACGTGAGTGGGTCGGGATTGTTCGGTTCGAGGGCGCAGTCGAAGCGCGAGTTGGCGGCAGAGATTGCTTCCGTGCTGGCGTTCTCGGCTATCCGAAACAACGACAAGGTGGGGCTTATTCTTTTCAGCGATGAGGTCGAGAAGTTTATTCCTCCGCGAAAAGGACGGCGGCACGTGCTGCGGGTGATTCGAGAAGTGCTTTTCTTCGAGCCGCAGCGGCAAGGGACAGATTTAAACGGTGCGTTGGAATTTTTGATGCGGGTGACGCCACACCGGGCGATTGCGGTGATTGTGTCGGATTTTATTGGGTCGCCGGCAGTACCGTCGGAACGGCGGCGAAGCGGGTTGCGGCCACAGATGATGTTGCTGGAATCGCTGGCGCAGGCTTCTTCGACGATGCTTCGCCATGCGAATCGGCGGCATGATGTGGTGGCGGTCCAGATCGCGGACCCATGCGAATTGCAGCTTCCTGCGCTCGGGCGGTTGGCGCTGAAGGATGCGGAGACGGGCGAGGTGGTTGAGATTAACACAGGGGATCCGCGCAAGCGAAATGCTTTCGCTGAACGACAGGCAAAGGCGCAGACAGATTTGTCTCGGTTGTTTCGGTCGGCGGGGATTGATGCGATCCAATTGCAGACGGATCGGCCTTATGCGGCGGAGTTGGGGAGGTTTTTTGAGACGAGAGAAAAGAGAAGGTTGAGGGGGTGAGATGAAGTCCGAAGTCCGAAGTCCGAAGTCCGAAGTCCAAAGTCCACGGTCCGGAGGTGAGGGTTCAGGTTTCAGGGGCAAGAAGTCCAAAGTCGAAAGTTCAAAGTTCAAAGTTGGGGAGGGTCGGGAAAATGGGAGTGATGAGAGGAATGGGAATGATGAGACGAAGTCCAAAGTGGGAAGAGGGTCGGGGGTCGAGGGTCGAGGGGGGAGTTGGTCGGACCGGTGTGGGAACCTGCACATCGTAGGCTATGCTCTCAACTAACACCACACTTTTCAGTGCTACGGCGGTCACGAACACGCTGCGGGATATTAGGCCCCCGGTGGAGATTGCGAGCGGGTGGAGATGGTTTTGGTGGGGTCTGGCGTGTGCTGTAGTCGCGGGGCTGGTCTATTGGGCGTGGCGGTATTGGCAAAAGCGGCGGGGGGAGGTGCCGCTAGTTCCGGTTGTTCCGGCGCATGTGGTGGCTAAGCAGCGGCTGGAAGAGGCTTTGGCTTTGCTGGGCCAGCCGCGGGAATTCTGTATTTTGGTTTCTGATACGGTGCGGTGGTACTTGGAAGAGCGATTCGATTTTCGCGCGCCGGAGCGAACGACTGAGGAATTTCTTTATGAACTGAAGGCGACCGATCTACTGATGCCGGACCAGAAGGAAAGCCTGGGGGAGTTTCTCAAGAGTTGTGATCTGGTGAAGTTCGCCCGGTACGAACCGCGCGAGCCGGAGTTGCGCGAGCTCCATGCTTCGGCGGTGAGGCTGGTAGAGGAGACGGAGCCGGTCGAGACAGAGTTAGCGGATGCGCAGGCAGAGGAAGGGGTGGGCGTTGGGCCGAGCGCGGAGAAATCCGAAATCCGAAATCCGAAATCCGAAATCCGATGACTTTTGGGCATCCATGGCTATTGCCGCTTTTGGTTCTGGTGCCGCTGGCGGCGTGGTTGAAGGGGAAGCGAGGGCAGCCGCCGGCGTTTGTTTATTCGTCGGTCCAGCTCGTGCGGCCAATACTGAGCTTGTCCAAAAGCCGCGCGGGACAATTTCTGGCGGCAATGCGGTGGCTGGCGCTGGCGGTGCTGATCTTTGCGCTGGCTCAGCCGCGGTTGACCAGGAGTGAAACGGAGGTCAAGGCGAGTGGGGTGGATATTGTAGTGGCGTTGGATATGTCAGAGAGCATGATTTCTGAGGATTTTGAAGTCCCTGGCCGACGGATGAATCGGTTCGACATGGCGCGGCAGGTATTAAAGAAGTTCATTGACAAGCGGCCGAACGACCGGATCGGGCTGGTGGTTTTTGCGACGCAAGCGTTTATCGCCATTCCGCTTACGCTGGATCATGATTTTCTTGTTGCGCGGCTGGACCAGCTTCAGATCGGACAGAGCATTGATGGAAGATCCACTGCGATTGGATCGGCGCTCAGCACGGCGGTCAACCGTCTGCGCGATGTGAAATCCAAAAGTAAGATCGTGATTCTGATGACGGATGGGCAGAATAACGCGGGTAAGATCGCCCCGGCAACCGCTGCTGAGGCGGCACAAGCATTGGGCGTGAAGGTGTATACGATTGGCGTGGGAATGCGCGGGCAGGCGCCGATGCCTTATCGGGATGTTTTCGGACAAAAGAGGTATAAATTGTTCCCGGTGGATATTGATGAAGATACGTTGCAACAAATTGCAAGCCGCACGGGCGGGAAGTACTACCGAGCGGATAACACGCAACGGTTCCAGGAGATTTACGGCGAGATTGACAAGTTGGAGAAGACGGAAAAGGAGATAAAGAAGTACACGCATCATCGCGAATTGTTTGCTTTGGTGATATCGCCGGGGCTTGGGTTGGTGCTGCTGGAGATTTTGTTGCGGCATACGAAGTTAAGGAGGTTGCCGTGAACGGAAGTCCAAAGTCTAAAGTCCAAGGGCCGAAGTCCACGGTCCACGGTCCACAGTCCACAGTCCACAGTCCAAAGGCCGAAGTCCACAGTCCCCGGTCCACAGTCCACAGTCAACAGTCCACGGACCAAAGTCTGGCTAGGAGTGTCGAGGGTCGAGGGTCGAGGGGGGCGACCAGCGGTGCTAATGGCCGGTGTGGGGAGATGCTGAGACCCTCGTGGGTATGGGCGGTGAAGCGACCTAAAGGTCGCGCTCCTAGAAGGCCGAGGCCGCCTTGGGTGATTGCCTTTGGACTTTGGACGTTGGACTTTGGACGGGAGAGGTCGTTATGAATTTTGCGCACGCCCAAGTTCTCTGGCTGTTGCTGGTTTTTCCGCCGGCGATGGTGGTTTTTTTCTGGTGGTCGTTTCGGAGGCGGGCGGAGTTGATGACGCAGTTTATTCAGGCGCGGTTGCTGCCGGGGTTGATTTCGGGGGTGTCTCCGACGCGAGATAAAGTTCGGGCGGCGGGGCTGGTGTTGGCGGTGATTTGCCTGATCCTGGCGCTGGCCCGACCGCAATGGGGCGTGGTTTGGGAGGAAGTGAAGCGGCGCGGACTGGACATCGTGGTGGCGATTGATACATCCAAGAGCATGCTAGCGGAGGACATTGCGCCGAATCGGTTGACGCGGGCGAAACTGGCGGCGATGGAATTGATGCAACAGGCCCGGTCGGACCGGCTTGGGTTGGTCGCTTTTGCGGGGACAGCGTTCCTGCAATGCCCTTTGACGACGGATGATGCGGCGTTCCGGCAGAGTGTGGAGTCGCTGGATGTTAACACGATTCCAGAGGGAGGAACGGCGTTGGCGTCGGCGATAGAGACGTCGCTGGGCGCGTTCAAGGAGGGGGATAATTACAAAGTGCTGGTGCTTTTGACTGACGGAGAGGACCACGATTCTGGTGCGGTGGAGGCGGCGACGAAGGCGGCGAAGGAAGGTTTGCAAATATTCACAATCGGGGTCGGGTCCAAGGAAGGTTCGATGGTGAAAATAAGGGATGCGAAGGGGAACAGTGAATGGATTCGGGATGAACAGGGGCAGGCGATTATGTCGCGCTTGAATCCGGATCTGCTGGAACAGATTGCGAAGGCGACGGAGAAGGGGGTTTATTTGCCGTTGCAGGCGGCGGGGACGATTGATGCGTTGTATCGGCAATGCCTGGCGCCGCTGCCTAAGACAGAAGGGAAGGAGAAATTGGCGCGTCGGTTGGAGGAGCGTTATTATTGGCCGCTGGGGGTGGCGATTGCGATATTGTTTGCGGAGGTGTTGGTGCCGGAACGGAAGAGAGAGACAAGAGCCAAGTCGCGAGTCGGCACCCAGCAAAGGGCTTTGGCAGAATGAACGTGAAACCAAACACCATAGATCAAACGCCAAACATCAAACACCAAGCTCCAAACACCAAAGCCAACGGGCAACCTGCTTTGAAATTTGGTGTTTGGAATTTCCCTGGTGTTTGGAGTTTGGTGTTTGGAGTTTGCCTTTCGGTGTTTGGTGTTTGGTGTTTGCCGGCGCTCGGCTCGCCGGCGAGCGCGTTTCGGGAGTATAAGGCGGGGAAGTACGACCAAGCGCTGAAGGAGTACGAAAGGTTGCTGGAGCAGAAGAGCGATGATCCGCGGTTGCACTTTAATACGGGGGCGGTGGATTATCGGAAGGGGCTTTTTCACGAAGCGGTCAAACAGTTTACGGATGCCATAGAGACTCCCGATTTGAAGCTGCAGCAGCAGGCCTACTACAATCGCGGGAATGCCCAATACAGGTTGGGCGAGCAATTGAAGTCCCAGAGGAGGGAGCTATGGGAGAAGGCGATCAAAGATTTCGAGTGGAGTTTGAAACTGGCTCCTGCGGATGCTGACGCAAAATTCAATCGGGACTACGTGACAGCGCGTCTGGATGAGTTCAAAAAAGAGCAGGAGGCGGAGAAGAATGAAGGAGGGGATGGGGGAGACAAGCCGGGCGAAGCGGCAGGGCGGGCTGCCAGGGCGGCGGCAGATGAGCAGGTGAAGCAGGGCCACTTTCGCGAAGCTCTACGGATTATGGAAGCGGCCAGCACCAATTCGGCCACGGCGCAGAAAAACCAGGATTTCACGGATAGATTGAGGAGTATTACCAATGTGGAAAGCATTAGCCATTAGCCTGACGCTGGCAGCGATGCCGTTGGCGGCGCAGATTACCAATCGGTCTGTACTGGGAACCGATGAGTACTTTCGCTTTGCGGCGACAAATTTCGTTTTTGCGGAGAATGAAGCGGCCAGCAATTGGGTACATCAAGGGCTGCTGAAGTTTCGCAATGATAAGCGTCTCCAGGCTTTGGCTGGTTTGGTCCCGACGAATCAACCGCCGCCGCAGCCGCAAAATCAACCCAAGCCGGACCAACAGAACCAGCAGGACCAACAAAAACAGCAGCAACAGAACAAAAGCGGACAAAAAGGGGACGATAAAGAGCAGCAACAAAACCAGGAATCTCAAAAGGATAAACAGGACCAGCAGCAGGCAAGCCAAGCGTCAGGACAGCAAAAAAAGGATTCGGAGGAGAAGGAGCAAAAGGACGCGGCGGCTTACGCGGCGGGCCAGATGACGCAGGAACAGGCAGAGCAGTTACTGGATGCGCAGAAGGAGGAAGAACAGGTTTTGCCGGTGAAGCCGGAAGGGAAGCCGATGGACCGGGCGCGGAAGATAAAAGATTGGTAGCGGGCCGATGCCAAAGCGCCAGAGGACTGGCGCAGTCCAAGACGCTGGCGCGCGTTCATAGGCGCCACGAAATACGGAATGTTTTGGAGTGCGGCTCGACTCGCTTAATCCCATCGCCGCGCGCGGACGAGGCCGTCCGTGCTCCAATGAGTTAGCTCTGTTCAGGAGCTTTGGGGGCTTCGGCGGGTTTGGGGGACTCGTCGGATTTGGGAGACTTTTCGGGTCTGGGAGATTTTTCGGCGCGCGGAGGGCGGTGTCCGCCTCCAGGAGGGCGGGGTCTTCTGTCAGGTCCAGCGTGTCTTTCAGGTTTGTCAGCCTTTTCGCCCTTGTCGGCTCTGTCGGGCCGTCCAGGTCTGTGCTCGGCGCCTTCAGGGCGGCGGCCGCGTTTCTCGGTTCTTGGCTCCTCTTTCTTTGCCTCGGCCTCGGGCGCGGGCGCGGCGACGGGGGTTGTGCTCTCGACGCGGACCTTGAGGGTGGTCGTCACGTCATGGTGCAGGCGCAACTCCACATCGTATTCGCCGAGCGCGCGGATGGGGTGTTCAAGATGAATTTTCCTTTTATCGAGCGTTGCTTCGAATTGAGTTTTTAACTGGTCGGCAATCATGCCCGAGGTGACAGCGCCGAAGAGCTTGCCATCCTCGCCAGTCTTCACAGCGATGATGCAAGTGAGTTTGGACAGGCTCTTGGCCAGCTCGGTCATGCTGTTGAGTTCATGCGCTTCCCGTTCGGCGCGGCGTTGCTTCAAGGCTTCGAGGCGCCGTTTGTTGGCAGCGGTCACGGGAATGGCCAGCCCCTGAGGGAAGAGATAATTGCGAGCGTAGCCGGCGGCGACTTTGACGTGGTCGGATTCGCCGCCGAGGCCGACGATATTGTGAACGAGGATGACTTCGGTTTTAGCCATGGTGAGTGAAACGTGATGCGTGAAACGTGATGCGTGAAACGTGAAACGTGAAACGTGACGGGCGAAGGAGTTAAATAAGTTAAATGGGTTAAATGAGTTAAATAGGTGAATGAGCGATGCTGGGGTGATTCGTGATGCGTGAAACGTGAATTGGAAAGGGGCGGTCGGTTAGAAAGGAACGTCGTCGTGTTCCGGCTCGGGTGGTTCGGGTTCGGGCGCAGGCGAGGCATCATTGGGAGAAGAAGGAGCCGCGGCCGAGCGGGCGGGCGCCGATGGCGATGAAGGAACGCCATCACCAGGCCCTTTGGTGTCAATAAAAGAGAAGGTTTCGAGAACGACTTTGAGTTTGCTCTGTTTCTGGTGGGTGTTCTTGTCTTCCCATTGATCGAGTTTGAGCCGGCCTTCGACCAGGAACGGGCGGCCTTTTTTGAGATATTGCGCAACAACCTCCGCCTGGCGATTCCAAGCCTCGACATCAACGAATGTGACCTCTTCTTTCATCTCGCCGGTGTCGCTTTTCCATTTTCGGTTGATGGCCAGGCCGAATTTGGCGACGGCGGTGCCTTTGGGGGTGTAACGGAGTTCGGGGTCGCGGGTGAGGTTGCCGGCGAGGATTACTTTATTGAAGTTGGCCATAGGAGTTGAGTGTCAGGGTGTCAGGTGTCAAGTGTCAAGTGTCAGGTGGGGAATGGGTGTCAGGCGGGGATGGGTTTGGGGGCTGGGGCGTTGGTGAAGAGGACGCGAAAGACGTCGTTGTTCATGGCAAAGCGGCGCTTGAGTTGGTCGAGCAATGCAGGCTGGCCTTCAAAGATGATGTTCACATAAAAACCGGCGTTATGCTTTTTGTCGGCAACGCGGCTGAAATTGCGTTTGTCCATTTTTTGCACGGTTTCCACTTTACCGCCGGCGGAAGTGATTTCGGCGGAAATTTTATCTATAGTGTCCTTCAGCCCTTCCTCTTTTCCGGCGGTTTCGAGAATGAATAGACCTTCGTAACGTTTCACTTTTCTTTTCTTTCCTTCGCTTGCGCTCCCTCACCCACCTTCGCTACGCTTTGGCGCGGCGGGCGGTCGCGGCTCTGTTCAGGGTCGGGGACGACCCCGTTGAATTTGCTCATTGCTTTTTGTATTCCAGCATCCAGCCAAGCCTGGGCCTGGTCGGCTGCCACGTCCAAAACTTTATCTGCCAAAGCGGTTTCCGTCGAATGAAATCGGCCCAGCACGTAATCGGTGATTTCACGCGCGCCAGCCTGGCGTCCGATGCCGATACGCTGGCGGGGATAGTCGCGAGTGCCAAGACGGCGCTCGATGGACTCAAGGCCGTGGTGGCCGCCGCTGCTGCCGCCAGGCCGCAGGCGCAACTCGCCCAGCGGCAAATCGGCGTCATCTACAATCACCAGCAGTTTTTCGGGCGGTAAATGGTAATACTCCGCGAGCGCTCCGACTGTATCCCCACTGGCGTTCATAAAGGTTTGAGGCTGGCACAAGATGATTTTGCATTCGGCGCGTTCGCAGCGGGCCAGCCGGGCATTAAACTTTTTTTGGTTGGTCCAATTGGCATGCCAGCGTTCGGCTAAACGCTCGACTGCCAGGAAACCGGCGTTGTGGCGAGTGCGAGAGTATTCTGGGCCGGGATTGCCGAGGCCAACGATAAGGTAGAGATTTATGATTTATGATTTATGATTTATGATTCTTCGCAACGGAACGCGCCCGGCTTGAGGTGAAAAAGGTGTGCAAGCCGATATTCGAAAGATCAGAGCCTCGTTACCTGGGCTGTTACGTAGGGAGGGGTTATTTCTTCTTTTCCGCGGCGGCGGGTTTTTTGTCGGCGGCGGGGGCAGCGGCGCCCTTGGCGGCAGGGGCAGCAGCGCCTTTCTCGCCGGGCTTGGCGGCCGGCGCTTTTTCGCCGGGTTTGGCGGCACCCTTTTCGGCGCCTTTGGCAGCCGGGGCACCCTCCTCGCCTTCTTCTTTCTTTTCCTTGATCATTTCGACCTCGCCCGGCACTGCGGCAGCGGCCTCGGCGGCCTCGGCGGCTTCCTCTTCCTCAGTGCGCGGCGCGGCTACGGCGATGACGGGGATGGCCTTGTCACCTATAAACTCGACTCCAGGCGGGGCTTTGAGTTCGCCTAAGTGGATGGCCTGGCCGATCTTGAGCTGGCTGACGTCGGCAGTAATTTGTTCCGGCAGATCCTTGGGCAGGCCGCGGGCGCGGACTTTGAACAAGACGTG